>DATLPH010000102.1:0-4242 GCA_035535855.1 Gaiellaceae bacterium
CTCGGCTTGTGGATCACGCGCAATGCGATGAGCGGCCACCACGCGCCATCGGTCCGCGTCGGCGGCAACTACGGCTCGGCTGTCGAGCGCAAGGGGGACTACTTCGGGACGACGATCAATGTCGCGGCGCGGGTTTCGGCGCTCGCCGCCGGTGGCGAGGTACTTGTCACCGGGCAGACGGCAGCGCTCGCGCCTGACCTCGAGGGTGTGCTCTACGAATCTCGTGGGCGGCAAGTCCTACGCAACGTCGCTGAGCCAGTTGAGATTTTCGCCGTCGTTCGCGTGGACGAGAATGCCAATCACCTGGCGATTGACCCCGTCTGCCAGATGGCGGTCGATCCAGATCGTGCGGTAGGTCGCTTGCTGCTCGACGAGAAGGCGTACCACTTCTGTTCGCTTACTTGTGCGGCAGCCTTTGCCCAGCACCCGGAGCGGTACCCGCACTAGCCGAAAGCCGGCGCCCCAGAGCCGTCGCCAGGCTGGGTGGCGAGCTCGCCCGAGAGACCGCTTGGTTACGCGGCCCGCGGCGCTAGTTGCAGGAAGCGTGGGTGCCACCCTCCCCGAAGCTTGAGCGGTGACGAGTACAAGATGGTGCTACGGTTCATAGCACCATGCTCGGCACGATCGACCGCGACGACGCTCTTCCGCTGCACGAGCAGGTCGCGGCCGAGATCCGGCGCGCGATCGCGGACGGCGAGGCGGGGCCGGGGGACAGGCTTCCGCCGGCACGCGATCTGGCCGCGGTGCTCGAGGTCAACGCGAACACCGTCCTGCGCGCGCTGCGGATCCTGCGCGACGAAGGCCTCTTGGAGTTCCGCCGCGGCCGGGGCGTGACCGTCGCGGGCACGCCGGAGGACGGCGCAGTCCTCGCGCGCGCGCGCGAGCTACTCCAGTTCGCCCGCAAGCACGGCTACCGGCAAGAGGAGCTGATCCGAATGATCGAAGGGCTGGCGTAGCGATGAGCGTCACGAGCCCGCCGCGGCCGCCGGTGCGGCCCGAGGAGCTCGAGGCGCTGATCAAGGAGGCCCGGCGTCGTCAGCGCAGGCGCCAGGCGCTCGGGGCGGCGGCGGTCGCCGCTGCCGCGGCCGCCGTGATCGTCGCCTACTCGGTCACGGCTGGCCATGGCTCCTCGAGCGGCGGCGCAAGGAAAGAGCGGCATCGCGCGGCGGCGCCTGTCACGACCCACTTCGCGGTCGGCGCGGCATCCTGGCACGGCCCTCCCTTCAGCGGGCTCGTGATCGCGAGCCCTGCCTCCGGCAGCTGCAGGAAGGTTCCGCTGCCGCACTCCTATCCGGGATACCTGCTCTTCTCCGGGAACCGGTGTGCGTACAGCAGCGGCAGGCAGGTGGCTTGGGAGGGGACCGTCGGCGGAGGAAGGCCGCAGAGGCTCGGGCTCGGCTACTGGGCCCAGCCATTCTGGCTCGGCAAGCAGCTCGGGCTGGTCGAGCTGCGAGCGCCGAGGCTGCATCTCGGCGGCCGCACGATCGCCTTCGGGATCGCACCCCACGCACAGATCAGCAGCATCGCGGCCTCGCGCGGCCGCCTCCTCTTCGACGCCTCGTGGGGCAACGGGCCCGCGGGCGACCTGCACGCCGCGACGTTCGTCTACTCCGGCGGGCGGACGAACACGGTGCGCACGAGCCCAACGCCGTACGGCGGCGTCTCCGGCGCCGACCCGATCTGGTCGCCCGATGGCTCGCGGATCGCGTTCTTCGAGGACGGGGATCTCTGGACGATGGCTCCCGACGGAAGCGACGCGCGGCGGCTGACCCATACGCCGACGGTTGCCAAGTCAGGCCCGCTGCTCTGGTCTCGTGACGGCCGCAGGATCCTCTACGCAGCGACCCGGAACCGGGTCCGCGACGTCTATTCCGTTCCGACGAGCGGCGGCGGGCCCAGCAGGCTCTCGCACAGCAGGCGTCTCCATCCACCGTTCGACGAGAGCGGGACTACGGCGGTCTCCTGGCTCGGGCCCTCCGCGCTCGCCGTGAAGAGCGGCAACTCGCTCGGCGTCCTGCCACTTGCCGGGGGACGGGTTCAGCGAATCTGCACGATTCCCGGGATGGGGCTCACGAACGGCACCGCCCTGCCCTAGGGCGCGAGCCGCTGAGCACGCCAGCCCTCGCGCGCGCGCGTGAACCTGACGCGGTCGTGCAGCCGGTCGTCGTGGTGCTGCCAGAGCTCGATCGCGTCGGGCTCCAGGAGGTAGCCGCCCCAGCGCTCGGGTCGCGGCGGCTCGCCGAGCGCGAGCTGCCGTTCGAACTCGGCCTCCAGCGCGTCGCGGCTCTCGATCGGCTCGCCCTGCTTCGAGGCGGCCGCCGCTGCGCGCGAGCGCAAGGGCCGTGTCTCCCAGTACGCGTCCGACTCCTCCGGCGAGAGCCTCCGCACCGGGCCCTCGACCCGCACCTGCCGTCCGAGCGGACGCCAGTAGAAGACGAGCGCCGCGCGGGGATTCGCGGCCAGCTCTTGGCCCTTTCGGCTCTCGTAGCCGGTGAAGAACGAGAAGCCGTTCTCGTCGGCGCTCTTCAGCAGCAGCATGCGCGCCGACGGACGGCCCTCCGAGTCGGCGGTCGCGAGCGTCATCGCCTCGGGCACCTCGACCCCGGCGGCCCGCGCCTCCTCGAACCACTGGTGGAAGGTCGCGAGCGGGTCGGTCATCGCCAGCCCTGCTCGAGCAGCTCGCGCACCTCGTCGACGCCCGCCCGCCAGACGCGCTCGACCTGGTCGTCGGGGAGCTCGTAGCCGCCCTCGAAGACCCCGTCGCCGATGAGCTCGCGCACCTGCGCCGGCCCCGCGGCGCGGTACGCCGCCTGGTCGAGGGCCGGCTTGCGCCCCTTGGGGAGCTCGACCCCTGCAACGCGCGTCCAGGGGAAGTTCTCGAACCAGTTCGCATGGCTCGGCTCGGGGTCGAGCTCGCGCGCCGCCGCGAGCACCCGCTCGCTCGACCACCAGCTGTGGAAGATCGCCTGCGCGTCCGAGTGGGCGGCGACCCACTCCCGCGCAAGCGAGCCGCCCGCGATGTTGCCGCCGTGCCCGTTCACGAGCAGGAAGCGGCGGAAGCCCTGTCCGTGCAGCGAGTCGAGCAGGTCCCGCAGCACCGCGGCGAAGGTCTCCAGCCGCAGCGTCGGGCTCCCGGGGTAGGCGGCGAACGACGGCGTCAGCCCGTAGGCGAGCACAGGCAGCACGAGCACTCCCAGCGGCTCCGCGGCCTCGGCCGAGACCCCCTCGGCGAGGATGTTGTCGGTCTCGAGCGAGAGGAAGCCGTGCTGCTCGGTCGACCCCAGCGGCAGCACGACGCGGTCGTCGGCGCGCAGGTACACCTCGACCTGCATCCAGTTCAGGTCGCGGGCGCGCGGCATCAGGAGCGCTCCAGCGAGGCGTTACGGCGACTCAAGATCTCGAACCAGCGCAGGAGGGCATACCCCGCGATCCCGTAGATCGCCCCGACGAGCAGCTCGGCCCCGATCAACCCGCGAACGTCGGCGAGGCTCGCACCGTCCGCGAGCAGGCGTGCGGCCTCGATCGCGTGCGTGAACTGCATTCCCTGCGCGGCCGTGCTCATCCAGTCCGGGAGGTCGTCCAGGGGCACGTTCGCGCCCGTGAAGATGAGCAGGAAGCCGAAGATGACGTTCGAGAGGACGGCGTTCTCCCGGATCCGCAGGCTCGCGGCCGCGTTGACGAGGCCGAGACCCGTGCACGAGAAGGCGGCCACGAGGATGACGAGCGCCAGCGGCGCGAACGAGCTCGCCGGGAGATGGACGTTGAGGATCAGCGCGCCCACGCACAGCGAGAAGGCCGCCACGAACGCGCCGTTCAGGACGACCGGCAACGACCGGCCGAAGAAGAGCGGGATCCTCGGCGCCGGGCTGACGAGGATCGCGCTGAGCGTGTTCTGGTACCGCTCGCCGCCGATCATCTGCGCCATCGCGAACAGGCAGGGGATCGAGGCGTACTGGAGCGCGTTCCCGATCAAGTAGAACTTGTCCGACTCGAGCCCCGCCGACCGGCCGATGTAGGCGAAGAGCAGAATCTGGAAGATCGGCGCGATCAGCATCGTCGGCACGTAGATCCACGGCGTCAGCCAGTACCAGAGCCCGCGGAAGCTCGTCACCCCGCCGATGACGAAGATGCGCGCGGCGACGATCACGTCAGCGAGAGCGAGCCGCGGGCCCGCGCGTCGCGGAGGACGCGGTCGGTCACGAGGACGCCGAAAGCGACGTAGGCGGCGCCGAGCCCGAGGCA
>DATLPH010000103.1:0-3201 GCA_035535855.1 Gaiellaceae bacterium
TGACCTGCGGCGGAAGGGCGTCAAGCTCGTGATCGCTGCGAAAGGCGTCCCGGTGGGCGACTACACGCTGCAGGTGCTCGAGAAGCTGAAGCTCACGGGTGTCCTCAAGAACGTCGTCAGCCGCGAGACCGACGTGCGAGAGGTGCTCGCGAAGGTCGCGCTCGGCGAGGCCGACGCCGGCTTCGTCTACCGCACCGACGCAAAGACCGTGCCGAAGAAGGTGAGGACGATTTCGATCCCGCCGCGCGGACGGCCGGACATCGAGTACGGGATCTGCGTCGTGCTGGCGAGCAAGAACAAGCCGGTCGCTCAGGCGTTCGTCAGGCGCGTGCTCGGCAGGACGGGGCAGACGATCCTGCTGCGCTCCGGCTTCCTCCCGCGTCTGAAGCCGTGAGCATCCGCCGCTGGCTCTTCGGCGCGCTGGTGTTCGGCGCCGCCGGACTGGCGCTTGCTTTCTTGCTGGTGCCGATCGCGGCGATCTTCCTGCGCGTGCCGCCGGGCAAGCTGCTGCACCAGCTCTCGAACCCGGTGGTGACCGACGCACTGATCGTGAGCGCCAAGACCACCGTGATCGCGCAGGTGCTGATCCTGCTGTTCGGCACGCCGCTCGCCTACCTCGTGGCGAGCCGGCGCTTCCGGGGCCGCTCGTTGGTCGTGACGCTCGTGGAGCTGCCGCTCGTGCTCCCGCCCGCCGTCGCAGGGCTCGGGCTGCTCGCGGCGTTCGGCCGCCTCGGCCTGCTCGGCTCGACGCTCGACGCAGTCGGGCTGGCGATCCCGTTCACGCAGACGGCGGTCACGCTTGCCGTGGCCTACGTTGCGAGCCCGCTCTACATCCGCGCGGCGATCGCCGCGTTCGAAGCGGTCGACCCGAACCTCGTCGCCGCCTCGCGCACGCTCGGGGCGAGCCCGACGCGCACGTTCTTCCGGGTCGTGCTCCCGCTTGCCGGCGGTGGGCTCGCGGCCGGCGAGGCGCTCGCCTTCGCCCGCGGCCTGGGCGAGTTCGGCGCGACGATCATGTTCGCGGGCAGCCTCCGCGGCGTGACGCAGACCCTGCCACTCGCGATCTACGAGGAGTTCTCGCTCGACTTCGACGCGGCGCTCGCGATGGGTGCGCTGCTGGTGGT
Organism: Gaiellaceae bacterium; assembly: GCA_035535855.1. Lineage (GTDB taxonomy): Bacteria > Actinomycetota > Thermoleophilia > Gaiellales > Gaiellaceae > AC-32. The sequence goes on from DATLPH010000103.1 coordinate 1,125, forward strand.
CATCAGCGCGGCCCTGCTCCTGTTCCTCAAGCTGATCCTCTCGTGGCAACCCTCTCGGCAGACTTCGAGCTTCCTCTCCGCTCGTTCGAGCTGAAGCTCGCGCTCGAGGTCGAGCGGACGGTCGCGCTGGTCGGGCCCTCCGGCGCCGGCAAGAGCTCGGTGCTGCGGGCGATCGCGGGCCTCGCCCGTCCGGTCGGCCGGATCGCGCTCGACGATGAGGTCTGGCTCGACGGCACGACCTTCCGCAATCCGGAGGAGCGGCGGGTCGGCCTGGTCTTCCAGGAGTACGCGCTCTTCCCGCACCTGAGCGTCCGGCAGAACGTGGCTTACGGCGGCAAGGAGCGCGCAGGTGAGCTGCTGGAGCGATTTAGGATCTCGCACCTCGCGCACGCCCGGCCGACCGAGCTCTCCGGCGGGGAGCGGCAGCGCGTGGCCCTCGCACGGGCACTCGCGCGTGACCCCGGCGTACTGCTCCTGGACGAGCCGCTCTCCGCGCTCGACGCGCACACGAAGGACGCGGTCCGGCTCGAGCTGCAGGAGCTGCTGCACGCATTCGGACTGCCGACGCTGATCGTGACCCACGACTACGAGGACGCGGCCGCTCTCGCGGACACCGTCGGCGTGATCGTCGAGGGCCGCCTGCGCCAGCTCGGCACGCCTCACGAGCTCGTCTCGCAGCCGAACGATCCCTTTGTCGCCTCGTTCACGGGCGCCAACCTCCTGCGCGGCTCCGTCCAGCTGCAGGACGACGGACTCACCCGTGTGCGGCTGGAAAGCGGCGAGATCGTCTACTCGACCGACTCCGCCCAGGGCGAGGTCGGCGTGGTCGTCTACCCCTGGGACGTGTCGATCGGCCGGGTGCACGCGGACGACTCGGCGATGAACCTGATCCGCGGCGAGATCGCCTCCGTCGCGCACGTCGGCAACCGCGTGCGGGTGCGGGTCGGACCACTGACCGCCGAGGTCACGGCCGCGTCGGCCGAGCGGCTCGGACTCGCGCCCGGCGGAACCGTCCTGGCGACGTTCAAGGCGACGGGGACGCGCCTCCTGCCGCTCTCGCGTTAGAGCGCTAGCTCCCGCGTGGCCCCGAAAGCCTCGAGGAAGCGCCGGTCGTGGGTCACGAGCACGACCGCGCCCTCGAAGGTCTGCAGCGCGAGCTCGAGTTGCTCGATCGCCTCCAGGTCGAGGTTGTTCGTCGGCTCGTCGAGGACGAGGGCGTTCACGCCGCGTCCGGCGACGAGCGCGATCGCTGCCCGGCTGCGCTCGCCGGGGGAGAGCGAGCGGCCCGGACGCAGGACGTCGTCGGCGCCGAGGGCGAACCGCGCCAGCAGGGCGCGCGCCTCGCCCTCGGGCAGGCCGCTGCGCGGGCTGAATGCATCCAGCAGCCGCTCGCTGCCCGCGAACGGGCCGGGTCCCTGCGGGAGCTCGCCGATCACCGTGCCCGCGCCGAGCCTGCGCTCACCCGAGACGAGCGGCAACTCGCCCAGCAGTGCCTTCAGCAGCGTCGTCTTGCACGCGCCGTTGCGGCCGAGCAGGACGAGCCGGTCGCCGTGCCGCAGCTCGAGGTCGACGGGGCCGACGCGGAAGCCGCCGCGCCCGGCGACCGCGCCGGTGAGGCGGGCCACGACGTCGCCGCCGCGCTGCTGCGGTGAAAGCTCGAGCCTCAGCTCCCAGGGCGTCCACGGCTTGTCGACGCGCTCGAGCCGCCCGAGCTTCTTGGCCGCAGCTTTCTTCACGTCCTTCGTCTTCTTCTTCTTGCGGCCCTGGCCGTAGCCGCGCTCCTCCCACTGACGCATCCGGCTCGCCTGCTCCTCGAGCCGCTCGCGCTCCGACCGGTAGCCGGCGTAGGCCGACTCGTGCCGATCCCGCGCAGCCACCCGCTGCGCGACGAACTCGCTCCAGCCGCCCGCGTACACGCGCACCTGCCGAGTCTCCGCCTCGAACTCGACGATGCTCGTCATCCGCTCGAGGAAGGCCCGGTCGTGAGAGACGGCGACGATGCCGCCGCGGTGCGAGTCGACGAAGCGCTCCAGCAGCTCGAGCGCCGCGAAGTCGAGGTCGTTCGTCGGTTCGTCCA
>DATLPH010000104.1:0-2743 GCA_035535855.1 Gaiellaceae bacterium
GTGCAGGAGGAGGCGACGCGCTGGGCGGGCCTCGGGTGGCTCGCCGCCGGGTTCATTACCTACGCCATCTACCGGCGGCGGCTGCACGTGCCGTTGAGCGAGACGGTGCGGGCGCCGATCCCGATCGGCCCCGGGGTGGCGCTTGAGTACCGCAACGTTCTCGTCCCGATCGTGCACCGGCGGGAGTCCGAGGAGGCGGTCGACCTGGCCTGCCGCCTCGCCACCGAGCGCGGCGCGACGATCGCCGCCGTGACGGTGCTCGAGGTGCCGCTCGAGCTCCCGCTCGACGCTCCGTTGCCCGATGAGGTGGAGCTGCGGGCTCACGATCTGCTCGACGAGGCCCGCGCGATCGGGGACGCCTACGGCGTCGACGTCGTCGGCCGTCTCGTCCGCGCGCGTCGTGCCGGCCGCGCGATCGTCGACGAGGCCGACCTGCGCAACAGCGAGATCATCGTGATGGGCTCCCCGCGGCGCGACATCCGTCGCCGGAGCGGGAAGATCTTCGGCGACACCGTCGACTTCGTGCTCAAGAACGCGCCGTGCCGCGTGATGGTCGCGGCGGCCCCGAGGGCCGCGTGAGCTCCTACCGCTCCCTCGTGACGATCTTCGGGGTCGTCGCGATCGGCCTCGGGATCGCGCTCATCGTCCAGACGGCACGGCAGGGCGGTGGTGTGGGCTACCTGATCGGCGCGCTCTTCATCGGCCTCGGCGCGGGACGCCTCTACCTGCTCTACCGACGCAGGTAGTAGACCACCCCCGGGAGTAACCTCCGGTCGTGGCGCGGAAGATTCCAGGGCTCCAGCGGGTCCTCGACGCGCCCGCCCTTTTCTCGGTCGCCTACGGCGAGATCGCCTCGTCGATCTACGTCGCCCTCGGGATCATCGCCCTGCACGCGCTCGGTCTCACGCCCGAGGTGCTCGCGCTCGTGGGGGCGCTCTTCCTGGTCGTCGCCCTCTCGTACGCCGAGGGCACGACTGCGATCCCGGAGACCGGCGGCGCCGCCACCTTCGTCCGCCGCGCCTTCAACGACCTCGCCGGCTTCCTGACGGGCTGGGCGCTCTTCCTCGACTACCTGATCGTGATCGCGCTCTCGGCGCTCTTCGTGCCGCACTACCTCGGAGCGGCCATGAAGTGGGAGTCGCTCGAGCACAACCCGTGGGACGTGGTCGTCGGAGTCGGCGTGATCATGGGCGTCGCGCTCTTCCGGCTCGTGCGGCGCTCCGCGTTCTACCGCTATGGGATCGTCGTCGCGGTCCTCGACCTTGTGACTCAGCTGATGCTCGTCGTGCTCGGGTTCGCGTTCCTCTTCTCCGGCGAGGCGCTCACGCACGGGGTCTCGATCGGCACGCATCCCACCTGGCACCAGATCGCCTTCGCGTTGCCGCTCGCGATGCTGGCCTACACCGGCCTCGAGACCGTTGCGAACCTGGCAGAGGAGACCAGGGAGCCGGGACGCGACCTCCCGCGCAGCCTCTTCTCCGGGATCGGCCTCGTCGTCGTGATCTACGTCGCGATCGCGCTCGTCGCGCTCTCGGCCTTCCCGGCGCAGGGAGGCACCACGGGGCTCGGAACGGACTGGCTGCGAGCGCCGCTGATGGGGATCGTCGACGAGCTCGGCCACCACCTCCCCGGCGGTCTCGACACCGCGCTCCGCATGTACGTCGGTCTCACGGGCGCGGTCATCCTGCTGGTCGCCGTCACGACCTCGATGTCGGGCTTCACGCGCCTCGCCCGCTCGCTCGGCGAGCACGGCCAGCTCCCGCGCGCGTTCGGCCGTCTGAACCGGCGGACGCTCGTCTCGCCGCAGGCGATCGTCTCGGCCGCGCTCATCTCGTCGGCGCTCATGATCGGCACCTCGTTCATCAAGGACGACGTGGCGTTCCTCGCCAGCCTCTTCAGCTTCGGCGTCCTGGCGGCGTTCACGGCGGCCCAGCTGGCCGTGATCAGGCTCCGCTACAGCGAGCCCGAGCTCCCGCGCCCTTACCGGGCGCCGGCGAACGTTCGCGTCCGCGGCGTCGAGGTCCCGCTCCCGGCGATCGTCGGCTCGGTCGCCACGTTCGCGATCTGGGTCGCCGCGATGGCCACGCACGCCGGCGCCCGTTACGGCGGCCCGGCCTGGCTCCTCGCCGGCCTCGTCGTCTACGGCCTCGTGCGCAAGGGGCGGGGCGAAGGTCTGCTCGAGCACGTCGAGGGGCCCTCGGAGCACCTGCCCGAAGCGGAGTTCAGCAGCATCCTCGTGCCGATGAAGCTCGGTCCGATCGGCGAGGAGATGGTCGCGACCGCGGTGAAGCTGGCGGCCGAGCGCGGGGCCCAGGTCGAGGCGATGTACGTGATCCGCGTGCCCCTCGAGCTCCCGCTCGACGCGAATCTCGACGAGCAGGAGGAGAGTGCGGCGGCCTCGCTTGCCGAAGCGACACTCCTGGGTTCCGACCTCGGCGTCCAGGTGCGGGGTGTCACGATCCGGGCCCGCTCGATCGGCCAGGCGATCGTCGACGAGGCCAGGCAGCGCGGCAACGACCTGATCGTCTGCGGCTCCTCGCCCCGCTGGCGTCGCCAGGCGCGGTTTTTCTCACCCACGGTCGAATATGTGTTGCGCAAGGCGCCCTGCGAGGTGCTCGTGGTCGCGTTCCCCGAGGGCGTGATGGAGGAAGACGGCTCGATAATCGAGTGAGCTAAGGTGAGACGGTGAAGGCACTCATCATCGGCTGCGGCCGCGTCGGCTCCAACGTCGCCCTCCTGCTCG
>DATLPH010000105.1:0-6631 GCA_035535855.1 Gaiellaceae bacterium
ACCGACAGCGGCGCCGTCCTGCTGCGGACGGCCGAGCCGCCTGCGAAGCTCGCCTGGTCGGACGACGGCCGCCTGCTGCTCGCGTTCAGGCCGTTCGGGCTGCGCGTCTACGACCGCCGCGGGCGCGTCGTCCTGCAGGACGATCCCTCGGACGCGACGCACGACTCCGACGCGGCCTTCGCGCCCGGGACGGGCGAGCTGATGGTGATCCGGGTGCACGGGCTGCAGAGCGACGTCTTCGCAGGGCGCAGCGGCCAGACCGTCTACCGCGGCACCGGCGTCTTCGACCAGCTCGCCTTCTCGCCGAACGGGCGCTGGCTGCTCGTCTCCTGGCCGACCGCGAACCAGTGGGTGTTCGTGCGCGCGAAGCCGCGGCGGATCGTCGGCGTCGCGCGGATCACGCAGCAGTTCGGCCGGTCGGCGCACATCGCCGACTGGTGTTGCGCGTAAGCTCGCCCGGTGCTGGAGGTCGGCGAGCAGTTCCCGGACGCGAAGGTCTGGATGGGGCCGCAGGAGCCGGTCTCGCTGCGCGAGCTCGCGGCCGAGAAGCCGCTCCTGCTCCTCTTCTACCTCTTTGACTGGTCTGCGACCTGAACGAACGAGATGGAGCTCCTGCGTGACAGGAGCAAGGAGTTCGAGGAGGCGGGCGTACAGGCCGCCGGCGTCTCTCGCGACTCGCCCTGGACGCACATCGCCTGGATGCAGGCGCTCGACCTGAACTTCCCGTTGCTGTCGGACTGGAACGCGGAGGCCGTGCACGCGTTCGGCGTCGCGCACGAGTTCCGCGGGTTCAAGGACGTCGCCGAGCGGACGGCCTTCCTGGTCGACAGGAGCGGTACGGTCCGCGGCGCATGGCGGTACGAGGCGGCAGAGGTGCCGGACTTCGACGAGCTGCTCTCGGCCGCCCGGGCCTTGTAGCGCTCGTCGTCGCGCTCTACCTGGGCGCGGGGCTGCTGGCGACGGCGCCGCAGCTCGGGCACATCGGCTCGCACTTCTTCGCGGAGGCGACTCCCGTGCCCGGCGAGGCCGCGGCCGGCGACCACCTCCAGGCCGAGTACCACCTCTGGCTCGTCGGGCACCAGCTCGAGCACGGGAGCGCGCCGTGGCGCGACCCGTACACCTTCCGGCCCGAGAGCCCCCCGCGCTGGAACTTCGGCGGCTGGCCGTTCGGGCTGCCCTTCTGGCCGCTGCATGCGCTGTTCGGGCCTGTGCTCGGCTGGAACCTCTTCCTGCTGCTGACCTACCTCGCGGCGGGCGCGTTCGCATACCTCTGGCTGCGGGAGCTGCAGCTGCCCGTGGGCGCGTCGCTCGCCGGCGGGCTCGTGTTCGCGCTCGCGCCCTACCGAGTCGCCCAGAGCGCAGGACACCTGCGCGGGCCGATCTCGGCGCTGCTGCCGCTTGCGGTCTGGGCGTTCGAACGCTCGCGGCGAGGCTCGCGCTGGTGGCTCGTCGGGGCGGGCGCAGCCCTCGCCTCGATCCCGTTCTCGGACGTGCACCTCGCGCTCGGGACGATCCCGTTCTTCCTGCTCTACTGCCTCTGCCGCGGAGGACGCGTCGGCGCCGTGCTGGCGACCGTGCCGGCGGTCGCGGCTGCGCTTCTCGTCGGACACTTCTCGACAACGGGCCTCGGCTCCGGAGGCCGATCGCTGCGCGAGGTGGCGCACTACTCGGCGACCGGGCTCGACTTCGTCACGCGTCACGACCGCCACGGGCTCGAGAGCTTCGTCTTCCTGGGCTGGCTGACGCCACTGCTCGCGCTGGCCGGGCTCGTGCTGCTGCTGCAGGCGCGACGGTTCGGGCTCGCGGCCGCCCTGGCGATCGGCGCGGTCGTGCCGGTGCTGCTCGCGCTCGGGACGCACTTCCCGCTCTACTCGGAGCTCTGGCACCACTTCCCGCCGTTGCGCTACCCACGCGTGCCCGAACGGCAGCTGCCGGTCGCCTGCCTCGCGCTGGCCGGGCTGGTTGCGTTCGCCGTCGCCCGGCTGCGCTGGATCACGGTGGTCGCCGCGGCGATCCTGTTCCTGGCCGTCGACCTGCACGTGTCGGTCTACGACGCGGCCGCGGCCGATCGCGGGAACCGCGCCTACGCGGCGCTGCGGGCCGCGCCTCCCGGGCGGCTGCTCGAGGTGCCGGTGCTCCACCCCTCGGTCCAGCTCGGCAGCATCTACCCGTATTACGACCAGGCCGCCCCGCGCGAGCGGCCCGGCGGCTACTCGACGACCGCGCCGAACGCGGCGGCGAGGCTCTCCCTGCGGCTCGCCGAGCTGAACTGCGGCGACTGGCGCCCCGGCACCGGCGAGCTGCTGCGTCGGCTAGGCGTGCGCTACGTCGCCTTCCATCGCGGCCTCGCGGGTGAGACGGGCTGGTTCGCCTGGCGCGCGCTCCAGCAGCACGGCTTCGGCCAGCTCGCGCGCGACGGCGCGGTGACGATGCTCGAGCAAGGTCGTCCCGGAGGCGTCTCGCCCGTAAAGGAGCCCGGCGCGCGCATCGTCGTCTGCCCGGGCTGGAACAACGGCTCGCCGCGCATCCGGCACGCCGCGCTGTGGACGCGCGGGCGGCGGCTGCAGGTCGTGCTCACGACGCGAGAACCGGTACGAGTGGCCTTTGCGGTCGACGGGAACCGTGTTCGCTCGTTCAAGGTCACCGTCGGCAACCGGGTGAGGATCCCGCTCGGCGCCGCCGGTTGGCACCTGGTCGGGATGGATGTCGTCCGCGCAGACCGAGGTCTGCGCGCCCGCGTCACATCCCCATAGCGCCTGCGCGGCGCTCTCGGTCTACATGCCCATTGCGTGGTACCCGGCGTCGACGTAGAGCGTCGTCGCGGTCACGTTGTGCGCATCGTCGGAGAGCAGGTACGCACCGGCGGCGCCCACGTCGTCGGCGTCGATCGGCCGGTGGAGCGGCGCACGCTCCTCGAACAGCGACTCCATCGTCGGGAAGCCGGCGATCGAGCGAGCGGCAAGCGTTCGCACCGGCCCCGCCGAGACGGCGTTCACTCGGATGTTCTTCTGACCGAGATCCCAGGCGAGGTAGCGCACGGACGAGTCGAGCGTCGCCTTCGCCACGCCCATCACGTTGTAGTGCGGCACCGCGCGCTCGCCGCCGAGGTAGGTCATCGTCAGGATCGAGCCGCCTCCGGCGGCCTCCATCAGCGGCTCGGCGAGCCGCGCACAGGCGACGAGCGAGTAGGCCGAGACGTCGAGAGCCATCCAGAAGCGGTCGCGCGGGGTGTCGGTGAAGCGGCCCTCGAGATCCTCGGCGGCGGCGTAGGCGACGGAGTGCACGAGCAGGTCGAGCTCGCCGCCGAAGGCTTCGCCGACCTCGCCGAAGACTCGCTCCAGGTCTTCGTCGGAGCGCACGTCGCACGCGGTCACGAGCGGTGACTCGACAATCTCGGCAAGCTCGCGCACGCCCTTCTCGATCCGCTCGCCCTGGTAGGTGAAGGCGAGGCTCGCTCCGCCCTCGGCGAGCCGCTTTGCGATCGCCCAGGCGATCGAGCGCCGGTTGGCGACACCGAGCACGAGGCCCCGCTTGCCTGCGAATGGAGCGTCCACCGGCCGCGAGTCTAAGTCCTTGGAAATCTCCGGTACATTGCTGGCCCTTGCGCCGCCCACTTCTTCTCTCGATCCTCGCGGCGCTGATCGTTTTCGCGACCGCTGCCACCGCGGCCGCCGAGCTCAACCCGATTCGCCTTCCGCAGCGCGGCGAAACGACCCTTTCGCGAGTCCGCCACGGGACGATCGCGATCCCGCGCGGCCAGCGCGCGGGCCGGCTGACGGTGCTGGTCGGACTGCGCCTGCCTCCGCTCGCGCAGCGCTACGGGCCGGGGCTGCTGGCCTTCGGGCCGCGCAAGAAGCTCGACCTCGCGAGCTCGAGCTCCCGCGCGTACCTCGCGCGGCTGCAGCGCGCCCAGGCCGTCGCCGCGAGCCAGATCCGGCGCGCCGTCCCGAGCGTGCGGATCGTCCACCGCTACCGCGTGATCCTCGACGGCTTCGCGGTGCAGCTGCGCTACCGCGACCTGCCGCGGCTGCTGCGGGTGCAAGCGGTGCGAAAGGTCTATCCGAGCGTCCGCTACCACCTGGACACGAACAAGAGCCCCTCGGTGATCAAGGCCGACACGTTCTGGGCCACGACGGGCGGTCGCGGGCAGGGCGTCAAGATCGCGGTCGTCGACGACGGGGTCGATATGGCCAACCCGTTCTTCAACCCGACCGGCTTCTCGTATCCCGCGGGCTTCCCGAAGGGCGGCAAGAAGTGGACGACGCCGAAGGTGATCGTCGCGCGCGCGTTCCCCGGTCCCGGCTCCGGGCGGCAGGGCCGGCTCGCCCTCTACCGGCCGGCCTCGTTCCACGGCACGCACGTCGCAGGGATCGCAGCGGGCGACGCCGGCACGGCCGTCGCCCCCGGGTTCGACCATCCCGCGGTTACCGGCCTATCCGGGATCGCGCCGCGCGCGTGGATCGGGAACTACCGCGTTTTCAACACGCCCGTGCTGACGGGTGGCTACGACGCCTTCACGCCGGAGATCGTGCTCGCCTTCGAGGCGGCCGTGAACGACGGCATGGACGTGATCAACTTCTCGGGCGGCGGCCCGGAGATCGACCCGTCGAGCGACGCGCTCGTCGACGCCCTCGACAACGTCGCTGCCGCCGGTGTCGTCCCCGTGATCTCGGCCGGGAACGACCGCGACGAGTTCGGCCTCGGCTCGGTCGGCTCGCCGAGCAACGCGCCCTCCGCGATCTCGGTCGCGGCAACCTCGAACGTGCACGTCTTCGGCAGCGAGCTGGCCGTGACCGACCCGGCCGCGCCCGCGAGCCTTAAGCACGTGCCCTTCGCGTACAACCTCGACGTCGCCTCGGACTGGCAGTCCCCGGGCAAGACGATCATCGACATCGGCACGATCACCGGCACGAACAGCCAGCCGGTCGAGCGGCACCTCTGCGCGCCGCCGGGCACCGACCCGAACGACCCGCGCTTCTCGACGCTTCCGCGTGGCTCGCTGCAGGGCCTCGTCGCGCTGGTCTCGCGCGGCAACTGCACCTTCGACTCGAAGGTTCGGCGCGTGGTGGCCGCAGGCGGAGCGGGGATCGTGCTCGTCGACAACCGCTTCGGCGAGGCGAACTTCATCGGCGTCGAGCTCGGGATCTCGGGCGGGATGATCTCCGACCTCGACGGCGCCGGCCTGCGCGCGTTCGCCGACGCCCACGGCGGCCGCACGACCTTCACGGTCTCGGGGCTGAACAACCCGCGCGAGATCCAGACCGGCCGCAGCGGGATCATCACGAGCTTCTCCTCCGCCGGCCCGACGAACTTCGACCACAAGCTGAAGCCTGACGTCGCGGCACCCGGCGGGCAGATCCTCTCCTCGACCCTGCGTGAGTCGATCGGCGCGCCGTTCGCGGTCTTCGACGGCACGAGCATGGCCGCGCCGCACGTCTCCGGCGCCGCGGCACTGCTGCTCCAGCAGCACCCGGCCTGGACGCCGCAGCAGGTGAAGTCGGCGCTGATGACCTCCGCCGCGCCCGCCTGGGGCGACACGACGCGCACGCACGAGGCCTCGGTGCTGCTCGAGGGCAGCGGCCTGATCGACGTCGCGGCCGCGAACTCGCCCAAGCTCTTCGCGCAACCCTCGTCGCTCTCCTTCGGCTTCCTGACCACCGACGTTGCGGCCCAGCGCCGGCCGCTGCTGCTCTCGCTCTCGGACGCGGGCGCCGGTGGCGGCGCCTGGACGGTCGAGGTTCACCCGCAGGCCGCGAGCGCGGGCGCCTCGATCGCGCCTGCGACCTCCTCGGTCCTGCTCCCTCCGGGCGGAACCGTCGACCTGCCCGTCGTGGCGAGAGCCTCGTACACGGCGCCGAGCGGCGACAACTACGGCTTCATCGTGCTCAAGCGGGGAGCCGACCAGGTACGCGTGCCGTACTACTTTGCCGTTCAGTACCCGCAGATCGGACGCGCGCCGCGGGTGACGATCAAGCGCGACCAGCTCGGCGACACGAGCAAGGGCGTGAACCACGTCAGTGCCTACCGCTTCCCGTCCTGGCCGTTCGGGCCGCCGCCGAGCTACACGGGCAAGGCGTTCAACGAGGACGGCGCCGAGCGCGTCTACACGGTCCGCGTCAGCGAGCACGCCGCCAACGCCGGGGTTGCGGTGGTCGCCGCCGGGATCGGCGCGCTCGTCGAGCCGTGGTTCCTCGGCTCGCTGAACGAGGACGACGTGCAGGGCTACCCGGGCACGCCCGTCAACGTCAACGGCCTGACCTTCGAGTACCAGTTCGACAACGGCGCGGCCGCGGTCGACTTCCCGCGCGAGGGCCGCTACTTCGTGGCCGTCGACTCGCGCGCCGACCCCTATACCAACGAGCCGCTCCGCGGGCAGTACCTGCTGCACTCGTGGCAGAACGACGTCATCCCGCCGCGCTTCAAGTTCCTGACGAAGATCGTCAGCGCCGGCCGGCCGATGCTCGCGGCGATCGCCAGCGACCGGGGCGCTGGAATCGATCCGCTCTCGCTGGTGATCGGCTACAAGCGGACGCTGCTGCTCGCGGCCCTGTACGACCCTGGCTCCGGGCTGATCCTCTGGCCGCTCGACGGCGCGCCCAAAATCGGCGTCGGCCGGACGCCGATGATCGCG
>DATLPH010000106.1:0-7870 GCA_035535855.1 Gaiellaceae bacterium
TGCGCCGCGAAGTACGGCGCGGCGAACGCGCCGAGCGCGAACGCGACGGCGAGCAGGATCGGGTAGGTCAGGCCCCCGGTCCAATGCAGGATCGGGATCACCGCCATCAGTGGCGCCCGTGCGCCGTCGCAGAGGAGCATCGTGCGCCGGGCTCCTAGTCGCCCGAGGACGCGGCCGCCGGGCAGGCCGAGCAGCGCGAGCCCGATCACCTCGGCCGCGACCATGAAGGTCGTCTTCGTCGCCGAACCGGTCGTCAGCAGCACGAACCAGGGCAACGCGACCCAGGTCATCTGCGCGCCGGTGGTCGAGATCACCTCGGCCGAGAGCAGCGCGCGGATCGAGCGGTCGCGCAGGAGGGCACTCCGGCTCATTCGTCCGCCTCGGGAAGCTCGCGCAGGTGCGGGATCGGCGACGGAAGCAGCCAGAGCACGCCGGCGATCGCGCCGACGGTGGCGATCCAGAGCGTCGGTCGCAGCCCAATCCAGGTCGCGAGCGCACCGCCGGCCAGCGCGCCGAGCGGGCGCACGCCGTAGTTGACGACCATGTAGGCGCCGGCGACCCGCGCTCGCAGCCGGTCCGGCACAAGCGCGACCGTGATCGCGTTGGCCGAGATGTCGAGCAGCATCACGCCGAAGCCGGAGCCGAACTCGGCCACGAACAAACACGCGAGCACCACCCAGCGCGGTCCCTGGGCGAGCGGTATGAGCACGAGCGGCAACGGGAAGAGCACCGACCCGGCGATGAAGACCGGGCCGACGCCGAACCGCCGGCTCAGCCGCCCGGTCACGAGCGAGCCGATCAGGCCCCCGATCGAGGCCGCCCCGAGCACGAGCCCGAGCAGGCCCGGTGTCACGCCGAGCGAGCGCGTCGCATAGAGGATGAAGATCGCCCAGAGGACGAAGTTGAAGAAGTTGATCGTCGCCGTCGAGAGCAGCTTCGCGCGGACGATCTCCGAGCTCCAGATGTAGCGGATGCCCGCCTTGATGTGCCCGCGCTCGGCCTTCTCGGTCGGCGGCTCCTCCGGGTGGATCGACGAGAGCGTGAGACCGGAGACGATGAACGAGCAGGCGTCCACGATCAGCGCACCGGGGGCCGACAGCAGCTGGACGAGCCCGCCGCCCACGCTCGGGCCCGCGATGTACGAGAAGGCGCGGCTGCCGTTCAGGAGCGAGCTTGCCTCCATGTACTGCTCACGAGGAACGAGTGAGGCGAAGAGCGTGCTGTAGGCGACGAAGAAGATCACGCTTAGCGTGCCGACCAGGAAGCTGACCACGTAGAGCTGGGTCAGCGTCAGCACGTCGAACGCGTAGGCGATCGGGATCGTGGCCAGCAGCGCCGCGCGGCCGAATGCGGTGAAGACCATCGCCTGCCGCCGACGGCCGCGACGGTCGAGCAGCGCGCCGGTGTGGAGCGAGAAGAGCAGCGCCGGAAAGAGCTCCGCCGCGCCGAGGTAACCCATCTGGGCGGCGCTCGCGTGCAGCACGAGCACGCCGACGAGCGGCAGGGCGAGCATTGTGATCTGGTCTCCGAATAGCGAGATCGTCTCGCCGGCCCAGAAGCGGCGGAAGTCGCGCTGCTGCAAGGCCGCCGGGAGCCGCAACAGGCGCCGCGGAGCCGGCGCGAGAGCCGCGCTGCCGATCGGGTCGTTCGGGTTCACGCGCGGGTGACGGTGATGTCGCCGCTCATCGTGTTCGCGCGGATCTCGACCACGGGCGAGTCGCCCTCGGGCGGCAGCTCGGAGACGGGCAGCTCGGAGCGCACCTCGCCGCTGCGCGAGCGTGCGTCGATCCAGAGCGTTGCGCCTTCGCGAACGCCGACCTTCAGATCACCCGAGGCAGACTTCAGGGTCACGCTGCCGCTCGAAACGCTGCCGACCGCCTGGTCGCCCGAGGCCGTGTTGATGCTGACCGCGCCGCCGACCTCACGGACGAGCACGTCGCCGGACGCGCTGTTCACGTCGAGGGAGCCCGCGACGTCGCGCAGGATCACGTCGCCCGAGGCCGAGTTGATCTTCGCGTCGCCGCCGATCGAGCCGGCCTGGACGTCGCCGGAGGCAGTGTTGATCCGCGCCTCCCCGCCGACGGAGGCGAGCTGGACGTCGCCGCTCGCGGCATTGATCTTCGCGTCGCCGCCGACCTGGCCGAAGCTGACGTCGCCGGAGCCGGTCTCGACGTCGACCGTGCCGAAGCGCCCGTTGCCCTCGATGTCGGCCGAGCCGGACTTCGAGTTCACGCTCACGCCGTCGGGGGCGCGGATCTCGACGAGCACCTCCGCGCCGCGCCCGAGCCCGAAACCGCGCTGCCGGTCGCGCGCATCGACGACGACGTCGAAGCCGCCGGAGCGCTCGCGCAGCTCCACCCGCGCGCCCTCGACGGCGTTGCGGCTCGCGTCGTTGTCCCGCAACGGTTCGAGCACGACCGTCGTCTCGTTGCCATCGCCGGTCTCGAGCCGGATCTCGCCGGCGCCGAGGCGCACGTCGAGCCGGACCTCGCCGGGAGTTTCGAAGGTCTCGGTCCTCACTTCGACTGCCTGACCGGCTTCGTGCGCACGGAGGGCCGCTGCGGCCGCTGGTCGACACGAACCTCGACGTATCCGAACGGGATTGGGAAAAAGGCCATCTCTCCTCCTCTCAGCTGCGGGCGTAACCCGTCAGCCGGTTGCCTGTTTGCGAGGCCGGCGCGGTCGTGCTCGTGCGCGAAAGCGCCCGGACGATCCACGTGTTGACGGAGACGCCTTCGCGCCCCGCGACAACCTCGATCGAGCCCTTGAGCGCCTCCGGGAGGCGCAGGGTGATCCGGGCGGTGTATGCCTCTTCCGCTCCGGCCTGCGCCTCCGGCTCGTCGCTCACGTAGACGAGCTCAGGGTCCTGTCCGGTCAGCCTGACCTCGACGTGACCGGCGGGAAGCCGTTCGTTCAGCTCGAGCGCCGCTTCCGAGAGCGCATCGAGCAGGCGCAGGCCGACCGAGGCCTGGAGCGTGACGACAAGGCGTCCGGCCGCGTCGGCCGTCGCCTCGTCGCCGAGCTCCGCGACCGCAGTCAGGTCGGCTTTCAGCGCATCGACGAATCTCTGTAGCTGCATCGTGACATCACTATGACATCACTAATGGTGTCTGTCAAGCGTCAGCCTGACAATACAAGCTGATCCCCGTAACCACGCCGATACAGCGTCTTCAGGTGCTCCACGCGCTTCACGTAGGCGCGGGTCTCCGCGAACGCGATCCCCTTCCCCTGCTCGCGCCACGTGTCGACGTTCTGCTGGCCCGCGTTGTAGGCCGCGAGCGCCGTCCGCTCGTCCCCGTACTTGTCGAGCAGGTGCCGCAGGTACCACGAGCCGTAGCGCACGTTGATCTCCGGGTCGTCCAGGTCGGCGACCCTGAAGCGCGAGCCGCCGGTGTGGACGGCGATCCCCTTCGCCGTGCCGGGCAGCAGCTGCATCAGGCCGATCGCGCCCGAGCTCGAGCGCGCGTGCGCTCGGAACTTGCTCTCCTGGTAGATCACGGCCGCGAGGAGCGCAGGGTCGAGGTGGTAGTTGCGCGCGTGGCCGCGGACGATCGTCTGGTAGTGGAGCGGGTAGCGGATGCGGACGTACCAGCCGGGCTCCGTCGAGTGGACGTACGCGAAGGCGGCTCCGAGCGCCGCGCCGACGAGCAGCAGCGCTAGGAGCTTCTTCACCGGGTGAGCTCCTCCAGGACCGCGGCGACGAAGGCGTCCAGCTCCTCGAGCGAGCCGTCGTTCACGTAGGCGAAGTCGGCCTGCGCGACCTTGACCGTGTCCGGCAGCAGTCGCGGCTCGCGCTCGGCGACCGCGACCTCGGTGCGCGAGGCGCGCACCTCGGGCGGTGCGGTCACGACCACCACCGAGTCGAAGCGGTCCTGGCCGCCGACCTCGTACAGGAGCGGCACCTCGGTGACGCAGACAGCCGGCGGGTTCTCGAGCTCGCCCAGCTGCTCGCGCCAGTCCAGGTACTCGCGCACGACGAGCGGGTGCAGCAGGCCCTCGAGCCACTGCAACGCCTCCTCGTCGGCGAAGACGATCTCGGCGATCGCCCCGCGGTCGACCTGGCCGGTGTCGTCGAGCACCCGGTCGCCGAGCCGGTCGAGGAGCGCACGCTGCACCTCCTCGTCCTCACGCAGGAGGTGGTGGACGATGGCGTCGCTGGAGACGGTCGCGGCGCCGTGGCGCGCGAAGGCGGCGAGGGCTTCGCTCTTGCCGGCCCCGATGCCGCCCGTGATGGCGACGGCGATCGGTCGAGCCAACGCTACTCGGGCTCTGCGGGGGGCTCGGCTTCGGCGCTCGGCTCGGGAGCCTCGGCGGCCTCTGCGCTCGTCTCGGGCTCCGGCGCGTCGGCCGGCTCCTCGGCGGGCGGCTCCTCGGGCGGAAGCTCCTCGGCAGGCTGCTCCTCCGCCGGAGCGTCCTCCTCGGCGACCTCGGCCATCTGCTCGGCGGGAGCGGCCTCCTCCGTGCCGTCAGCGGCCTCGGCCGTCTCGGCGGACGGCATCGCGCCCTCCGGGAAGACCTCCTCGGAGAGATCGAGGTTCGGCGTCCCCTCCACGGCCTCGGAATCGCCGACGCGCTCCTGGACGCCTCCGCCCTCGACCCGCTTCAGCGAGAGCGAGAGCCGGCGCCGCTCGGCGTCGACCTCGATGATCCTCGCCTTGACGAGATCGCCCTGTGAGACGACCTCGCGCGGGTTCTCGACGTGGTGCTGCGCGAGCTCGGAGATGTGAACGAGCCCCTCGACGCCGGGCATGATCTCGACGAAGGCCCCGAAGGTGACGACCTTCGTGACGCGGCCCTCGACCTCGTCGCCCTCGTTGTAGGTCTCTAGCACCTGCTGCCACGGGTCGGACTGCGTCTGCTTCAGGCCGAGCGAGATCCGCTGGCGCTCGCGGTCGATGTCGAGCACCTTCACCTTCACGTCCTGGCCGATCTCGAGCACCTCGGAGGGGTGGTTGACGTGGCTCCATGAGAGCTCCGAGATGTGGATCAGCCCGTCCATCCCGTCCAGGTCGACGAAGGCGCCGAAGTCGACGATGTTGGAGATCTGCCCGTCGACGACGTCGCCCGGGTTGAGCCGGTCGAGGATTGCCTGGCGCATCTCCTTGCGCTCGTCCTCGAGCACCGCGCGCCGCGACAGCACGACGTTGTTGCGCGAGCGGTTGAGCTCGATCACCTTCGCGCGCAGCTCCTGGCCGAGGAACTCGTCCAGGTCCTGCACGCGGCGGATGTCGACCAGCGAGGCGGGCAGGAAGCCGCGTACGCCGAGGTCGAGGATCAGGCCGCCCTTCACGACCTCGATCACCTTGCCGAGCACGGGCTCGCCGGACTCGGCGGCCTGCTCGATCGCCTTCCAGGCCAGCTCGAAGCGCGCTCGCTTCTTGGAGAGGATGAGGCGACCTTCCGCGTCCTCCTTCGTCAGCACGAGCGCGTCGATCTCGTCGCCGACGGTGACCTCGTCGGCCGGGTTCACGGAGCGCCGGATCGACAGCTCGATCACCGGGATCACGCCTTCGGACTTGTAGCCGATGTCGACGAGCACCTCGTCCTTGTCCACGCGCACGACGGTTCCGTGGACGACCTCGCCCTCGTTGATCGTCGGGAAGGTGGCGTCGTAGTTCGGGACGCGCTCGCCGTCCTCCGTCGTGGTCCAGACGGAGTCCTCGTCGAGCTGCGTGCCCTCTCTGTTCACGGTTTCACTAGCCACGAGCAGCCGCTCAGTATAGCCGCGTGTCCGCGGCGAGCCCGCTACCCCAGATGAAGGTTCAAGACTTCGCCTGGTGCCAGTCCTCACCGGCGCCGATGTCCACCTCGAGAGGCGGATCGAGGGGGTAGGCGCCGCACATTTCCGCGCGCACGAGGTCCTTGACTGCGGAGACCTCGGCCTCGGGAACCTCGAGCAGCAGCTCGTCGTGCACCTGCAGCACCAGGCGCGCGGCGCGGCCCTCGTCGCGGAGCCGGCGGTGGATCGCGACCATCGCCTTCTTGATCACGTCGGCCGCGGTTCCCTGCATGACCGAGTTGACGGCGAGACGCTCGCCGAGGGAGCGGGTCTGGCGGTTCGAGGCCCGTATCTCCGGAACCGGGCGCCGCCGGCCGAGCAGAGTCGTCACGTACCCGTCGCGTGAGGCCTGCTCGATCGTCCGCTGGATGAAGTCCTGTACGTGCGGGAAGCGCGCGAGGTACGAGTCGATGTAGGCCTGCGCCTCCTCACGCGGGATCTCGAGATTCTCGGAGAGCCCGAACGACGAGATGCCGTAGATGATCCCGAAGTTGACCATCTTGGCCACGTTGCGCTCGTCCTTCGTCAGCGTCGCGCGCTCCTTGCCGAGCACCTCGGCGGCCGTGGCCGCGTGGATGTCCTCACCCGCCTCGAAGGCCTCGCGCAGCTTGGGCTCGCCCGAGATGTGCGCGAGGATGCGCAGCTCGACCTGCGAGTAGTCGGCCGAGAGCAGCCTTTGCCCCGGCTCGGCCACGAAGGCCGAGCGGATCTCGCGGCCGAGCTCGGTGCGGATCGGGATCGCCTGCAGGTTCGGGCTCGTCGTCGAGAGGCGCCCGGTGGCGGCAACGGTCTGGTTGAACGTCGTGTGCAGTCGGCCGTCCTCGCCGATCAGCGTCGGCAGCGGGCCGAGGTAGGTGTTGAGCAGCTTCGAGTACTCGCGCCATTCCTCGATCACGACCACGATCTCGTGCTCGCCGCGGATCGAGCGCAACACGCGCGTGTCGGTCGAGTAGCCAGTCTTGCCCTTGCGGCCGGGCGTGAGCTCGAGCTTCTCGAACAGGATGCGGGCTACCTGCTGAGTCGAGCCGAGCATGAACTCCTCGCCCGCCAGCTCGTACGCCTTGGCCTCGAGCTCTTCGACGCGGTCGGCCAGGCGGGCGGTGATCTCGCCCATGCGGTAGGTATCGACCTTGACGCCCGCTGCCTCCATCGCGGCCAGCACCTCGGTCAGAGGCAGCTCGACCTCGCGGTAGAGCGGCTCCTCCCCACGCTCGCGGACGCGTTCGAGCAGCGAGTCGCGGAGGCGCAGCGTCGCAGCCGCGCGGCGGACGAGCGCGGCCGTCTCCTCCTCGGCCTCGGGGACCGGGACGAGCTCGACGCCGTACTCGGCCGCGAGGTCGTCGAGCGCGTACTCGGCCCGCCCGGGCTCGATCAGGTAGGCGAGGATCATCGTGTCGTCGACGGGCTCGACCCGCAGGGACTTGGCGTCGTGCGCGATCAGCTCGCCCTCGAGCCGCTCGGGCCTGGGCGAGACCACGACCTCCTCTCCGGCCGCGACGGCGATCCGGTCGTCGTCTGCCGCGACGCCGAGCGTCGCCCCTTCAAGCAGCAGACTGTTGCTCAGTTCCTCGCGCCAGGGCACCTCGACGCCCGTCGGGACGAGCGGTGCGGCTGCCGGGAGAGCCTCGTCGAGCTCGTCGACCCGGTTCAGCAGGCTGCGGAACTCGAAGCGCCTGAACATCTGCTTCAGCTGCGAGCGGTCCGGCGGCGAGAGCACGACCTCGCTCGGATCGAAGTCGAGCTCGAGGTCGCTCCGCATGGTCGCAAGCTCCTTCGCCGCGCGCGCCTGCTCGGCGTGCTCGGCGATCGCCTTCGAGCGCGCCGGCGTCAGCTCGTCGACGTGCGCGAGCACCTCCTCGAGCGAGCCGTACTGCGCGATCAGCTGGCCGGCCGTCTTGTCGCCGATCCCGGGAACGCCGGGGATGTTGTCGGAGGGATCGCCCTTGAGGCCGATGAAGTCCGGCACCTGCTCCGGCTTGATCCCGAGCCGCAGCTCGACGCGCTCGGGCGTGTAGACGTGGACGTCGGAGACGCCGCGCGGGGTCATCATCAGCGCGACGTTGTCGGTCACCAGCTGGAAGGCGTCGCGGT
>DATLPH010000107.1:0-9061 GCA_035535855.1 Gaiellaceae bacterium
GGTGGACGAGCGTCAGGATCCACGTGCTCGCCTTCGCCCGTTCGGCCAGGAAGCGGTCGGCCGAGCGCCAGATGGCGAGGAACGCTTCCTGCACCGCGTCCTGGGCGAGCGCCTCGTCGCGGAGGATGCGCAGCGCTAGGCCGTAGGCGACTCGGCCGAAGCGGTCGTACAGCTCGGCCAGCGCCTGCTCGTCCGCGCCCGCGACTAGCGACAGCAGCGCCTCGTCCGTCATGTGCGCGAGATCCCTTGCGCTCGACGGCGCTATCGAGGGTGGAGCGGTCATGAGCGCGGTCACTAGATCGTCCCCGTAGCCGCCATCGGCTTTTGCGTGGGCTGGTCGACACCGCCAGCGGCCTCGACCGTTACCGCCACGACGGCGCCCGGCGGGACGGAGCGCTCGATGTCGACCACCGTCATTCCCGTGTTCCCGTCGAAGACACCGGCGGGCTTCGGCGTGCCGCCTTCGATCACCCAGGCCTCGTAGGTCTTGCCGCTGGGGGCCGGCGGGACGGTGAGCGCGATCGCCGCACTTCCGTCGGGTGCGACCGCGACCGCGCCGCGGTCGCCCATCGGCACGAGCTTGGCTCCCTGCTTCGCGAGCACCGAGGTGAACGCATCGTTTGTCCCGGGCCGCGTCGCGCTCCAGACGCCGAAGCCGAGCGCCACGGCCGCGGCGATCGCGGCCGCGGCTCCGAGCGGCGCGGCCCAGCGCCGCCGCCTCTGGAGCGGGACGATGTTCGGCCGCTCGGCGCGCGCCTGCTCGAGGATCCGCTCCTTCAGGGCGGCCGGCGGAGCAGGCCCGTCGGCACCGTAGGCGAGGCTCGCTGCGGCCTCGCGCAGCCCGGCCAGATCCTCGCGACAGCGCTCGCAGACGGCGAGGTGCTGCTCGAACGCGTGGCTCTCTTCCTCGTCGAGCGCGTCGAGCGCGTACGGCGCGACCAGCGAGTGGGCATCGTCAGGCATCTAGAGATAGTAGGGCGCGAGGTTCAGGGCCCCCAGCGCGTACCACACGCCGAAAGACAGGCTCAGCAGGCCGAGCACGGGCGCGAGGGCGGGGAAAACGGCTCGCACCCGGCCGCGCCCGAGGGTGAAGCCGAGGCCGGTCGAAAGGGCCGCCATCGAGAGAGCCGTGCAGACCGCGAAGACAACGAGCGCCGCGGCCGCGACCACGTGATCGTGGATCGAGGCGAGCAGGAGGACGCCGACGCCCGCGCTTCCGCCCATGCCGTGGACGAGGCCGATCGTGAAGGCCTGAAGCGGCGACCGCGCCGGGGTCGTCCGGTGGGGGTGGCCGTCGCCGTCGTGGACGTGGCCGTGCGCGTGGAGGCCGGTCTCGCCCGTGTGCACGTGCACGTGGAAGAGCCCGCGGCGCCAGCGCACGAGCAGCCAGACGGCGAGGGCGGCGATCAGCACGCCGACGGTCGTCTCGGCTCCCTGCTGCACCGGCTCCGGGAGGTAGCTCTTGAAGAGCACGATCGGCAGGCCGAACACGAGCAGCGTCGTGGCGTGGCCGAGCCCCCAGGCGAGGCCGAGGCGGGCGGCCGCAGCCGTCGCGCGTTCGCGAGTGCCGGCGAGCAGCGTGGAGACCGCGGCGAGGTGGTCGGGATCAGTCGCGTGCCTGAGGCCGAGCACCACGGCGACCGCGCCGACGAGGGCGAGCGTCGCCCCGTCGGAAAAGGAAGCGATCCAGGTGTCGAGACCGAACATCGTCAGCTCACCTTCGGGACGGCGCGGACGGTCATGGCCAGGCCGGCCACGAGGATGACGAGCGCGCTCGCGGCCGGCAAGAGCCGCACGAGCCGACCCTCGAAGCTTAGGCGCCGGAAGGTCCGACGGGCGAGCACCGCGACGAGGCCGATCCCGGTGATGCTGAGCGCGAGCCCGGCGCTGAAGGCCACGATCAGGAGGAGCCCGAAGGCGACCCGGTGAAGCGAGATCGCCGCGAGCAGGACGACGAGGGCCGACGGACAGGGCAGCAGGCCGCCTGAGATCCCGACGGCGAGCAGCGAGCGGAAGCTCGTACCGGCCTCTGCCTCGTGGTGGTGATGGTGGTGACCGTGTGCGTGAGCGCGGCGGTGACGCCAACGGCCCCAGAAGACCGAGGCCCCGATCGCGACCACGAGAGCCCCCGAAACGAGGTTCAGCCACGGGTAGAGCCGGTCGGGAACGACGAACTGCGAGAGCGCGAGCGTGACGAGCCCGAGCGCGAAGACGCCGATCGTGTGCGTGATCGTCACGATCAGGCCGAGCAGCGCTGCGTGCCTGGGAGTTCCGCGCTGCCCGACGAGGTAGGCCGTGACGATCGTCTTGCCGTGGCCGGGGGAGAGCGCGTGCGCGGCGCCCCAGAACAGTGCGGCGGCGAGCGAGGCGAGAATCACGAGCACGCTCAGGTGCTCTCGGCCGACCAGCGCGGCAAAGCCCGCGTCGGTTGCACGGTCGGGCGCTGCGAGGCTCTTGCCGCTCGAGAGCGGCGGTGCGACGTCCGGCCCGCCGCCGGGCTGGAGCTGTGCGACGATCGAGGTCGTGTCGAGCGGGCTCTGCAGCAGATCTGTCGGGTAGGAGCGGAGCTCGTGGCTGCGGCTGGCCGTGTCCGTGCCGACGACGATCTCCTTCCAGCCGATTCGGTCGCGGTAGTTCCCGTCGCGGTAGGTGACCCGGCTCTTCCCGGCCAGCACCGGGCCGGCGAGGACGAGCTCGAGCCGCGTCGTGCGGAGGCCGCCTGCGCCGGGAGGGTGGGCCAGCGCCGTTCGTACCGGCCTGAGCGTGGCCGGCGTGCCGTCGACGCCGAGGCGCAGGTTCGAGGCGATCCGGCGCGAGTAGGCGCCGGGGTCGATGCGGCCCGCCTGGAAGGTCGGGATCTCGGCCATGTCGAGCACGTAGCGCACGTAGAGGCGCGGGCCGGAGACCTCGACGCGGCTGAAGCGGTTGACGGTGAAGTTGCCGAGCGGGTGGGCCAGAGCCGCGGCCGGGGCGAGCAGAGCAGCGAGTGCCGCAGTGATGAGTACGAGCTTCCTCATCGCAGCGCCTTTCGCGCGACCGGCGTCCAAAGCAGCGAGAAGGACGGGTTCAGCGAAAAGGCGCGCCGGAACCAGGCGCGCGACTCGGCGCGGTGGCCGAGGCAGCGCTCGATCGCGCCGCGGTGGAAGAACTTGAGCGCGTCCCTGGTGCCAAGGCGGAGCGCGAGCTTCGAGTAGCCGAGCGCCTCCTCGCAGTGGCCGGTCCGCGCGAGCGTCCAGGCGAGCACGTCGTCGCCGTCGATCGAGGGCCGCTCCCGCTGGGCGAGCCGGGCGACGGCCAGCGTCTCCTGCAGGCGGATTCCGTGGTCGGCCTGGAAGAGGGCGGTCTCGAGGTCGAGCTTTACGCCGTTGGCGACGAGGAGCCGGCGGATGGCGCCGATCAGCCCGTACTGCCGGTGCGCGAGGGCGGGCCGGCCGCTGACGGCGTAGAGGTCGCCGAGGTAGCCGACGAACTGGGGCAGCGGCGTCGTCGCGACGGCTCGGCGCTCGAGCGCGATCGCGGCGGCGAAGTGGCCCCGAGCGCCTTCGACCTGCGCGAGCGCGTCGAGCGCGTGGACATAGCCCGGGACGACCGCCAGCGCCGCGCGGTACTCCGCTGCCGCCGCGGAGAGCAAGCCGGTCGACCAGTAGAGCTTGCCGAGCTGAACGCGGGTCCACGCAGTGGGCTCGGGCTCGCCGGTCGCAGAATCGAGGGCCTCTCGCATCGCGGCGAGCGCGTCGGCGGGTCGCCCGAGCAGCTCCCTCGCATACGACACTCGCGAGTAGGCAGCGAGGCTCGGCTTCAGGCGCGCCAGCCGGTCGAAGTCTGCGAAGGCCCGGTCGTAGCGCCCGAGCTCGAGCTCTGCGTCGCCGAGCAGGCCGTACGTCTGCGCGGTCGACGGGGAGAGCGAATGCACGCGTCGCGCGAGGGCGAGCGCGGCGCGGAAGCGGTGGCGGGAGAGCGCGAGCGACGCGAGGCCGCTGGTGGCGACGAGGTCGTTCGGGGCCAGGCGCAGGGCCTGGTGCAGCGCTCCCTCCGACTTCGTGTAGTAGACGGGATCTGCGATCTCGCGGGCCCGCTGCTGGTAGGCGAGCCCGAGCAGGCCGTAGGCGTGCGCGTTCCGCGGGTTCGCCAGGAGCTGCTGCTGCAGGCTGCCGATCAGCGCGGCGGTGTCTCCGAGCGCGAACCCGGCCTGGAGGCGGCTTGCACCACCGGCCGGCGCGGGCGGCGGCGCGGCCGCAGTCGAGCTGCGGAACGCGCCGCCGAGCAGGAGGGCGGCCGTCGTGAAGACGACCGCCGCCCCTGCTGCCGCTACCCGCGCTCGGGTCAACTAGCGGCCCTTCGTGTTGTCGGCCCCGCTGTCGGGGTCGGCCTGGTAGGGGAAGACCGGCAGCGTCGCCCGATCGTCCGCGTTGACGCCGTCGCCGAGAGGGACGTTGTTGCCCTTCAGGGCTCCGGCGACTGCACGCTCGGCGATGTCGATCACGTCGTCACCGAGCCGGCGGCCGTTCGGGTAGCCGGCCAGGTCGTTCCCGAGCACGCCGAGCCGGTTCTCGGTCCCGCGCGCCTTCGGCGGGATCGCGAGGTTGATCCGCAGCTCGTCGACGAGCTTCGTGCCGGTGTTGTTGAGACCGGGCACGCCGGTCAGGAACACCTGCACGAGGTCGGTGCGGTCGTGCTCCGGTGCGCCGACGCTGTACAGCTGGTTGATGACGGCCGCGAGCACCGGGTTCAGGTAGTAGGTCTGGAACCGCTTCTCGGTCGCGGGCGTGAGCCTGTTCCACTTGTCCTTCAGCTTCGTCGGGATCACGACCTCGTTCACCAGCGGGTTGCCGAGCCGGGAGACCTGCACCCAGCCGCGGCGGAGCTTGCCCTTGCGGACGTAGGCGGCCCGCCGCTCCGTCGCGGTCCAGACGCCCACCACGTGGCTCTTCGTGTCGATCTCCGAGATCGGGATCTGGAGCGCGAGCGAGTGGACCGCGTAGCCGGCGAAGAAGTCCTTGCCGCCGGTGTCGAAGCCCTTGCGGATCGCGACCAGGTCGAAGATCGCGCCGATGTCGGCGAAGAAGCCGTCATCGCGCTGGCCGGCGAACACCTTGCCGCCTCCGGAGAGCGAGCCGACGTGCTGCGCTGCGATCGCGCGGTAGTCGCTCGTCCCGTAGAACTGCTTCAGCGTGCGCGGGCCGATGTTGTCCGGCGGGGTCGTGCCCTTGGCGATCACGCGCGAGTGCTTTCCGATCGTGCGCGTGACGGTGTACGACTGCACCGTGTTGCCGAGGAAGAGCGGCCCCGGGGTGCTCTTGAAGCGGAACGCGTAGGTGACGTCGGGGCGTCCGTCGCCGTTCCGGTCGACGTAGATCAGGTAGCGGGCTCCGGCGGAGAACCGGTAGTAGTTCGGGCCCGCGGCCGGATCTTCGCCTGGGATCAGGTTCGAGATCACGGTCAGGAACCCGGGCGCGTCCGGAGAGCGGAACGCGTAGAGGTCGGTGTTGTCCGCGGTCGGGTCTTCTGAGATCAGTGGCGCCTCTCGGTGGCTCGAGGCGTTCCCGGCCTGCGGGCTCGGGGCTCTCAGCAAGATGACGGCGGCGAGCGCCGCCACACCGGCTGCGAGCCCGAGAGCGAGTCCAGCTTTGCGCATCGGGTGCGGCTCCTTTCAGGTCGTTTCGGTCGACCTGATTCGGCCGCCGCCGCGAACCGGTTCGGGCTACGGTCGGATTCGGGTGCCCGTGCGGCCCTCGAGCGCGTCGCCCAGCGCCGCAGGCGAGGTGATCAACGCCTCGTGGCCGGTGGCTCTGGCGAACTCGATTGCCGCCTCGACCTTCGGGCGCATCGACCCTGCGGCGAGCTCCGGCAGGAGGGCCTCGGCGTCAGCCGTGGTGAGCTTGTGGAGCTCTTCCTGACCGTTCGTGCCGAAGCCGGAGTACACCGCCGGCACCTCGGTGAGGATCACCAGTCTGTCCGCGCCCAGGCTGCGCGCGAGCAGCGACGAGGCGCAGTCCTTGTCGATCACGGCGTCGAGGCCCGCGAGGTGTGCCCCGCGACGCGCGGCCGGTATGCCGCCGCCGCCGCAGGCGACGACGATCGAGCCCGAGGCGAGCAGCGCGCGGATCGCGTCCAGCTCCACGACCTCGAGCGGCGTGGGGGAGGGCACGACCCGCCGCCAGCCGCGGCCAGCGTCGTGCACGACCTTCCAGCCGCGGTCGCGCTCGAGCTCGCGGGCGCGCTCCTCGTCGTAGAACGGCCCGACCGGCTTTGTCGGCTCCTCGAACGCGGGGTCGTCCTCGGCGACGAGCACGTGCGTGAGCAGGCAGGCGACCGCGCGCCCGGCCACCGGCACGAGCTCGCTCTCGATCAGCGCCCCGATCTCGGCCTGTGTCTGCGCGACGGCGAGGTAGAGCGGCAGAGGCGGCGCCTCCTCGGCGGCCCGCTCCTGGCGCAGCAGCACATTGCCGACCTGGGGCCCGTTCCCGTGGGTGACGACCAGCTCTCGCTCATCGAGGAGCGGCCGCAACGCACCGCAGGCCTCACGCAGGTTGGCGCGCTGCTCGGCAGCGGTGCCGCGCTCGCCGGGCCGCATCAGCGCGTTCCCGCCGAGGGCCACGACTGCTGTCACACGAGCGCTTTGTCGCCGATCAGGCCGTGCTCTTCGAGGACGTCGGCCAGCGTCGGCTCGCCGACCTCCTGCAGCCGGTACGTGACCCGTAGGGCGGGCACGTCGAAGTCGATCAGCTTGCGCAGGTCGATCGGGGTCCCGATCAGCACGAGCTCTGCGCCACTGGCCTCGATCGTCGCCTTCAGGTCGTCCATCTGCTTGCGGCCGTAGCCCATCGCAGGGAGGAGCGCGCCGACGTTCGGGTAGTCCTCGAAGGTCTGCGCGATCGAGCCGACAGCCGCGGAGCGCGGGTCGATCAGCTCGGCGGCGCCGTTGGCCTTCGCCGCCAGGACTGCCGCGCCGTAGGTCATCTCGCCGTGGGTCAGGGTCGGCCCGTCCTCGATCGCGAGCACACGCTTGCCGGCGATCTCGGCGGCGTCGCCCTCGACCGCGAACGGCGAGGCGGCGAGGACGATCCTCGCGCCGGGGTTGTTGGCGCGGATCGAGTCGAGCACCGCGTCGATGCCCTCCTGGGCCGCGCTGTCGACCTTGTTCACGACGCAGACGTCGGCCATGCGCAGGTTCGTCTCGCCCGGGTGGTAGCGCAGCTCGTGGCCGGGCCGGTGCGGGTCGACGACGACGATGTGCACGTTCGGCTTCACGAACGGTGTGTCGTTGTTGCCGCCGTCCCAGAGGATCACGTCCGCTTCCTGCTCGGCGCGGTCGAGGATCGCGGCGTAGTCGATTCCGGCGAAGACGAGGTTGCCCTCCGCGATGTGGGGCTCGTACTCCTCGCGCTCCTCGATCGTCGCTTCGGCGGCGTCGAGATCTTCGTAGCGCTCGAAGCGTTGCACGGCCTGCTTGGTCAGGTCGCCGTAGGGCATCGGGTGCCGCAGCACGGCGACGCGCTTGCCCGACTCGCGCAGCAGCGCGGCCACGTGGCGCGTGGTCTGGCTCTTGCCCGAGCCGGTGCGGACGGCGCAGATCGCCACCGACGGCTTCGTCGAGGTGAGCATCGTGTCGGCCGGCGCGATCAGGCGGAACGAGGCGTCCGCCGCCAGCGCGCGCGAGCCGATGTGCATCACGTGCTCGTGCGTCACGTCCGAGTAGGCGAAGACGACCTCGTCGACCTCGTGCCTGGCGATCAGCTCCTCGAGCTCGGCCTCGGGGCAGATCGGGATCCCGTCCGGGTACAGCTCGCCCGCGAGCTCGGCGGGGTAGACGCGCCCGGCGATGTCGGGGATCTGCGTCGCCGTGAAGGCGACCACCTCGTACTCGTCGCGGCCCCGGTAGACGAGGTTGAAGTTGTGGAAGTCGCGGCCGGCCGCGCCCGCGATGAGCACCCGTGTCCTGGTCATGCATAAAGCTTATGCAGCTACACAGGACGGCGGCGGGGATACGCTACTAACGTGCTCGCGCGCCTTGCCGCCTGCGCTTGCGCCGCGGCGCTCCTGGCCGCCGCCCCAGCGGCCCGTGTCGATCCCGCCGGGGTGCGCGCAAAGCAGCACGTTCGGGCGATCGCCGTCCTCGGCCCCCGGGTTGCCGGCACCACGACCGAGCGGCGCGCAGCTCGGGCGTGCGCGCGCGGTTCGCGAAGCTCGGCCTGACGCCGGTCGTGCAGGCCGTGCCGCTCCCGCGCAGCGGCGCCTCGCGCAACCTCGTTTTCCGCACCGGCGGCCGGCTACGGGCGATCGTGGTCGCTCACCTCGACGGCGTCTCGGCCGGGCCGGCGGCGAATGACAACGGCTCAGGTGTCGGG
Source organism: Gaiellaceae bacterium (assembly GCA_035535855.1). Taxonomy (GTDB): domain Bacteria; phylum Actinomycetota; class Thermoleophilia; order Gaiellales; family Gaiellaceae; genus AC-32. The sequence continues at coordinate 8,349 of DATLPH010000107.1, forward strand.
GCGCTGATCGAGGTCGCGCGTGAGCTGGGCGACACCCCGGGGGTGCTCTACGCGGCGCTCGGGGCCGAGGAGCAGGTCATGACCCGCTCGAGCCTGCATCTCGGCTCCGCGCGCCTGCTGCGCAGCCTCTCCCCGGCCGAGCGCCGGAGCGTCCGGGTCGCGCTCTCGCTCGACATGGTCGGCAACGGCCCGGAGCTGAACGTGCGCGGGCTCGAGGCCACGCCCAACCGCTCGGCCCGCGCAGCGCTGGCGGCCGCGCACCGGCTCGCGCTTCACGCCACCTACCTGCGCGACCGCGGCCTCTCCGACCACGAGGAGCTGACGCGCGGCGGCGTCCCGGCCGCCTGGATCGAGTGGCGCTGGGATCCGTGCTGGCACAGCGCCTGCGATCGCGTCGGGCGGCTCGACCCGACGAAGCTGGCTGCGGCGATCCGTCTGACGGCAGCGGCTGTCCGAGCTGCTGCCTAGGACAGGCGCTCGCGCACGCGGTCGCCGACCGCGGACATCTCGATCTCCGAGCCGGAGACGTCCTTCAGCAGCTCGTCCGCCGTCGGCCGCTGGCCCTCGGCCCACAGCTCCTGCAGGAGCGACCCCGCCTCGCGCCTGGCGAACCAGTCGTTGCCAAAGCGCTCGCGGAGGTGGTCGCGGAGCTGTGACTCGAATGCCCACGAGCGCAGGTACGAGGTGACGTAGAAGCCGGAGTCCATGTCGGC
>DATLPH010000108.1:0-9419 GCA_035535855.1 Gaiellaceae bacterium
AGAGGCCTGATGGCGACCCACGAAGTCACCTTCCCGATCACCGACGAGGCGGAGATCCTCAAGCTCAAGGCGGGCGACGAGGTCGTCGTCCAGGGCCACATCGTCGGGATCCGCGACCGCACGCAGATCCGGATCTTCGACCAGGGCGTCGAGCCGCCGATGGACCTCTCAGGCGCCTTCCTGCTGCACACAGCCCCCGGTGTGCGCAAGCGCGACGACGGCGGCTACGACCCGGTCTGCATCGGGACGACCACGAGCGCCCGCATGGTGCGCTTCACCGAACCGCTCGGCGACCAGTACGGCGTGCGCGCGATCTGCGGCAAGGGTGGTTTCCCGGACGAGGCGATCGAGCCGATGCAGCGCCTGGGGATGGTCTACTTCGCGATCGTCGGCGGCGCGGCGGCGCTCGAGACGACCCAGATCGAGGAGATCGAGCAGGTCTACTGGGAGGAGCTGATGCCCGAGTGCCTCTGGCTCTTCCGCGTGAAGGACTTCGGCCCGCTCACCGTCGGCATCGACGCACACGGCAACTCGCTCTACCACGACGTCCAGACCGCGGCACAGGACAAGCTGAAGGAGCTCTATGCCCGGCTCTGAGTTCCTCGACCTGCGCCGGAACGGCGGCCTCACCCACGTGATCGACAAGGGCCTCGGCCCGCGCGCATGGGAGGACGTGCTCGAGACGAGCGGGGACTACATCGACATCGTCAAGCTGGGCTGGGGCACGGCCTACGTGACCCCGAACCTGCAGCGCAAGCTCGACGTGCTGCGCGAGAAGCCCGTCGTGATCGGCGGCACCTTCTTCGAGGCGGTCTACGCGCAGGGCAGGCTCGACGAGTACAAGCGCTGGCTCGGCGAGCTCGGCATGACGCATGTCGAGATCTCGGACGGCGTGATCGACCTCCCGCGCGAGCGCAAGCTGGAGCTGATCGCCGACTTTGCCCGCGACTTCACCGTCCTCTCGGAGGTCGGCTCGAAGGACGCCGAGGCCGTCTTCGCCCCGTACCAGTGGGTCGAGTGGATCAAGGGCGAGCTCGAGGCCGGCGCGTGGAAGGTGATCACCGAGGGCCGCGAGGGCGGCACGGCCGGGATTTACCGGCCGACCGGCGAGATGCGCACCGGGCTGGTGGACGAGATCGTCCACGAGATCGACCTCGACAGCCTGGTCTTCGAAGCGCCGACGAAGGCGAGCCAGGCCTGGTTCGTGAAGCAGTTCGGGCCTGGCGTGAACCTCGGCAACATCCCGCCGGAGGAAGTGATCCCGCTCGAGACGTTGCGGCTCGGCCTGCGTGCCGACACGCTCAGGGAGGTGCTGCTTGGCGACGCCGAGCCTGCAGCTCCCTGACGTCGAGACGATGCCGGCGGAGGACGTCCTCCGCTGGGCGCACGCCGAGTTCGGCGACCGGCTCTGCCTCACCTGCTCGTGGCAGAAGCAGTCGTCCGTGCTCGTGCACATGGTCGCCGAGCTCGAGCTCGACATCCCGGTGGTCGAGCTCGACACGCATCTCTTCTTCCGCGAGAGCTACGAGACGCGCGACCGCCTGGTCGAGCGCTACGGCATCAAGCTGCTCCCGCCCCCGCACGTGATCACGGTCGCCGAGCAGCACCGCGCGGAGGGGCCGAACCTCTGGGAGACCGACCCCGATCGCTGCTGCCACATCCGCAAGGTCGAGCCGCTGCTGCAGGCGCTCGAGCCCTACGACGCCTGGATCTCCGGGATCCGGCGCGACCAGTCCCCGAGCCGCGCGACCACCCCGAAGGTGCAGTGGTCGGAGCGCTACGAGGTCTGGAAGCTGCACCCGCTCGCGGACTGGGACGAGAAGCGCGTCTGGGCCTACATCACGATCAACGAGATTCCCTATAACCCGCTCCACGACGTGGGCTTCCGCTCGATCGGCTGCATCCCGTGCACCCGGCCGACGACGCCCGAGGAAGAGGAGCGCGCCGGCCGCTGGGCCGGCTCCGACAAGCTCGAGTGTGGGATCCACCTCGAAACGCCACTAGGAGGCACATGACCGACCACATCTACGCGGCCGAGCACCCGGAGACGACTCACGTCCGGCCCGGCGGCTTCACGCTCTGGTTCACCGGGCTCTCCGGCTCGGGGAAGACCACGATCGCGCACCTCGTCGGCCCCGAGCTCGACCGGCGCGGCCTCGTCGTCGAGTACCTCGACGGCGACACCGTGCGCACTCACCTTTCGAAGGGCCTCGGCTTCTCGAAGGAGGACCGCGACACGCACATCAAGCGCGTCGGCTGGGTCGCCTCGCGCCTGACCCGGCAGGGCGGCACGGTGATCGCCGCGACGATCTCGCCCTACGAGGCGACGCGGCAGGAAGCCCGCGCGAACATCGACGAGGTCGGCACGTTCGTCGAGATCTACGTCAAGACCTCGGTCGAGGAGTGCGCCAAGCGCGACGTGAAGGGCCTCTACGAGAAGGCGTTCAAGGGCGAGATCACCGAGTTCACCGGCGTCTCCGACCCGTACGAGGAGCCGTCGAGCCCCGAGCTCGTGATCGACACCGAGGAGCACGAGCCCGAGGAGAGCGCGGCGCTCGTCGTCGCGAAGCTCGAGGAGCTGGGCCTCGTCCCGGCCGAGGTCGCCGCGTGAGCGCCGTCGAGACGGTTCAGCTGATCGAGCCGCACGGCGGCAAGCTCGTCGACCGCGCCGGACCGCTGCCCGACGGCGTGGACAAGCTCGAGCAGATCGCGCTCACGTCGCGCGAGCTCTCCGACCTGGACATGCTGGCCTCGGGCGCGCTCTCGCCGCTCGAGGGGTTCATGGCCCGGCACGACTACGAGCGCGTGGTCGACGAGATGCGACTCGCCAACGACCTGCCGTGGGCGCTGCCGGTCTGCCTCGCGGTCGACAGCGCGCCGCAGGGCGACCAGGTCGCGCTGACCGACGTCGAGGGCACGCCGCTCGCGGTGCTCGAGGTCGACGAGGTCTACGAGTACGACCGCGAGCGCGAGGCCGACCGCTGCTTCCGCACGACGGACGAGGCCCACCCGGGCGTGGCGCGGCTCTACGAGCAGAAGCCGCTCTACCTTGCCGGTCGCGTGACCGTCTTCGAGCGGGGCGAGCCGGCCTTCCCCGAGCTCGCGCGCGATCCGGCCGAGACGCGGGCGACGTTCACCGACCGCGGCTGGCGGCGGGTCGTCGGCTTCCAGACGCGCAACCCGATCCACCGCGCGCACGAGTACCTGACGAAGGTCGCGCTCGAGACCGTCGACGGCCTCCTGATCAACCCGCTCGTCGGCGACACGAAGTCGGACGACGTGCCGGCCGCGACCCGCGTCGAGTGCTACCGCGTGCTCGTCGACAGCTACTACCCGCCCGAGCGAGTGCTCGTCTCGGCCTTCCCGGCCGCGATGCGCTACGCAGGGCCGCGCGAGGCGATCTGGCACGCGATCTGCCGCAAGAACTACGGCTGCTCGCACTTCATCGTCGGCCGCGACCACGCCGGTGTCGGCGACTACTACGGCACCTACGACGCGCAGCTGATCTTCGACGAGTTCGAGCCGCACGAGCTCGGGATCGAGCCGATGTTCTTCGAGCACGCCTTCTTCTGCAAGGCCTGCGACTCGATGGCGACGCCGAAGACCTGCCCGCACGGCGCGGACGACCACGTCTTCCTCTCGGGCACGAAGGTGCGCGAGCTCCTGGCCGAGGGCGAGCTGCCCCCGGCGGAGTTCTCGCGGCCCGAGGTGGCAGAGGTGCTGATCGCGGCTTACCGAAGCTAGGGCGCCATGACCTGGCAGTTCACGCTCAGCGGTCTGCTGATCGGGCTGCTGGTGGGCATGACCGGGATGGGCGGCGGCTCCTTGCTGACGCCCATCCTGGTCATCTTCTTCGGCTTCAAGCCGACCCTCGCCGTGGGCACCGACGTCCTTCACGGCGCGATCTTCAAGAGCTTCGGCGCGGTCCGGCACCGGCGGCTCGGCACCGTGCACGCACGGCTGACGCTCTGGATGTTCGCGGGCTCGGGACCGATGTCGCTGCTGGGCGTGGCCGGCGCCACGTGGCTGAGCCACCGCTCGAGCACCGCCGAGAACATCGAGGCCTACGCCGTGGGCGCCGCGCTCGTCGTCGGCGGGTCCGGGCTCGTCGCCAAGACGTTCATCCAGCGGGGCGTACAGCCGAGCGACGACCCCTTTCTGCTCGAGCGCCGCGACAAGGTGATCGCGGTTCTGCTGGGCGCGACGTGCGGGTTCGTCGTCGGCCTGACCTCGGTCGGCAGCGGCACCTTCTTCGGGCTCGTGATGGTGCTCGTCTTCCCGCTCACGCTGCCGAAGATCGTCGGCACCGACATCTTCCACGCGGCCGCCCTGTTGTGGGTCGCAGGCTTCGGGCACCTGGTCGCGGGCAACGTCGACCTGCGCACGATGGCGTGGCTGCTGACCGGCTCGATCCCGGGCGTGCTCATCTCGAGCCAGTTCACGCGCAAGATCCCCGATCGCGCGCTGCGGCTCGCGCTCGCGTCAGTCCTGATGCTGAGCGGCGTCAAGCTGATCGACTTCACGGGTGCCGACTATGCGATCGCGGGCGGCGCGATTGCGGCCGGGCTCGGGTTCGCGGTCTGGGGCCTCGTGGCCCGCGCCGGGCGTCGCGCAAGAGCCGAAACGTCCTACTAGTTACGACTAGACTCGCCACTCCCGTGGCGCGCATCCTGCCGACGCTGCTCGTGCTGGGCCTCCTCGGCTGCACGGCCGCAGCCTTCGCGGTCACGGAGGGCCTGAAGCTCGAGAAGAGCCCGATCTTCCGCACGGCGGTGGACAAGGTGATCGCGCCGGATTCCGATGCCCACGCGACGGCGGGAATCGGGTTCAAGCTGCGCAAGCCCGACCGCGTGACGGTAGAGATCGTCAACGGGAGCGGCACTGTCGTCCGCGTGCTCACCCGCAACCAGCCGCGCCGGGCGGGCGCCCAGTCGTTCATCTGGGACGGCCGCGCCGACTCGGGCGGGGTCGTGCCCGACGGGTATTACCGCCCGCGCGTCCACCTCGCGCGCGAGCGCCGCACGATCGTCCTGCCGAACCCGATCCGCATGGACGCGACGCCGCCGCTGATCAAGCTCGTCTCGGTTCGGCCGCGCGTCTTCTCGCCCGACGGCGACTTCCGGTTCGACCGCGTCAGGATCCAGTACCGGACGAACGAGCCGGCCCGCGCGATCCTCTACGTGGACGGTGAGCCGCACGCGCCCGTCTTCCGCTTCGTCCGCAAAGGGAAGCTGGACTGGGGCGGGAAGGCCGCCCGGCGGCTGCGACCAGGCCCGCACCGGCTGCGCCTGCGTGGGCTCGACCGGGCCACGAACCTCGGCCCGCCAAGCCGTGCGCTGACCGTCTTCGTGCGCTACATCGAGGTGCGGCCGCACTCGCTGCGGGTGAAGACCGGCGCCCGCTTCGGCTTCCGCGTCCTCACCGACGCGAAACGCTACACAGTTCATCTCGGCCCGCTGCACGCCTCACGCAGCGGGCGGCTGCTGGTCCTGCGCGCTCCGGCTCCCGGCACGTACGTGCTGCGTGTTGCGGCCAACGGGCACGTCGCCCGCGCGAGGGTGGTGGTCGTGCCGTGACCGCGGAGCTCGCCCGCGCGGGAGGCGTGCTCGGAGCCGCGGGGCTCGCGGTGCTGGTCCTCGCGCCGCGCCGCTACCTGCGCCTCGCCGGGCTCGGAGCCTGGGCCGTCGGCATCGTCCTCCTGGCGGTCTACCTCGCGCCTCACGGCCACCGGCCCTTGTTCGCCGGGGCCGCGGTCGTGGGCGTGCTGCTCGCAGCCGCGGGCGCCGCCGGGTTCCGGCGCTGGCCGTTCGTGCTGCCGTTCGTCGTGCTCGCGTGCGTCCCCGCCAGGATCCACGTCACCGTCGGCTCGACCGAGGCCAACCTGCTCGTTCCGCTCTACGCGGTGGTCGCGTCGGCCGCGTTGCTGATCGCCTGGGAGCTGTTCAAGGGTGACGCCCGCACCCGCGAGCTCGGCCCGGTCGCCTGGCCGCTCGCCCTCTTCGTCGCCTGGAGCGGCCTGACGGTGCTCTGGACGGACGACCTCCGGCAGGGCGCGATCGACCTGCTCTTCTTCTACCTGCCGTTCGGGCTGCTGGCACTCGTGCTCGCGCGGCTCCCGTGGCGCCGGCTCTGGGCACTCGGCCTGCTCGTCGAGGTCGCGGCGATGGCGCTCGTCTTCGCTGCGATCGGGATCTACCAGTACGAGACGCGCAATATCTTCTGGAACCCGAAGGTCGAGATCAGCAATGCCTACGCGCCCTTCTACCGCGTCAACTCGGTCTTCTGGGATCCCTCGGTCTACGGCCGCTTCCTGGTCATTGCGATTCTCGCCTGCCTCGTCGCGGTGCTCTTCAGCCGGGACCGGCGCGTGCTCATCGGCGGCACCGCCGCGATCGCCGTCATCTGGACCGGCCTCCTGTTCTCGTACTCGCAGTCGAGCTTCGCAGCGCTCGTCGCCGGAGTCGTCCTCGCCGCGATCTTCGCGTGGGGCCGCAAGGGGCTTGCGCTCGCGGTGCTGGTCGCCCTCGTCGCGGCCGCGGGGGCGCTGGCGGTGCCGAACGTGCGCCACGACGTCTTCGGCCACGGCCGCGGCCTGAACAACTCGACGGGCGGGCGTGGCAAGCTCGTCCGCACTGGACTCGACATCGCGGTGCACCACCCCGTCGCGGGTGTCGGCCTGGGCGGCTTCAAGCGCGCCTACGCCGACGAGAAGCACCTGAAGGGCCGCGACCCGAAAGCCGGCGCGTCGCACACGACCCCGGTCACGGTCGCGGCGGAAACGGGGATCGTCGGCCTCGCGCTCTACGGGTGGCTGCTCGTCGCCGCTTTCGCTCTCGCCTTCCGCCGCTTCGCGCGCGACCTTCCCGGTCTGGCCGCGCTCACGTTCGGGCTCGTCCTGGTCGCGATCGCGGTCCACAGCCTCTTCTACAGCGCCTTCTTCGAGGACGCGAGCGTCTGGGCGGTGATCGGCCTGGCCGCCGCGCTACCGCGCCGGCGAGACGATCGCTCGGATCCGCCGGAGCTCGACCGGGAGGTAGAACCCGAGCGGCAGCAGCACCAGAGGGTAGACGGCGCACAGCGCGAGGGCGCCGCCGAGCGGGACGTCGAGCCACTTCCCGACCACGGTTAGCGCGACCGCCGCGCCGACCACGGTGGCGAGCCGCCGCCACTGGTACGGGACCGGAAAGACCTGCTGCGCCCGCACCGTCATCCCGAGGAACATGACCGTGTACGCGACGAGCGTCGAGGCGGCCGCGCCCATCATCCCGTAGGGCGGGATCAGGATCAGGTTGAGCCCGACCGCGATCACGGCGGCCGCGCCCGTCACCACCCAGTTGAACTGGGTGGCCTTGGCGCGCCCGATCCCGATCGACATCACGTTGAAGCCGATGAAGGCCGTCGCGCCGAACACGAGCAGCGGCACCACCCGCGCGCCGCCGTAGAACGCGCGCGTCGTCAGCAGCCGCACGAGCCAGGGCGCGAGCAGCGACAGGGTCAGCGCGACCCAGGACGAGACGAAGAGGACGTAGGTGAGCACGAACGCGTAGGTGCGCTTCGCCTCGTCGTCCTCCTTGATCGAGTAGGCGAACGCGGGCCAGGCGGTGCGCAGAGCGATCAGCAGCAGCAGGATCGCTGTCGAGATGCGGACGCCAACCGAGTAGAGGCCGACCTCGGCCGCGTTCTTCAGCTTGAGCAGGAAGAAGCGGTCGGCGAAGTCGATCGCCCAGATCGCGAGCCCCGACGGCACGAGCGGGAGGCCGAAGCGCTGCATCTGGCGGAAGAGCGGCCGGTCGAACTCGAGCCCCAGCTGGTAGCGCCGGTACGCCAGCAGGACGAAGTAGACGACGAGGGTGCCGGTGAAGTTGCCGACCAGCACGCCGAGCGCGCCCTTGTCCCAGACCGCGACGAGCAGGATCGTCGAGCCGACCGTGATCAGCACGTTGGCGAGCGTTGCGGCCACGAACGCGACCGAGCGCTCCTCGACGCGGAAGAGCGAGGTCAGCTGCTCGTAGTTCATCTGCGCCCACAGCAGCACGAACGCCGCACGGACGAGGTCCGCATGCGAGTGGGTCGAGAAGAGCCATTCCGAGATCTGCGGTGCGAGCAGGCAGCCCAGCACGAGCGCCGTCGTGGCCGCGGCCATCGTGTACCAGAACGAGGTGCGCACGACGCGCGTGCGGCCCGCGTCGTCCTCCGCGTCGAAGTAGTAGCGGAAGAAGGCCATCGAGATCCCCGCGCGGAAGACGATTACGAGCACGATCGAGAGTGCGATCAGCGTGTCGACCGCCCCGAGCTCGGCGCGCGTCAGGTAGCGCGTGACGACCGGCAGCAGGAAGACGCCGATCAGCCGCGAGACGACGGCGCCGAGGCCGTAGATCGCCGAATGCTTGGCGAGGCGGCCTAGCTGCTGGGCGATCACGCCTTGGAGTTTGGCGAAATCGCCCGCCGGTAGACTCCTCGATCGTGGCTCTGAGCGGGAAAAAGATCCTGTTGACCGGCGGTGCGGGCTTCATCGGCACCGCGCTCGCGCGACGGCTCGTCGCCGAGAACGAGCTCGTCGTGCTCGACAACCTGCACCGGGACTCGCTCACCGGCACTGACCTCGCCGAGCACGCGAACCTGCGCTTCGTGCAGGGCGACGTGCTCGACCTGCCGCTGCTGCGCGAGCTGACCGCGCGCGCCACGCACGTCGTCCACCTGGCCGCGATCGCGGGCGTGGACTCGGTGCTGAAGAGCCCGGTGCGCACGATGCGCGTCAACCTGATCGGGACCTCGAATGTGCTCGAGGCGGCCCACGAGGCCGGGACCCTCGAGCGGCTGATCGACTTCTCGACGAGCGAGGTCTTCGGCACGCACGCGTACAAGGTCGAGGAGACGCACGTCACCTCGCAGGGCTCGGTGGGCGAGGCACGCTGGACGTACGCAGTCTCGAAGCTCGCCGGCGAGTACCTGGCGCACTCGTACTTCGACGAGTACCAGCTGCCGTCCACCACGATCCGCCCGTTCAACGTCTACGGGCCCGGCCAGCTCGGGAGCGGCGCGATCCACCACTTCACGGTGCGCGCGCTGGCGGGTGACGAGATCGTGATCCACGGCGACGGCTCCCAGATCAGGGCCTGGTGCTTCGTCGACGACGTGGTCGAGGCGCTGCTCGCGATGCTCGAGCGCGAGGAGGCCGTCGGCCAGGTGTTCAACGTCGGCAACCCGCGCTCGGTGGTGACGGTGTTCGACCTCGCGTCCCGGATCCGGCGGCTCGCGGAATCGGAGTCGGAGATCGTCTTCCGGCCGCTCCACTACACCGACGTCGAGATGCGGATCCCGAACGTCGACAAGGCTCTGAAGCTGCTCGAGTGGGAGCCACACGTCGACCTCGACGAGGGGCTCGCCCGCACGATCGCGTGGTACCGCGAGCGGCAGCC
>DATLPH010000109.1:0-3290 GCA_035535855.1 Gaiellaceae bacterium
GCGCTTCACGGTCGAGGCCCATCAGGACCTGAAGAGCGCGACGCTCGTGCTCGACACCGGCTGGCTCGACGGACTGACCGTGAACACGATCGAGCCGAGCCCGGTCAACGAGGCGAGCCGCAACGGCAAGCTCGCGCTCGAGCTCGGTCACGTCCCCGCCGGCGAGAAGTACGTGCTCTTCCTCGACTACCAAGTCAACCCGACCACCGTCGGCACCCGCAGGCAGACGGTCGCGCTAGACGACGGCGAAACCCGGATCCTCTCCATCGACCACGACCTGACCGTCTATCCCTGATGGACATCGTCCTCCGCGCAGCCCTCGCGTTCGGCTTCATCTTCTTCCTCACGCGCGTGGTCGGCCGGCGCGAGCTCTCGTCGCTCGAGCCCTTCGACCTGATCATGCTGATCGTGCTCGGCGATTTGGTCCAGCAGGGCGTGACCCAGAGCGACTACTCGGTCACCGGGCTCGTGCTGGCCGCCGGGACGATCGCGCTGATGCAGGTCGGCGTCTCGTACGTCAACTTCCGCTTCAAGCGCATGCGCACGGTGCTGGAGGGGGAGCCGATCGTGCTGATCGAGGACGGCCGCGTGCTCGAGCGCAACGTGCACCGCGAGCGGATGACTCGCCACGAGCTCGAGGAGCAGGCGCGCCTGAGCCAGATCGCCTCGCTCGACGACGTGCGCTGGGCGGTGCTCGAGACGAGCGGCCAGATCAGCTTCATCCCGAAGAAGTAGCCTCGGCCGCATGCCGCTTTACCTGACCGAAGGGGAGGTCGCCGACCTGCTCGGCCCGGCCGACGCGCTCGAGGCGGTCGAAGGCAGCTTCCGTCGCCTCGCCGCGGGCGAGGTCGAGAACGTGCCTCGCCAGAGGACGCGCTTCGAGGAAGGCTTCCTCGCCGTGATGTGGGCGGTCGACCACGAGCTCGGGCTCGCGGGCCTGAAGTCCTATGCGGCCGGGCGCGAGGGCGCCTCTTTCATCGTGCTGCTCTTCGAGACCGAGACGACGAAGCCGGTGGCGGTGATCGAGGCTGACAAGCTGGGCCAGCTCCGCACCGGAGCGGCAAGCGGCGTGGCCGCGCGCTACCTCGCGCGCGAGGGTGCCAAGTCGCTCGGCGTGATCGGCTGTGGCTGGCAGGCGCGCAGCCAGGTGGCGAGCATCCGGGAAGCCCTGCCGTCGATCGAGACGGTGGTCGCCTACTGCCGCACCGAGGAGACGCTCGAGACGTTCTGCAAGGAGGTCGGCGCCGAGGCGGGCGAGAGCCACCGCGACGCGGCCGGGCAGGACGTGGTCGTGACCGTCACGAATTCGCGCGACCCGGTGCTGCGAGGCGAGTGGCTTCGGCCGGGCGCGCTCGTGTGCGCGGTCGGCGCGAACGACCCGCGCCGCCGCGAGCTCGACAACGTGGTGCTCGAGCGGGCGGCGTTTGTCTGCTGCGACTCGATCGAGAACGCGAAGCGGGAGTCCGGCGACCTGATCGAGCCGGTTCAGGCCGGTGTGCTCGACTGGCTCGAGGTGCACGAGCTCCAGGAGGTGGTGGCCGGCGAGCTGCCCGGGAGGCAGGACGACGACGACATCGTGGTCTTCAAGTCGAACGGCCTCGCCGCCTGGGACGTCGCCATCGGCGCGGTCGCGCTGGAGCGGGCCCGGGAACGCGGCGTCGGCCGGGAGCTCTAAGGCAACTTCTGCTGCTCGGCTGCGACCACGCTTGACCCGAGTGCCCGGATCACTTCCGGCCGGTCGAGGATCCGTGCGACCTCCTGCGGTGTCGCCCGGTTGCGCACGTACGGGTCCTCGAGGGTCTCGGAGAGCGCCCGGCCGCGCTCGTGCTCGCGGATCAGGTACGCCGCGAGCCGCTCTTCCTGTGACGAGCGCGAGAATAGGAACGAGAACGGGTTCCGGAAGAAGTCGCCCAGTGCCATTGAGCCGATGCTAGCGGCGCTAGAGTCACCCTCGTGAGGAAGTCGTCGGCCGATCGCTTTGCCGAGCGTGAGGTGCACGGTGTCGACGACCGCGGCGAGCCCGAGCGGATCGTGATCTGGATCGAGCGGCTCCCGGGAGCGCTCTGGGCGGTCGGGCGTGCGGTGAATCCGCAGTACCGCAGCAGCGACGAGGCCCGGCGCGACGACTACGTCTTCCAGGGGTACGAGCTGAGCGACGCGCTCGACGCGGCCAACGCGACCCTCGAGGACGACGCGGTGGTCTCGGAGCAGGACGGGAGCTCGGAGAAGCTGAAGCCGTTCGTCAGGGACGAGCTGCTACGCCCGCTCGAGCGCTGGTTCTTCGGCCGCTGAGGCGGCTCAGCTAGGCCACTCGAGATCCGCGTTGGGGATCGGGTCCCCGTGCGGATCGTGCGTCGGGTAGCCGAGCGCGCTGTCGATCTTCGCCTCGAGCTCTTCCGAGAGGACGTGCTCGAGGCGCTCCGCCTCATCGTGCACGTCGTCGACGTGCAGGCCGAGCGTGCGCGCGAGGTAGAGCTCGAGCAGGCGGTGATGGCGGATCACCTCGACCGCGACCTTCTCGCCGGCGGGAGTGAGGAGCACGCCGCGGTAGGGCGCATGCTCGACGAGGCCCAGCGCGCCCAGCTTCTTGACCATCGCACTGGCGGATGCGGGCGAGACATGCTGCTCGCGCGCGAGGGCGGTCACCGACACGCGGCCGTCGCCGGTCTGGAGGTGGTAGAGCTTCTTCAGGTAGTCCTGAATGGACTCACTCAGGCCCTGCTTCGCCACGCGCCCAGTGTACGGCGCGGGTTGCCCAGGTCAGGCGCGAGCCCCGCTGGTAGCCTCCGGCGCTCGATGCTGATCCGCCTCGGCCACAGCCCGGATCCCGACGACGCGTTCATGTTCTGGGGCCTCGCCTCGGGCGAGGTTGACCCGCGTCAGTTCGAGTTCGAGCACGTCCTGCGCGACATTCAGACCCTGAACACGTGGGCGATCGACGGGAAGCTCGAGGTGTCGGCGATCTCGCTGGCGGCGTACCCGCTGGTACAGGAGAACTACGTGCTGCTCCCGCACGGAGCGTCGATGGGCTCGGGCTACGGGCCGATCGTGGTGGCGCGGGAGGAGCTCGCGCTCTCCGACCTGCGCAACATCGAGATCGCGATTCCCGGCGAGCTGACGACGGCATTTCTGGTGCTGCGCATGTGTCTCGGGCAGTTCCGCTATCGCGCCGTGCCCTTCGACCAGATCATCGAGGAGGTCACCTCCGGTCGTTCCGATGCCGGCCTGCTGATCCACGAGGGCCAGCTCACCTACGAGGCCGAGGGCCTGAAGAAGGTCGTCGACCTCGG
>DATLPH010000110.1:0-8504 GCA_035535855.1 Gaiellaceae bacterium
GACCTCGGCGAGGGGCTGACCGAGGGCGAGATCGCCCGCTGGCTCGTCGCCGAAGGGCAGGAGATCGCCGAGGACGACCCGCTCGTCGAGATCCAGACGGACAAGACCACCGTCGAGATCCCGTCGCCGGCCGCGGGCAAGGTCGCGCAGATCCTTGTCGAGGAAGGCCAGGTCGTTCCGGTCGGCACGGTGCTGGTCGTGATCGGCGAGGACGGCGCCGCTCCCGCGGCCGAGCAACCGCGTGCCGAGCCGGCCCCGTCCGTTCCGGACGAGGCCCAGGGACAGTCCCCGGCCCGTGGCCAGTCGGGACGTGTCCGGGCGACGCCGCTCGTCCGGCGCATGGCCGACGAGCTCGGAGTCGACATTTCCGCCGTCGAGGGGACGGGGCCGCAGGGACGCGTGATCGAAGAGGACGTGCGCGCTTCGGCCGGGGCCGAGGGACTGTCCCCGGGCCAGGCCCCGGAGGGACGGCGCGAGCCGCTCCGAGGCGTTCGCCGGCTCGTCGCCGAGCACATGGCCCGCGCCCACCGCGAGGTGCCCCCGGTGACCTGGGTCGAGGAGTGCGACTTTGGCGCGGTCGAGCTCAAGCGCCTCGTCCCGACGGTGCTGAAGGCCGTCGCCGAGACGCTGCAGGAATACCCCGAGCTGAACGCGCGCCTCGAGGGCGACGAGGTCGTCTATCTCGACCGCTACGACCTCGGCTTCGCGGTGCAGACCGACCAGGGGCTCGTCGTCCCCGTGGTGCGCGGCTGCGACCAGGCCGCCCTCGACGAGCTCGAGGCGGAGGTGACACGCCTGGCGGAGGCCGCCCGCACGGGAACGCTCAAGCCCGAGGAGCTGCGCGGCTCGACGTTCACCGTTACGAGCGCGGGCAAGCTCGGCGGCCTGCTGACCACGCCGATCGTGAACCACCCTGAGGTGGCGATCCTGAGCATCGGCCGCGTCGCCGAGCGCCCGGTCGTCCGCGACGGCGAGGTCGTCGTGCGCCCGACCGGCACGATCGCGATCACCTTCGACCATCGCGTGGTCGACGGCGCCCGCGCCGCCGAGTTCGGGCTCGCCGTCATCCGGCGGCTCGAGCAGCACTGAGGAACGAAGAGCCCGGCGGCGAGGGTCCGCCGGGCTCGTTCGTGGGAGGCCTAGGCCTCCCGGACCAGCTGGCCGCGCATCGCGCCGGCCGGATGCTTCGCGTTGTGCACGTTCACGTAGTAGGCGCCGGGGCTCTTCAGGATCGCCCGCACGGTTGCCTTCGCCGCGGTCGTGCAGCCCTGCCGCTTGTAGTTCGCACCGAGCGGGACGATCACGTTGCCCGAGACGCCGCGCTTGCCGAGATGGATGTGCGCCTGGTTCGGCTTCCCGTCGATCTTGGCGATCGTGAACTCCCAGCACACCTTCCCGGTGCGGGGGGTCAGCCGGAACTCGGCGCGCCCCTTGTTCGAGGCCTTTGCCGCCGGCCGCTCGTTCGCGCCGCGCAGCTTCGCCGCGAGCTTGGTCGTACCGGCCGTCGTTCCTGCGCCAGCGGTGAGAACCGCCCCGAGCGAGACCCCGACAACCAGAAACGCAATGAGTGCTCTACGCATGCTCCTCCTCTTCTCTGTGTGAGGTGCATACGCCGGAAGCCGGCTAGCGGTTCGGTCGGTCCTACGCGGCCAGGTGCGGCTCGAGCATGCGCTCGATCTTGGGCACGCTCACGCGGCCCTCGAGGCGCCCGACCACCCGCTTGCCCTTCACGAGCGCGAGCGTCGGCACCGTGCTCACCTGGAACCGCTCGGCCAGCTCGGGCTGCTCTTCGATGTCGATCGAGGTGACCCGGAGGCGAGTCCGCTCCTTGCGGGCGAGGTGCGCCATCAGGCTCTCCATGCGCCGTGCTGGGCCGGAGTGGTTGGCGCCGAAGAAGACGAGGAGGGGGCGTGGGTCGTCAGCCATCGAAGCCATGTTTGCCCTGCAAACGGGCCCCTCAAACCTGGCCCGAGAACCCGCGTCTACACTCCGGGCGCGATGTGGGAGGCCTACCGGATCGGGGTCGCGCTCGGGGTCGGGATCGGCATCGGCGCACTGTTCTCCGCGCTGGCCGCGCCCCGCCGCGGGCTGGTGGTCGTGGTCGCCGCGGTCGCGGTTGCAGCCGGAGCGGGAGTCGGCTACGCGATCGGCGGGTGGCACGAAGCCGTGGCCGGCGGGGTGGGAGGCGCGCTCGGCGCGGTGGTCGTCGCCTCGGTCGTCGCGGGGACCCTGAGCCGCGGCGGCACGAGGGGAGGAACGGCCGTGCTCGTGAGTCTCGCCGCGGTCGGCCTCGCCGGTCTCGCGCTCATCCCCGTCGTCGGCTACCTCGAGGCCGTCGCTCTCCCGGCGCTCGCCGGACGCATGCGCCGCCGGGACGGCGAGCGCTACGCCGGCCTGCGCAGCCTCGCGCGGGACTGACCATGGCGACCGCCAAGAAGCTGATCCTCGTCGTGATCGACGGGCTCACGCCCGCGGTCTTCGAGGACGCAGTCGAGACCGGCGCGGCGCCCGCGCTCTCGTTTCTCGCCAAGCACGGCAGCTACCGGCGCGGCGTCTCGACGTTCCCGTCGCTGACGCCGGTCTGCCTCTCCTCGATCGCCACCGGTGCGCACCCCGACGTCCACCGGATTCCGCACCTCGTCTGGTGGAACCGCGAGGAGCGGCGCCTGGTCGAGTACGGCTCTTCCTTCGCCGCCATTCGTGCGGCCGGAGCGCGCCGCTCGATCCTCGACGCGGTCTTCAACATGAACGAGCAGCACCTCGGCCGCGACGCGGTCACCGTCTACGAGGCGCTCGAGGACGCCGGGCTGACGACGGCCGCGGTCAACATCACCTGCTACCGCGGCCGCACCCGGCACCTGCCACTCGTGCCCGGCCTGACGCGCCCCGCGTACGGGCCGAAGCAGTTCTTCTTCTACAGCCTGTTCGAGTCCGAGGTGACCGGAGCGCCGGTCGCGGTCTTCGGCCGCTCGACCGGCTCGATCGACGCGTACGCCGCCTACGTCGGGCGCTGGCTCGTGACGCGCGACGGCTTCGACTTCCTCGTCTACTACCTGCCCGACTACGACTTCGCCTCGCACGCGCTCGGGCCGGGAGCGACCCACGAGGCGCTCGCCCGCAGCGACGCGGCCGTCGGCGCCCTGATCGAGTCGGCCGGTGGCCCCGACGAGTTCCTCGAGCGCTACGCGGTCGTCGTCTGCTCCGACCATGGCCAGACGCGGGTCGACCGGGCGGTCTCGCTGAAGGCCTCCTTTGCCGGGGTCGACGGTGTGCGGGTGACGGCCTCGAACCGCGCCGGGATGGTCTACCGGCTGCCCGGCTGCCGGGAGGACGTGTCCGAGCTGGCGCGGCGCCTCGACGGGTCGGCTGCGGCCGAGGTCGTGCTCTACCGCGAGGGCGACGAGGCGGTCGCGCGGCGTGCCGGGGAGGAGCTGCGCTTCGCCAAGACGGAGGGCGTCTGGCGGACGAGCGGCGACCTCGCGCTCCTCGACCAGCCCGACGCGCTCGAGCGGTCCTGGGCCGCGCTCGCGAACCCGAACGCGGGCGAGCTGCTCGTCTCGCCGCCGCCCGGGGTCGAGCTGACCGACCTCGCGGGCCGCAGCCACCTCGGCGGCGGCAGCCACGGGTCGCTCGAGGCCGGCGACTCCGAGGTGCCGATCCTGACCGTCGGGCTCGACGGTGAGCCGCGCCGGATCGTCGACCTCGCGCCGCTGGCGCTCGCGCACTTCGGCGTGGCACCGCCCGCGTACGCCGATGCCGCCTGAGCCCGCAGAGGCGCGGCGGAAGATGGTCGAGCGGCAGCTGCTCGGGCGCGACATCGCCGACGACGCAGTGCTCGAGGCGATGGGGCGGGTGCCGAGGGAGGCGTTCGTCCCCGAGTCGGAGCGCAGGCGCGCCTACGCGGACGCGGCTCTCCCAATCGGCCACGGCCAGACGATCTCGCAGCCGTACATGGTCGCCCGCATCGCCGAGGCTCTTGCCCTACGGCCCGGCGAGCTCGTGCTCGACGTGGGCACGGGCTCCGGCTACCAGGCGGCCGTGCTCGCCGAGCTCGGCGCCGACGTCGTCACGATCGAGCGGATCCCGGAGCTGGCCTCGACCGCGCGCAAGCGGCTCGCCGAAGCGGGCTTCGAGCGGGTCGAGGTGGTCGTCGGCGACGGCACCCTCGGCCTCCCGGGCCGCGCGCCCTTCGACGCGATCGCCGTCGCAGCCGCTGCGCCCGGGCTCCCGCAGACCCTGTACGAGCAGCTGCGCCCGCGCGGGCGGCTCGTCGTGCCGGTCGGCGGCCAGCGGGTGCAGCGGCTCGAGCTGATCGTTCGCAGTCCCGAGGGCCCGGCCGTCGTCCACTCGGTGCCGTGCCGCTTCGTGCCGCTCGTCGGCGAGGAGGGCTTTACCGGATGAAGCAGGTGCACGTGCGCGTGAGCGGCCGCGTGCAAGGGGTCTTCTTCCGCGCCGAGGCGCGGTCGCGGGCGGAGTCGCTCGGGCTCTCGGGCTGGATCCGGAACGAGCCGGACGGGAGCGTCGCAGCCGTCTTCGCGGGCGAGCCGGAACGGGTGGACTCGATGGTCGAGTGGTGCCGCCGCGGCCCGGCCGGGGCGCGCGTCGACGAGGTCGAGGTGAGCGACGCGGCGGACGAGCCCGGGGACGGTTTCCTCGTGCTCTAGGCGGACACAAGGCTCGGCCAGCCGCTCCCGCTGAGCGGGGTTCGGTACCCTCGCGCGCCGATGGCCTTGTTCGCCGCAACCGCTCAGGCGCGCACCCGCGCGGGCCGCGCGCTGCGCCGGCCGGACAACTGGATGCAGCTCGCCAAGTTCGCCGTCGTCGGCGTGAGCGGCTACGCGATCAACCTCGCCGTCTACACGGCGCTCCTGAAGGGCGCGGGCTTCCACTACGCGGCGGCGGCGACCTGCTCGTTCCTCGTCGCCGTGACGAACAACTACACCTGGAACCGGCTCTGGACCTTCCACGACCAGCGCGGCCATGTCGGGTGGCAGGGCCTCCGCTTCCTCGTCGTGGCGCTCGTCGCCTACATCGCGAACCTCGCGCTCCTGGCCGGCCTGATCTCCCTCGGGGTGGACAAGGTGCTCGCGCAGGCGATCGCCGTCGTGCTGGTCACGCCGCTCAACTTCGTCGGCAACAAGCTCTGGTCGTTTCGGGGCGCACCACCAGGCTAGGCTGACGCCGATGAGGCGTGCCCTCGCTGCGGCCGCGGTCGTCCTCGCCCTCGCGGGGCCGGCGCTCGCCGCGCCGGGCTCACCTCGGGTTCCCAAAGGACCGCTCGGCCCGCCCGAGCAGCGCCTGGCCAAGGCCGAGGTGACGCGGATCTTCCTGAGTAACGGCAAGGTCGCCGCCTGGCTGGCCCACTACAAGTCGCAACGGCGGCAGGTCGACACGACCTACGACAAGGACTCGCAGCGCTGGACGGTGAACGTCTGGGCGGGCCCGGCCGGCGAGGTCGCGACCGGCAAGGTGGACGACACGAGCGGCGCGGTCGTGGAGGCGTGGACGGGGCCGCAGGTCGCCTGGAAGATGGCCCGCGGCTACGACGGCGCGTTCGGCGGCCGCGAGATCAACAGCGCGGCGGTCTGGCTCGGCTTCTGCCTGCTCTTCTTCCTCGGCCTGGCCGACCTCCGCCGCCCGCTGAGCCTGCGCAACCTCGACCTGCTGGCGCTGCTCTCGTTCTCGGTCTCGCTCTGGTTCTTCAACCGCGGCGAGATCTTCACCAGCGTGCCCCTCGTCTACCCGCCGCTGCTCTACCTGCTCGGGCGCATGGTCTGGAGCGCCTGGCGCGGGCGGCTCGGGACCGGCGCCGTGCCCGTCTGGCCGGTCTGGCTGCTCGCCGCCCTGACCGTCTTCGCCGCCGGCTTCCGGGTTGGCCTCAACGTGCGCGCCTCGAACGTGATCGACGTCGGCTACTCGGGCGTGATCGGCGCGAACCGAATCGCGAACGGCCAGTCGCCGTACGGCCACTTCCCCGTCGAGCTCGGCAAGGCCTGCGGCCCGGCCGACGGCGAGGGCGAGACCCGCGAGCGCGTCCAGACCAACGGGCGCTGCGAGTCGGCCAACCCGCAGGGCGACACCTACGGGCCCGTCGCCTACGAGGCCTACCTGCCCGGGTACCTGACCCTCGGCTGGACCGGCAAGTGGGACGACCTCCCCGCTGCGCACATGAGCTCGATCATCTTCGACCTGCTCTGCCTGTTCGGGCTCGCGCTCGTCGGGCGGCGCTTCGGCGGCACGCGGCTCGCGGTCACGCTCGCCTTCGCCTGGGTCGCGTACCCGTTCACGCAGTACGTCTCGAGCTCGAACACGAACGACGCCCTGCCGCCGCTGTTTTTGATCTGGGGCTTCTGGCTGCTCACCTCGCCGCTCGCCCGCGGCGCCTCAGTCGCGCTCGCGGGCTGGACGAAGTTCGCGCCGCTGCTGCTCGGGCCGCTGTGGGCTTCGTACCCGGAGCGCCGGCTGCGGCCGTCGCTGCTCTTCGTCGCGGGCTTCGCCGCCGCCACGCTCGCGGCCTTCTCGATTCTGCTGCTCGAGCCGAGCCCCGTGCACGCGGCCCGCGTCTTCTGGGACCGCACGCTCGGCTGGCAGATCGGGCGCGAGTCGCCCTTCTCGATCTGGGACTGGCGGCAGTACCACGCGGGCCTGCCCGACCTGCACGTCCTCCAGTGGGTGCTCGAAGGCCTGCTGCTCGTCGGAGCTGCGGCCGTGTACTTCGTCCCGCGCCGCAAGTCGCCGCTGCAGCTGGCCGCGCTGACGGCCGCGCTGCTGCTCGGCTTCGAGCTCGTGCTGACCCACTGGTTCTACCTCTACCTGCCCTGGTTCTTCCCGTTCGCGGCCTTCGCGGTGCTTGCACCTGCGGCCGAGCCGCTGCGGGCAACGGTACGCGCCCCGGTTGAGCGTCCTCGCCAAGAGCTGGTCGGCGTCGAGTGAGCCGCAGCGGCTCCTCGTCGGAGCCGTCGGCCTCTTCCTCGCCTCCCTGACGCTCCTCCACTGGGGCTGGTACCAGCACGCGCTGATCCTCGACACGGTCGAGTACCACCGCTTTGGCGCGGCGATCATGGACGGGCACGTCCCGTACCGGGACTTCGGTGTCGAGTACCCGCCGGGGGCGCTGCCCGTGTTCGCGCTGCCGGCCCTCGGCAAGCCGAGCTTCTCGCTCTACAACCGCGAGTTCCAGCTCCTGATGGCGCTCTGCGGCGTGGGCGCGCTGGCTGCGATGGCCTCCGTGCTGAGGTCGCTGCGCGCCTCGGCCGAGCGCCAGGCCGCCGCGCTCGGGTTCTTCGCGCTTGCGCCGCTCGTGCTCGGCTCGGTGATCCTCTACCGCTACGACCTCTGGCCGGCGGCGCTCACCGTCGCGGGGCTCGCGGCCGTGCTCGCCCGGCGGGAGCGGCTCGGGCTCGCGGCGATCGGGCTCGGGATCGCGGCGAAGGCCTTCCCGGCGGTCGTGCTGCCGCCGGTGCTCGCGTACGTCTGGCGCACGCGCGGGCGTGGCGAGGCGCTGCGCTGCCTCGGCGTGGCGGCGGCCACCACCGCGGTCGTCGTCCTCCCGTTCCTGGCGATCGCGCCGCACGGGGTCTGGGAGAGCATCGTCCGCCAGACGACGCGGCCGCTGCAGATCGAGAGCCTCGGCTCGGCGCTGCTGCTCGCGGCGCACCACGTCGGCGGGCTCGCGCTGACGCTCGACTCGAGCCGGGGCTCGCAGAACCTCGCTGGCTCGCTCCCCGATGCGATCGGCGCCGCCTCGAGCGCGCTGCTCGTGGCCGCGCTCGTGGCGATCCCGCTCGTCACGGGCGTGCTCAGCGTAGCCCAGACGTACCTGACGAACGTCGTCGGCAACAAGGTCATGCAGGACCTGCGCGACCGCCTCTTCGCGCACCTCGAGGACCTCTCGCTGGCCTTCTACACGGCCACGCGGTCCGGCGAGGTGCAGTCGCGGCTGGCCAACGACGTCGGCGGCGTGCAGACCACGATCACCTCGACGGCGTCGTCGGTCGTCTCGAACGTCGTCGTCGTGGCGTCCACGCTCGTCGCGATGCTCATCCTGTCGGTCCCGCTGACGGTCCTCTCCCTCGTCCTCGTGCCGGTCTTCGTCGTCCTGAGCACGCGCGTGGGCCGGCGGCGGCGGGCTGCGCGCGGGCGCACGCAGGCGTCGCTGGCCGACATGACCTCGATCACGCAGGAGGCGCTGTCGGTCTCGGGCATCCTGCTCGCGAAGGTCTTCGGCCGCCAGGAGCGCGAGGTCGCCCGCTACCGCGCGGCCAATGCGCAGCAGGCCGAGCTCCAGGTGCGCCAGGCGATGGTGGGGCGCTCCTTCTTCGCGCTGACCCAGGCCTTCTTCGGCATCTCCCCCGCGCTCGTCTACCTCGTCGCCGGGCTCCAGCTCGACCAGGGCTCGGCCGCGATCAGCGCGGGGACGCTCGTGGCCTTCACGACGCTGCAGACGCGGCTGCTCATGCCGATCAACCAGCTCCTGCAGGTGTCCGTCGACGTGCAGTCCTCGC
>DATLPH010000111.1:0-10309 GCA_035535855.1 Gaiellaceae bacterium
GCTCCGCTTCCCGCGCTCGATGCTGGGGGCCGGATTCGAGCTGGTCATGGGCAGCGGCAAGCTGTACTTCTGGTTCTACGACCCGTTCACAGGGCGGAACGCGATGCTCAAGGGCAGCGACGAGAACGAGGCGACGATCGAGAATGCCAAGGGCTTCGTCGAGGGCCGAAGGGCCGCCAAGCCCTGGTTGCAGGCGCTCCGCGCAGCTGCCTGACAGCCGTAGCTCGTCCTTAGCCCCCTCAAAAGTGAGGGGAAGCTGCTGCGGCTAGCGGCTTCCACTAGAAGAGCTGGTTCTCGCCGGCGAAGATCGCCGAGACCGAGTCGTCGGCGAACACGTTCATGATCGTCTCGGCCAGCAGGCCCGAGACGGGCAGGACGTCGATCTTGTCCGGGCGGTTGACCGGGTCGATCGGAACGGTGTTCGTGACCGTGATCTGCTTCAGCCTGCTCGCCGCCACCTTCTCGAAGGCGTTCCCGGGGAAGAGCCCGTGCGTGGCGCACGCGTACACCTCGGTCGCGCCCGCCTCCAGCAGCGCGTCCGCGCCGGCGATCAGCGTGCCGCCGGTGACGACGATGTCGTCGCTCATGATCGCGACCTTGCCCTCGACGCGGCCGATCACCTCGGTGACGGACGCCTCGTCGTGCCCCGGGCGCGTCTTGTTCAGGATCGCGAGGTCACCCTCGAGCATCTGGCCGAAGCGGCGAGCCATCTTCGCGCGGCCCGGGTCGGGTGAGACTGCGACGATCCCTTCGCCCTGGAGGCCCTTGTCGCGGTAGTACTGGGCAAAGAGCTGTAGCGCGGTCATGTGGTCGACGGGAATCCTGAAGAAGCCCTGGATCTGGCCGGCGTGGAGGTCCATCGTCACCACTCGGTCGGCGCCTGCGCTCTCGAGCGCGTCGGCCACGAGCTTGGCCGTGATCGGCTCGCGGGGAGCCGACTTCTTGTCCTGGCGCGAGTAGGGGAACCACGGCACGACGGCGGTGATCCGCTTCGCCGAGGCGAGCTTTGCGGCCTGGATCATGATCAGCAGCTCGACGAGGTGGTCGTTCACAGGCGCGTTCCCTGACTGGACGATGAAGACGTCGCCGCCGCGGATCGAGTCGAGGTAGCGCACGTAGGTCTCGCCGTTGGCGAAGGTCTTGAGCTGCACCTCGCCCAGGTGGATGCCGAGCTTCTCCGCGATCTGCTCGGCCAGCTCGGGGTTCGAGCGGCCCGAGAAGAGCATCAGGCGCTTCTGCGGCCCGCGCTCGATCCACGGCTGGCGCTCGGTCACGGGCAGCACCGGCTCGATGGTCTCGAGCCCCGGCAGCGTTGCCTCACTCATTCCTCCTGCTCCCGCTTTTCCCGCACGTAGCCTTCCTTGGTCTCCTGCCGCGCCCGCGCCACCGCCAGCGACTCCGGAGGGACGTCGTCGGTGATGACCGAGCCGGCACCGATCCACGCGTCGTCGCCGATCTCCACGGGCGCGACGAACGCATTGTGGACGCCGGTCCTGACGTTACGGCCGATCTTCGTCCGGCCCTTCGGCTTTCCGGGCTCGTGCGGGAAGTTGACCGTGATGTTCCCGGCCGCGATGTTGGAGTCCGGGCCGATCTCAGCGTCTCCGATGTAGGACTGGTGCGGCACCTTCGTCCGCTCGCCGATGCGTGAGTTCTTGATCTCCACGAACGCGCCCGCCTTCGCGCCGGTCTCCAGCACCGTTCCAGGGCGAAGGTAACAGAAGGGGCCGACCAACGCCTCGGGGCCGATCTCGGCGTCCACGGCCACGACCTGCGGGCCGACTTCGGCGCCGCGGCCGACCCGCGTCGAGCCCCTCAGCACGGTGAACGGCTGGATCGTGCAGTCGGGCTCGAGCTCGACGCTCGGCTCGATCCAGGTGCTCGCAGGATCGACGATCGTGGCCCCGGCGAGCATGTGCGCACGGTTGATCCGGTCACGCAGCACCGCGGCCGCCTCCGCGAGCTCCACGCGCGTGTTCACGCCCTCGGCTTCCGCCGGGTCCTCGGCCTTGTGCACGGCGACCCGCTCCCCGGCCGCTGCGAGGTCGCGGACGGTGTCGGTCAGGTAGAGCTCGCCCTGCGCGTTCTCCGGGCGCAGCCGCTCGAGCGCGGGCCAGAGCTTCTCGGCGGCGAAGACGTAGATCGAGGAGTTGACCTCCCGCAGCGCGAGCTCCTCCTCGCTCGCGTCCGTGGCCTCGACGATCGCGCGCAGCGCTCCGCTCTCGTCGCGGACGATGCGGCCGTAGACACCCGGCTCCCGGGGCTCGAACGAGAGCACGGTCGCGGCCGCGCCCTGGCTGCGGTGGGTCTCGACGAGCTGACCGAGGAGCTCGCCCGTGATCGCGGCCGCGTCGCCGGTGACGACGAGCACGTCGCCGTCATGGCGGGCCAACGCGTCTCGCGCCGCCGCTGCTGCTGCGCCCGTGCCGTGAGGCTCCTCCTGCACGGCGACCTCGACGCCCTCGAAGGCGTCCTTCGAGTCCGGCGCGGCGACGACGACCAGCGGCTCAGGGTCGAGCTCGCGCGCCGCCTCGATCACCCAGTCGGCGAGCCGCCGCCCGAGCAGCGGGTGCAGGTGCTTCGGCGTCTCGGAGCGCATGCGCGTGCCGAGCCCGGCGGCGAGTACGACGGCTGCGAGTCGGGCTTCGGTCACGAGAGAGGCTGGGGCGCCAGGATTCGAACCTGGGATCGCGGGACCAAAACCCGCTGCCTTACCACTTGGCTACGCCCCACCGCGATTGTCTCGTTACCCAAGAACGGGCGTAAGACTTGGCCAGGGACCCGGAGCACAGTTGGGCGAAGGTTAACCGCGGTCGGAAAACAGGAACAGGAGTGCGACGGCCGCGAAGATCCCGGCCATCAGCAGGGCGAGCCAGCTGAGGATGAACGCCATGATCACGACGACGACCGCGAGCGCCTGCGAGGCGCCGGCGATCCACGTCACCTGACGGAACGTGTCGGAGCTCGCGCGGCGGCCCCAGAAGATGTAGAGCGCGAGCAGCGGGATCGCAATGATGATCACCGTCCAGCGCGAAACGTCGTGGGCCAGCGCGACGATGATGCCCTCGAGGACGGCGATCCAGAGGACGATCCTGATGCGTCGTGCGCGGAGCCAGCGGCCCGTTCGGCTCGAGCGGTGCTCGATGGCGCCGCCGTGCTCGAGCGACTTGTCGTAGGCCATCGCGATCAACCGTACCAAGTCGGCACGGTGAGCCAGGTGCGGCCGTGGGGCCGCAACTCGCGCTCCGCGGCGGCGGCCGGCTCGCGGTGCAGGAAGAGCCCGTAGACGGCCGGTCCGGCGCCGCTGACGTCGGCTCTGAACGCACCGAGCTCGAGCAGCGCGGCCGCGTGTGGCGAGGAGGCCAGGTCGTTCGGTGGCAGAGCGGCGAGGTCGCGCGGGCGCTGCGCTGCCGCGAGCGCCTCCTCCAGGCGCTCGCGGCGCTCGTCGAAGCCGTTTGCTCCGCGGCGCCGGTCGAGCTCCTCGTAGACGGCGGCGGTGGACGCCTTGCGCTCACCGTGCGGCAAGAGGAGGACGACCCAGTAGTCCTGCGGGAGGTCGAGCGGGCTGAGCTCAGTGCCGGTGCCGCGCCCGAGCTGCGGGCCGGAGGTGAGGAAGAAGGGGACGTCGCTCCCGAGAGCGGCGGCAAGCTCGTTCAGGCGCCCGGCTGGGAGAGGGGTGTCGAGCAGCTCGTTGGCGAGCCGCAGCGCCGTCGCGGCGTCGGAGCTCCCGCCCCCGAGGCCCGCCGCGACGGGGACGTGCTTCCAGAGCCTGGCCTCCCAGCGCGGCTCGACGCCTGCGGCTTCGGCGAGATTCACGAGCGCCCGGCGGACCAGCGTGTCCTCGGGAAGGCCCTCGACGCTGAGCGCCGCCGCCGGCTTGATCGCCACTCGATCGGCGAGGTCGATCCGCTGCAGGACCGTCGCGACCTCGTGGCGACCGTCGTCGCGTCGCGGGCCGACCACGAGAGCGAGGTTGAGCTTGGCCGTCGCGGGGGCGCGGCTCACGTGCGGAGGGCCTCCGCGAGCGCGACGAACTCGGGCGGCGCGAGCTCCTCGGCACGCACGGACGGCTCTCGGCCGATCGCCTCGAGCGCTGCCGCCGCGTCCGCGCGCGGCGCGAGACCCGCCAGCTCGAGCGAGTTCCCGAGGCGCTTCCGACGGTGTGAGAACGCCGCGCTGACGAGCCGCTTGATGCGGGGGTAGTCGGGCGGCAGCTCGCTCCGCCGAAAGGCGACCAGTGCCGAGTCGACGTTCGGCCGTGGCCTGAAGACCGTGCGCGCGACTGGGTGAAAGCCGGTGCGCTCTGCTGCGAGCTGAACGAGCACGGAGACCGCGCCGTAGGCCTTCGTCGACGGCTTGGCGAAGAAGCGGTCCGCGACCTCGCGCTGCACCATCACCGTCCAGAGCTCGAGGCTCGGCAAGCCGTCGAGGCTCTCGGCCACGAGCGGTGTAGCGATGCTGTACGGCAGGTTGGAGACGAGCTTGGTCGGCGGCGGGTCGAGCGCGGCGAGATCGAGCCGGAGAGCGTCGCCAAACGTGAGGTCGACGTTGGTGTGGCCGGCGAGCCGCTCCCGCAGCGGCGCTTCGAGCGAGCGGTCGAGCTCGATCGCATGCACGTGCGCCACGCGTTCGGCGAGGTAGGCGGTGAGGACGCCGAGGCCAGGCCCGACCTCGAGCACGACGTCCTCGTGCCCGAGCTCCGCGAGACGTCCGATCACGCCGAGCAGGTTCTCGTCGACGAGGAAGTGCTGGCCGAGCTCCTTCTTCGCGGCGGGCCGGCTCACAGCAGCCTGAAGGCGGCGGTTGCGTTGGCGTCGAGCTGGGCGGCGAGCGTCTCGGGCTCCTCTCCACGCGCCGTGGCGAGGACCGCGACGGTGTGGATCACGTTCGCCGGTTCGTTCGGCCGCCCGCGCCGAGGCTGCGGCGGGAGGTAGGGGCTGTCCGTCTCGGCCAGAAGGCGATCCGCTGGAACCTGGCGCGCCGCCTCCCTCAGCGGCTCGGCTTTGGGGTACGTGACGTTGCCGGCGAACGACACGTAGTAGCCGCGCGCGAGGGCTGGGGGGAGCAGCTCGGGATCCGAGAAGCAGTGGAGAACGACCGTGCCGCGAAAGGGCTCGAGCGCCGCGATCGTGTCCACGGAGGCCTCGCGCGTGTGGACCACGACCGCCTTGCCGACCTCGTCTGCAAGAGCGAGCTGCAGCTCGAAGACCTCGCGCTGGCGATCGCGAGGCGCATGGTCGCGATAGAAGTCGAGCCCGGTCTCTCCGACGGCCACCGCGCGATCCTCATGGAGCAGGTCGCGCAGCTCGTCGAGCCGGTCGGCATCGGGCTCAGCCGCCTGGTGCGGGTGGATCCCCAGGGCGGCGTAGACCCCGTCGTGTTGCGAGGCGATCGCCAGCGTCTTGCGGCACGAGTCGAGTCCCGACCCGATCGAAACGATCCGCTCGACACCCGCCGCGCGCGCCCGCGCGACGAGCTCCTCCGCCGGCTCCGCGCACGCGTCGAGGTGCGCGTGCGAGTCGGTCACGCGACGGCGGTCTCGAGCTCGACGCGCGGGAAAAGGGGCTTCGCCGCCTCGATTCCGTCGACCGCGGCCGCCTGGCCGTAGGCCACGCGCTCCCAGCCGAGGTCCGCCGGCTGGCCGAGCGAGGCGAGGATGCGTCCGGCCGTTTCGGGCAGGAATGCTCCGAGCGCGATCGCAACCGCTCGCAGGCCGTCTGCCAGGTCGTAGAGCGTGCGGTCGAGCTCCTCTCGCTGTGAGTCGTCTTTCGCCAGCTGCCACGGCGCGCGCTCCTCCACGTACCGGTTGAGCGACCGGATCACCTGCCAGATCGCTTCCAGCGCCCCGGAGAGATCCCACTCGTCCAGCCGCGCGGGAACGTCGCGCGCCAGCGCGTCGAGCTGGGCGCGGAAAGGCGAATCCCACGCCGCGTCCGGAAGCTGTCCGTCGCGGTATCGCGCGATCATGGCCGTCGTTCGCGAAACGAGGTTGCCTAGGTCGTTCGCGAGCTCCCGCTCATAGTGCTCGTGGAAGTCGTCGACCGAAGCGTTGCCGTCATGGCCGAAGCGCGCGACGCGGGCGACGTAGAACCGCAGGGCGTCGACGCCGTAGACATCGACCAGCTCGAGGGGCTCGATCACGTTGCCCCGCGACTTCGAGATCTTCTTGTCGTCGATCACGAGGAAGCCGTGGACGAAGATCTGCTGCGGAGGCTCGTAGCCGGCCGCTAGCAGGAGCGCGGGCCAAAAAACGCAGTGGAACCGGAGGATGTCCTTCGCGATCAGGTGATGAGCCGCGGGCCAGAACTTGTCGCGGAGGTTCTCCCCCGGCCGCGCGTACGTGAGCGCGCTCAGGTAGTTGATGAGCGCGTCGACCCAGACGTAGACGACCTGCTCGCGATCCCAGGGCACCGGGACGCCCCAGGGCTGTCCGGCGCGGCTGAGGCTGAAGTCCCGAAGGCCGCCTTCGATGAAGCTACGAGCCTCGTTGTAGCGGAACCCCGGCTGGACGAAGTCCGGCCGCTCGTCGTAGAGGCGGAGCAGGTCGTCCTGGAAGGCGGAGAGGCGGAAGAACCAGTTCCGCTCCTCGATCCACTCCGGCTTGACGCCGTGATCCGGGCACAGCCCGTCCGGCGTCAGCTCGTTCTCGGTCTTGAACTCCTCGCACCCGACGCAGTAGAGGCCCGAGTAGGTGTCTTCGTAGATGTGCCCGCTGTCGTAGATCCGCTGGACGAAGTCCTGAACGAAGCGGTGATGACCCTCGTCGGTCGTGCGGATGAAGAAGTCGACGGATGCTCCGACGCGCTCCGGAAGCAGCTTCCAGTGCTCCTCGACCAGTCGGTCGACGAACGTCTTCGGGTCGACTCCCGCCTCCTCGGCCGCGCGGACGTTCCGCGACGCATTCTCGTCACTCCCCGTCAGGAAGAAGGTCTCATCACCGCGCTGGCGATGGTGCCGGACGAGCACGTCCGCTGCGATCGTCGTGTACGCGTGGCCGATGTGCGGCCTCGAGTTGACGTAGTAGATCGGTGTGGTCAGGTAGAAGCGCATCGCGGTCAATGATACGAACGGCGTTGGCGCCGACTCGGCGCGCGGCGAGGACGGCGGCGATCGCGAGCCCCAGTGCGAGCGCCAGCAGCGTGGCCGGGCGCGCGAAACCGCTCGGCTCTGCTCGTGCGGCCGGTGCGGCGTGAACAGTGGGGGACGGCGCCTCGAACCGCGGCCGTGAGACGGTGCCCGGCCGCGGCCGGCTGACGTGCGCAGGCGGACGCTCGAACGGTGTCGGCGGCGACTGGAACGCGCGAGGCGAGTCCGCCAGCTTGCGCGAAACGGGCGGGTGCAGCACCGGCTCTGGCCCCACGGTCACGTGCGGCCGGAAATCGGGTACGGCCGCCGCCAACGGGCTGGCCGCCGACGCCGTGAGTGACGGTGTCTCGGCGGCCGGCGCCACGCGGACGTGCGGGACCGTTCGAGGGAACGCGACGCCGGGGGTCTGAGCCGGAGGCTGTATGTGCGGGACCTCGGGCGCGGAAGGTGTCGGCGCCACTACCGGGGCAGGCACCGGGGGTGCAGGAGGAGAAACCGGCGCGGGCTCCGGGTCCGTTTCGGGCGACACGACTGGCGGCGAAGAAGGCTCGGGCAAGAAAAGGAGCGGGTCCAGGTAACCCTGGGGATCCTCGACGCGGCGCACACCCAGGTAGACGAACGGGACCGTGAGCTCCGAGACGCCGCTGGCTCCTACGATTCCGACGACGTGGCCCTCCCTCACCTCGTCGCCCCGAGCGACGCCGAACGAACCGAGGTGCAACAGCGTCACGGAGAGCCCGTCGGTGCTCAGCAAGGACAGCGTCTTGCCTCCGAACGGCACAGTTCCGGCGAAGGTGACCGTTGCGTCGACCGGCGAGAGCACCGCCGTCCCCGTGGGAGCGCCGATGTCGATGCCGCGGTGCTGCCCTGGAGCCTCCGGATCGAGCTCGCCGAAGTAGAACGGCCGCAGGACCGGGCCGTCGACCGGCCAGGTCCAAGCCGGCGCGGTCGCGGGGGCGACCAGCGCGACGAGCACGGAGAGGAGCACGCCGAGGGAGCAGAGACGGGTGTGGTGTTGTCTGATCTGCAAACCACGCCAAAGGTAGCATGGCTTTCGGCTGTTGTCAAACCTGATTACAGGGACGAGCGGTAGAGCCGGTTACGCGGCACTCCGGTGAGCCGCGAGACCACGTCTGCTGCGCGTCGGCGGGCCAGGCCGGCTTCCACGAGCTCCTCGACGGCGCGCACGGCATCCTCGTCGTCTGCGGCCTCGCCGGCGCCGGGCCCGAGCACCACCGTCACCTCGCCCTTGACCGGCTCGGCAAAGCGCTCCGCCAGCTCAGCGACGCTCCCGCGGGCGACCTCCTCGAACCGCTTCGTCAACTCGCGGCAGACCGCGGCCTGCCGGTCGGGCAGCGCCCGCGCAAGAACGGAGAGTGTTCGCGGCAGCCTTTGCGGCGACTCGAAGGCGACCACCGCCCCGGGCCAGCGCGCGAGCTCCTCTGCCAGCTGCGAGAGCGCGCGCTGGCCGCGCGGCAGGTACCCCACGAACTGGTACCGCGCCCCGACGAGGCCGCTCGCCACGAGCGCGGTCTCCACCGACGACGGCCCGGGCAGGACCGTCACCGGAACGCCCGCCTCCAGCGCCGCCGAGACCAGCCGCGCGCCCGGATCGCTGATCCCGGGGAGGCCGGCGTCGCTGACGAGCGCCATCCGCTCGCCGGCCTCGAGCCGCGGAAGCAGCTCGGCCGTGCGCTTGGCCTCGTTGTGGTCGTGGTAGGAGAGGAGCCGGGCACGGATCCCGTGGCGCTCGAGCAGCCGCCTCGTGTGGCGCGTGTCCTCGGCGAGCACGACGTCAGCCTCGGCCAGCTCCCGGAGGAGCCGCAGCGTCACGTCCTCGAGGTTGCCGATCGGCGTCGCGCAGACCGCGAGGGGCATCAGCGCTCCGAGCCGAGCGCCTCGAACGCGACCATGCCCGCGCCGATCACGCCGGCATCCGTGCCCAGCTGCGCCTCCACGATGCGAACCGCGTCGCGGGCCGGAGGAAGGCCTTCGCGCGCAAGCACCTCACGGGCAGGCCCGAGCACGAGCTCCCCGGCCGCTTCGCCGAAGCCGCCGCCGACCACAACGAGCTCGGGATCGAAGATGTTGACGAAGCTGGCGATGCCGAGGCCGAGGTAACGGCCGATCGACGCGAGCGCCTCGACGGCGTCGGGCTCCCCGTCTCGGGCGTGCCGCACGAGCTCGTGGGCGTTCGCGTGGTCGCCGTACAGCTGGCGGGCGACCCGGTCGGCTGCGGGGCCCGCCGCGAACGACTCCAGGTGACCGCGCCCGCCGCAGCCGCACGGGGGCCCGTCGGGCGTGAGCACGATGTGGCCAAGCTCGGCGCCGCTTCCGGTCGCGCCCCTGTAAGGCTGGCCGCTGAGGATCAGACCGCCGCCGACCCCGGTCCCCAGGGTGAGCATCACGACATCGCTCGCTCCCCGGGCCGCGCCCGCATGCCACTCGGCGATCGCGGCGGCGTTCGCGTCGTTGTCGATCCCCACCGGCAGGCCGTGGCGCTTGCGCATGCGATCGCGGAGCTCGACGCCCTCGAGCGGGATGTTCACCGACGCGACCGCGCGGCCGCTGCGCTGGTCGATCCGCGACGGAATCCCGAAGCCGAGCGCCTGGACCTCGGCCGCCACGCTCCGCAGCTCCTCGACGACGGAGTCGATCTCGTCCAACAGCGCGCGCTCCGAGGAAACCACGGTGGGGTGCTCGACCCGCGCCTCGATCGCGCCCTGGGGCGTGACGACAGCGGCGAGGATCTTCGTCCCGCCCACGTCCACGCCGATGACCCGCGACCGCTCCAAAACTGCGGGGGTACCATACGCCGCCGGATGGGAGCCCCCGGCGGAGAGAAGCCCTATCGCCTTTACCGCGGCGGGCGCACGAAGGGACGCGTGCCGAGCGTCGGCCGCCCCGAGAAGTCGCCGCAACGGGAGCGCTCCTCACGGGACGGGCGCCGCAACTACCGCGGCCCGGGCCCGAAGCCGACCGCGCGGCGACCGAAGCACATCCGCTGGAGCCGCGAGATCGCGATCGCGCTCGTCCTGATCGTTCTCTTCTTCATCGTCTGGGCCGCCCTCGGGTACATCGCGTTCCGAGGCGGGGTCTCCGAGGCGAACAAGCGGCTGCCGAAGACCGCGCGCAGCGCGCTGACGCCCGACAAGGGCAACCTGCTCTCGAATCCGACCGCGATCCTGATGCTCGGCACCGATCACTCGCTCGCGGCCTCGCG
>DATLPH010000112.1:0-10458 GCA_035535855.1 Gaiellaceae bacterium
CATCGGCCCCGACTCCGAGCGCGGCCGGCGCGCGGCGCTCGCGGCTGGGCTGCAGAACCGGCTGTTCAACCTCATGCAGCTCCTCTACTTCAACCAGGGCCCCGAGAACGGCGGCTGGCTCAACGAGTCGATGGCGGTCTCCGCGGCGACCAGCATCCCCGGCGTCGACGTGCAGGCCCTCCTGGACGCGAGAAACAGCGACGCGGTCGCCAACGAGACAACGACGTTCGACCGTCAGGCCCGCGCCGACGGGGTGGCGGGCACGCCGACACTCCTCGTCGGGAAGAGCGGCGCGGCGCTGACCTCGCTCGGAGCCGGCGCGCCCACCGTCGCCCAGCTCAGCGCGGCGATCGATCGCGCGCTCGGGTAAGGCATGCAACGACGACGCGCGTGGATGATCTCGGGTGCGCTGGTGTTCTACGCCGCGTGGAGCGTCGTCGTCCTGGCGATCTCGATCTCGTCAGGCGACGGTCACGGATCGGGGTACTGGACGTCGATCGGCCTGATCGCCTTGCTGGCCCTCGCCGCCCTCGTGTTCGCCGTTCGGCTCTACAACAGGCGCCTGCGTAGAAGTTAGTACCTGTCCAGCTCCTGAAGGCGCTCGTCGCTGATCCCGAAGTGGTGTGCGATCTCGTGGAGCACCACGCGTCGCACCTGCTCGCGGAGCAGCTCCTCGTCATGCCCGTAGAGCCGCTCGAGCGGCCCGCGGTAGATCGTGATCAGATCGGGCGCAGCTCCCGAGTAGAAGCTCGACCGGCGCGTCAGCGGGATGCCCTCGTAGAGGCCGAGCAGCGGCTGGCCCGGCGGCGGCTCGTCTTCGACGGCGATCGCCACGTTGGACATCGCCGAGCGCAGGTCGTCGGGCAGCGCGTCCATTGCGGCCTCGACGTAGCCCTCGAATGCGTCCTCGCCCTCCACGCTCCGAGCCTAGCTTCGGGGGCGCGAGTACGATCCGACCGTGCAGCAGAAGTACGTCCTTTCCGAGCTCGACTCCGGCGAACGCGTCATCTCCGAGCGGCTCGTGCACGTGCGCTCGGTCTCGATCGGCTTCTGGATCGGGGCCGGCTCGCGGGACGAGACCGACCCCAAGGCCGGGATCTCGCACTTCATCGAGCACCTGCTCTTCAAGGGCACGGCGAGCTACAGCGCGCAGCAGATCGCCGAGATCTTCGACGGCCTCGGCGGAGAGCTGAACGCGGCCACCTCGCGCGAGCACACGGTGGTCTACGCGCGGGTCCCGGACGACAAGCTCGAGGTCGCGCTCGACGTGATGGGGGAGATGATCTTCGTGCCGGCCTTCGCCGAGCTCGACGCCGAACGCGAGGTCGTGCTCGAGGAGATCGCGATGTACGAGGACCAGCCGCAGGAGCTGGTGCACGACCTGATCTCCGAGGCGACCTTCGGCTCCCACCCGCTCGGCCGGCCCGTGATCGGGCGCGCCGAGGTGATCTCGAGCGTCACCAAGCGGGCGGTCTCCGCGTATCACCGGACGATGTACGTGCCGGGAAACGTGGTCGTCGCCGCGGCGGGGAACCTCAAGCACGAGGACGTCGAACGCCTGCTGGTGAAGGTGCAGCGCCGGGTCGCGGCCGGGGTCGTGAAGGGCCCGCGCGTGCGGCCGGCGCTGGTGAAGCCGCCCCCGCCGAGCCTGCGCTTCCAGCGCAAGGACACCGAGCAGTACCACGTCTGCATCGCGGCGCCGGGCATCGCGCGCACCGACCGGCGGCGCTTCGCCGCCTCGCTCCTGGACTCGATCCTCGGCGGCTCGGCCTCGTCGCGCCTCTTCCAGGAGATCCGCGAGAAGCGCGGGATGGCCTACGCCGTCTACAGCTTCGCCTCGCAGTACACCGACACGGGCCAGCTCGGGATCTACATCGGCACGCGCGAGGACAACGTCGCGCCCTGCCTCGAGATCGCGAGCGAGCAGATCCGCGACATCGCGGCCGGGAACGTCCGGCCCGAGGAGCTCGCCCGCGCGAAGGAGAACCTCAAGGGCCGGATCATGCTCTCGATGGAGTCGACCTCGAACCGGATGAGCCGCCTCGGCAAGTCGCTGATCAGCGACACCGAGCTGCTTTCGATCGAGCGGATCGTGGCCGAGATCGAGGCCGTGGAGCCCGAGGCCCTGGCCGAGCTCGCCGGTGTGCTGCTCGCCCCCGAAAAGCTCTCGGCGGCGGGGATCGGGCCGAACGAGGAGCGCTTCGTGGCCGCGGTCGAGCACGTCAACCCGGGCCTCGCGCGCGCGGCGTGAAGATCGCCCTCTTCGGCCGCGGCGGCAAGGTCGGGTCGGTGCTGGCGCCCGCGCTCGAGCGGGCCGGTCACGAGCTCGTCGAGCTGGGGGAGGCGGAGGCGATGGTCGACTTCACCGCGCCCGACGCGGTCGAGGCGAACGTGCGCTTCGCGCTCGAGCACGGCGTGCCGTGTGTGGTCGGGACGAGCGGCTGGGATCCCGGCCCCTCGGGCGCGCTGGCGGCCGAGCAGGGCCTGCCGCTGCTCGTCGTCCCGAACTTTGCGATCGGCGCGGTGCTGATGATGCGGCTCGCCGCCGAGGCAGCGCGCTACCTGCCGCGGGCCGAGATCGTCGAGCTCCACGGCGAGGGCAAGCAGGACGCGCCCTCCGGCACCGCCAAGGCGACGGCCGCGCTGCTCCCAGGCGAGCCGCCGATCCACTCGGTGCGGCTCCCCGGCCTCGTTGCGCACCAGGAGGTGCTCCTCGGCGGGGAAGGCCAGCTGCTGACGATCCGCCACGACGCGTTCTCGCGGGAGGCCTACGTGCCGGGCGTGCTGCTCGCGCTGCAGGGCCTGCAGGGGCTTCCTCCGGGCCTGACGCTGGGGCTCGACAGCCTGCTGGACTAGAATCGACGCCGTGCTGGGCGAGGTCCTGACCGCGATGGTGACGCCCTTCGACGCGTCCGGAGCGCTCGACTACGAGCGGTTTCGCGAGCTCGCCACGCATCTGGTCGAGAACGGCTCCGACGGCGTCGTCGTGGCCGCCACCACCGGCGAGTCGCCGACGCTCTCGGACGACGAGCGGATCGAGCTGGTCGCCACCGCGGTCGACGCGGTCGGCGACCGGGCCACCGTCGTCGCCGGAACCGGTACGTACTCCACCGCGCACTCCGTCCATCTGACCGAGCTGGCCCACGAGGCCGGCGCGCACGGCTTCCTGGTCGTCACGCCGTACTACAACAAGCCGCCGCCGCGGGGGATCGTCGAGCACTTCAAGGCGATCGCGGCCACGAGCGACCGGCCGATCGTCGTCTACAACATCCCGGCCCGCGTGGTGCTCAACCTCGAGACCGAGACGATCGCGCAACTGGCCGAGATCCCGACCGTGCAAGCGGTCAAGCAGGCGAACGACGACCTCGGCCAGGCGAAGGCGATCGTGGAGCTCGGCCTCGAGCTGTACGCGGGCGACGACCCGCTGATCCTCCCCTTCGTGGAGCTCGGCGGGCTCGGCGGCGTCTGCGTCCACACGCACGTCGTCGGGCCGCAGGTGAAGGCGATGATCACGGCCTTCCGTGCCGGCGACGCCGAGGAGGCGAGACGGCTCGAGGCCGAGACCGACCCGGCGCTCGAGATCCTCAAGGTGCAGACGAACCCGATCGCGATCAAGGCCGCGCTGAACCTGCTCGGCCACGAGGTCGGTGGCGTGCGCCTGCCTCTCGTCGAGGCCACGGACAAGGAGATCGCGGAGATTCGCGGCTGTCTCGAGCGGCTGGCGTTGCTTCAGCCGGCCAAGGCCTGACTGGGAGCGGCCTCGACCTGCTCCGGGGGCGTCTCGGGCCCGGGCGCCAGAGCCAGTCCCACCGCGTCGAGCGAGCGCGAGAGCGCCGAGCCGACGTGGCGCCGAAGTGCTCTGGGCGTCCGCAGCACGAGGAAGCCGGTCAGCGCGCTGTTCTCGCGCCGGAGCGGCAGCGCAACGTAGGCCCCGCTGCCGCCGCCGAACTCGTGCGCGGCGGTTGTCAGCAGCTCGTCACGCGACTCCGCCTCTCGCACGAGCCAGCTCATCAGCGACCGCTCGTTGGGCCCTTCGCCCCGCGAGAGCTCGATCTCGCCGCCGAGGCCGTCCTCCTGCCAGCTCACGAGGGCGAGCCATTCGCTGCGGGTGGACGACTCGAGCACCTGGCCGAGGGCGTCGAAGACGCGCTGGCGGTCGCTGGCGCCGAGAGCAGAGGCCAGCGCTCGGGCGAGACGATTCGACCGGAAGCGCACCCACGCGCGGAGAATCAGCCCGGTGACCGTGATCGCCCCGCCGGTGACCACGAGCCACGGCTGGTCGAGCCCAATGCCGCCGAGGCCGGCGATCAACCCCGCGAGGGCCACGAGCTCCGGCCGCTCCTTCAGGTCGCGGGCGCCGGGAATCTCGGGAACGCGATACGGAGCCGAGGCGCCCCGCAGCTGCTCCTGCTCCTCGGGGGTGAGGACCGAGAAGGGATCCTCGCCGCGCTGGAAGGCGATGAACGCCTTCGTCACGGCCGGGTGGAATTGCTTGCCGATGTTGCGCTCGAGCTCCGCGAGCGCCTCGTCGGTGCTGAGCCCGGCGCGGTAGGGACGGTCGCTGGTCATCGCGTCGAAGCTGTCGGCGACGACGAGGAAGTGCGCCGCGAGCGGCTGGTCCTCGGAGGGGATGCCGTAGTAGCCGCGCCCGTCGTAGCGCTCCCGGTGGTACTCGACCGCGCGGGCCTCGTCGGCGGAGACCTCGAAGCGCCTCAGCAGCCGCGCCGAGAGCCTCGGCGCGCGCCAGACGGCGCCCCACTCGTTCGGGGTCAGCTTGCCGCGCTTGCCGAGCACGGCCGCGTCGACGGCGACCTTGCCGAGGTCGTGCAGCCGCGCGGCCCAGCGGAGCCGGTCGATGTCGGAGTAGGGGAGACCGAGGGCGCGCGCGAGCCCGTCGACGTACGAGGCCACTCGCTGCGAGTGGCGGTAGGTGTACGGGTCGCGCTCGTCGACGATGTTGGCGAAGGTCTCGAGCGCGTGCATCGTCTCCTGGCGCGAGCGCCGCACGCGCGCGTGCGCCTGGTTCACGGCCAGCGCGACCGGCAGGACGGCGATCACGTTCCAGGGGTGGCCGAGCGCGAAGAGAGCCAGGATCGCGCCGAGCCCTGCCTCGGCGGCCGCGGCGGCGAAGTCGGGTTGCAGCACCTCGAGCCCGCCGACGATCTGCAGCAGCCCGCGTGAGACCAGCAGGTAGACGAGCGCGAGCACGGTCAGCGGGACGAGGTCGTCGGGGAGCGTGAGGTGCCCGAAGTGCCCGCCGCCGATGGAGAACGCGTACCCCGCGGCGAGGGAAGCCAGCGCGTAGGAGGCAGCCTGGAACGCTCCCTGGCGCCACGGTCCGCGCACGACCCGGGCGAGCAGTGCAGCGCTGCCGGCGACGAGCGCGCCTCGCCACGGCCCGAGCACGATCACGGCCGCCAGGTCGACTCCGGAGGCGACGCGGAAGACGCCCGAGCCGAGCGGCTCGCGGACGCGCGCGTTCTCCGGCTCCTCGAGCAACTCGGCGGCCAGAGCGGCGGCGCCGAAGAGGGCGAGCGCGGTCAGCGGCTTGCCGGCAGCCGCAAGCCCGCCGGCCACGGTGACACCGAGACCGGCCGCGACGGTCGCGTAGGCGAGGACGGAGAACCGCACGGAGCGTGTATCGGGTTCGCGGGCGAGGATGCTTAGCCTCCCGCACGCTCTACACTGCGGCGATGCCTGGAACCACGCGGATCATCCCGCTCGGCGGCCTCGGCGAGGTCGGCAAGAACATGACCGTGATCGAGGCCGACGGCGAGGCCGTCGTGATCGACGCTGGCCTCGCGTTCCCGCGGGACGAGCACCTCGGCGTCGACCTGATCCTCCCGGACTTCTCGTATCTCGTCGATCGCGAGCGGCCGGTCCGCGCGGTGCTGCTGACGCACGGCCACGAGGATCACGTCGGCGCGCTCCCGTACCTGCTGCGCGAGGCGCGGGTCCAGGAGGTGTGGGCGACGCGGCTCACGCTCGGCCTGATCAAGTCGAAGCTCGACGAGCACGGGCTGCTGCGCTCCACCGAGCTGCGCGAGGCCGATCCCGACCAAGGGGCGGTCGAGCTCGGGCCCTTCCGCGTGGAGTTCGTGCGGGTCGCGCACTCGATCCCGGACGCGGTCGCGATCGTGCTCGACACGCCCGGCGGCCGGATCCTGCACACCGGCGACTACAAGATCGACCACACGCCCGTCGACGGCCTGCGCACGGATGTGGGGCGGCTCGCGGAGATCGGCAACCGCGGCGTCGACCTCTTCCTCGGCGACTCGACGAATGCCGAGCGCCCCGGCGTGACGGGTTCCGAGCGGCTCGTCGGCGAGGCCTTCCGCCAGCTGATCCCGTCGCGCACCGGCCGCATTCTCGTCGCCTCGTTCGCCTCGAACGTGCACCGGATGCAGCAGGCGGCCGACGTCGCCGTCGAGGCCGGGCGCAAGGTCTGCGTCGTCGGCCGCTCGATGCGCAAGAACATCAACATCGCGCGGAACCTCGGCTACATCGACGTGCCGGACGACGCGCTGATCCAGCCCAAGCAACTCGACGACTACGCGCGCGGCGATGTCCTCATCCTCTGCACCGGGAGCCAGGGCGAGCCGCTCTCGGCGCTCGTGCGGATCGCGTACGGCGACCACCGGGACGTGAAGGTCGAGGCCGGCGACACCGTGATCATCTCGGCCAAGCCCGTGCCTGGGAACGAGCTGCGCGTCCACGACGCGATCAACCAGCTCGCGAAGAACGGTGCCGAAGTGCTCCACCAGGAGATCGCGCCGGTGCACGTCTCCGGCCACGGCCACGCGGAGGAGCTGCGGACGATGCTCGCGCTCGTGCGGCCGAAGTACGCCATGCCCGTCCACGGCGAGTTCCGCATGCTCGCGGCACACGCGCGCCTCGCCGTCGAGAGCGGGGTGGCCGAGAACCGGATCATCCTCGCCGAGAACGGCTCGGTTGTCGAGCTCGACGAGTCGGGCGCCTACCTGACCGGCCACGTCGAGAGCGGCGTCACGTTCGTCGACGGGCTCGGCGTCGGCGACGTCCAGGACGTCGCGCTGCGGGACCGGCGCCATCTGTCGGAAGACGGCGTGCTGATCGTGGTCGCGACCCTCGGCGGAAGCAACGGCTCCGTGGCGGGACGCCCCGAGCTGATCGCCCGTGGGTTCGCCGAGCCGGGCGAGCCGCTGCTGGACGAGATGCGCGAAGAGGCCCAGCGGGTGCTGGACGGCCTGATCAAGGACAACGTGACCGAGATCAAGCTCCTGCAGGAGCACCTCCATGACGGACTCGGCCAGCTGATCTACGACCGCACCGGCCGGCGGCCGATGATCTTGCCCGTGGTCGTCGAGGTATGAGCACGCTCCGCGCCGAGCCGGGCTGGGCCGAGGTGCTGACCGACAGCGCGGCCGACGCCCGTACCGCGGAGAGCCTGATCCGCCAGCTGAACGCCGCCTCGGTCGCGTCGCTCGCCTTCTGCCGCCTGCTCGAGCGCTGGGCGCGCGGCGACGCGGCGCCCTCCACCCCCGGTGGCCGCCAGGCCGCGCTGCGCCGTGCGGCCGACCGCGCCGAGACCGCGCTGGTGGGGCTCGAGCGGCCGCTCGGCCGCTACCTCCTCGAGCTGGAGCCCGAGCGCGCCGAGGGGCGCTCCTGGTACGGGACCCCCGGAGCCGCCGAGCTGATCGAGTGGGCGCCGGTGCTCTACCGGGCGGGCGTGCGCTGCTCCCCTGTGCGCGTCGCGCAGGCCTACCTCGAGCTCGCCGTCTTCCTGCGCGCCCTCGCTGGGCTCGACGACGCCGCCCGGATCCGCTCCGTGCCCGACCGCTCCTCGCTCTGGGCCGGCCTCTTCGACCTGCGCGAGAACCTGCTCGAGCGGGCGGTCGAAGACCTGCGCGCGCTTGCCGCCTAGGTCTCGCCGGCCCCGCCTCACCGTCGTCGGGTCGGTCAACCTCGACCTGGTCGCTCGCTGCGAGCGTCTGCCGCGGCCAGGCGAGACGCTGACGGCCGCGAGCTTCGCCCGCCACCCGGGCGGCAAGGGCGCGAACCAGGCCGTCGCCGCGGCACGCCTCGGGGCCGAGGTGACCTTCGTCGGCTCCGTCGGAGACGATGACTTCGCGGACGAGGCGCTGGCCGGCCCGCGGGAGGCCGGCGTCGAGACCGTTCTCCGTCAGGGTGGGCCGACCGGAGTCGCGCTGATCATCGTCGACGACGAGGGCGAGAACGTGATCGTCGTCGCGCCGGGCGCCAACTCCGAGCTGCGCGACCCGGCCGTGTCCGGTGCCGTGCTCTGCCAGCTCGAGATCCCCGCCGTGGCGGTGGCGGTGGCGGCCCAGCGGGCGGAGCGCTTCTTCCTGAACGCAGCTCCGGCGAAGCCGGTACCGGCTGACCTCCTGCGCGCGGCCGAGCTCGTCGTCGTCAACCGCTACGAGCTCGAGGCCCTGCCCGAGACACCGCGCCTGACCGCACTCACCCTCGGCGAAGAGGGCGCGGTGCTGCTCGACGGCGGGGTGGAGGTCGCGCGAGCGCCCGCGCCGCGCGTGCGGGCTGTCGACGGCACCGCCGCGGGCGATGCCTTCACCGCCTGCCTCGTGGTCTCGCTGCTCGAGGAGCGCGACCGGGACGAGGCCCTGCGGCGCGCGTGTGCGGCCGGGGCGATCGCCGCCTCCCGCGCAGGCGCGCAACCGTCCCTGCCCACGGCCGCCGAAGTGGATGAGATCCTGACCGCGTGAGCACGCCGATCCTGCTCGACTGCGACCCCGGCCACGACGATGCGATTGCGCTCCTGCTCGCGCTCGGCAGCGACGAGCTGGAGCTACGCGGGGTCACCGTCGTCGCAGGCAACCAGACGCTCGAGAAGACGACCGCCAACGCGATCCGCGTGCTGGAGCTGGCCGGGCGGGGGGACGTGCCCGTGGCGGTTGGCTCGCCGCGCCCGCTCGTGCGCGAGCCGTTCGTCGCCGCGTACGTCCACGGCGAGACCGGCCTCGACGGGCCGGACCTGCCGCCGCCGCAGGCCGAGCCGTCGGACCAGCACGCCGTCGACTTCCTCGCGGAACGGCTCGAGGGCGCCACGCTGGTGGCCACGGGCCCGCTGACGAACGTCGCGCTCCTGCTGGCCCGTTACCCGGAGGCGCGCCCGGAGCGGATCGTGCTGATGGGCGGTGCGATCGCCGAGGGCAACGTCACGCCAGCGGCGGAGTTCAACATCTGGGCCGACCCGGAAGCCGCTGCGCGCGTCTTCGCCAGCGGCCTCGACGTGACCATGGTCGGACTCGACGTCACCCACCAGGCGCTGGTCACCGCGGCCCATGCGGAACAGCTGCGCGGAGCGGGCCGGGTCGGCAAGGTTGTCGCGGAGCTGCTCGACTTTTACGGGGTCTTCCACCGGGAGGTCTATGGCTTCGACGGCTCGCCCGTCCACGACGCGGTCGCCGTGGCGCACGTGATCGACCCGACCCTGCTGGAGCTCCAGCACCTGAACGTGCGCGTCGATTGCGAGTCGGAGCTCTGTCGGGGCCGGACGGTCGTCGACGTCTGGCGGCGGAGCGGCCTGGAGCCGACCGCGAACGTGGCCGTGGGCATCGACTCGGAGCGCTTCCTCACCCTCTTGCTCGATCGGCTCTCCCGGCTAGGCTAGGCGCGAGTAGCCTTTTAGCGTGCTTGCGGACCTCACCACCTTCCTGATCCCGGTCTTCATCCTGGTCGGGCTGCTCGTCATCCTGGTCGCGCTGAACCTGCTCGCGCGTGTTCAGGGCGGCCGTTTCGTGCGGCCGATCGCCACGACGATGATGAAAGTGCCGTTCCTGAAGCGCTGGCTCCAGAACGCGTCGAAGGCGAACCTCGAACGCAAGAACCCCGAGCTCGCGAGCGCGATCGCCAAGCTCGAGCGCAGCGGCGTACAGAACGACCCGCAGCGCGCCCAGGCCGCGCTTTCGCGCCTCAGCGCCTCCGAACGGCGCGCCTGGCTCGAGGCTGCCGACCAGGAGGGCGCGATCCCCGAGCCGATGAACCGGCAGCAGCGCCGCCAGGCCGAGAAGCTCAAGAAGCGCCGCTAGGCCGCAGGAAGGGCTGGCGTCACGGCCGTCGAAGCAGCCGCCCTATGGCGCGCCGTCGCAAGAGACGCACGCTCCGGCCACGCGTGCCCTCGCGGGTCAAGCGCAGGAAGCGCGCGGGCAAGAAGGCCGAAGGGCACCAGCACCCTGAGCTGATCGGGCTCGGGCTGCTCGCACTGGGCGTGTTCCTCGGCGCGGTGGTCTGGGCCGGCTGGAACGGCGGGTACGTCGGCGTCTGGATCGCCGACGGGCTCGACGCGGTGATCGGCGACGCCACGCTCGGCCTGCCGGCGGCGCTGGCGATCGTGGGGGCGCTGATGGTGACTCGCAGCGACCTCGTCGACGTGCGGCCCTTCCGCACCGGGCTCGTCGTGCTGGCCTGCGGGCTGATGATCACGCTCGGCAAGGACCA
>DATLPH010000113.1:0-2755 GCA_035535855.1 Gaiellaceae bacterium
GCGGTCGCGAGCCAGTTCCACGACCCACCCTCGATCGAGCCCTACTCGTCGGAGCTCGTCCGCGCGGAACGCGGGATCGTGCTCGGGAAGAAGAGCGGCCTCGACTCGATCCGGATCAAGGCTGAGGAGCTCGGGCTCGACCTCCCGGAGGAGCGGCGCGCCGAGGTGCTCGCACGGGTGAAGGAGCTCGGGACCCGCAAGCGCGGGCTCGTCGGCGACGACGAGTTCCGCGAGCTGGTCGATGGCTGACGCAGTCGTCGTTGGCAGCGGGATCAACTCGCTCGCATGTGCGGCGCTCCTTGCGCGTGGCGGCTGGAGCGTCCGGGTGCTCGAGCGCGAGGACGAG
This sequence comes from Gaiellaceae bacterium, assembly GCA_035535855.1. Classification (GTDB taxonomy): domain Bacteria; phylum Actinomycetota; class Thermoleophilia; order Gaiellales; family Gaiellaceae; genus AC-32. Next base: position 347 of record DATLPH010000113.1, read on the forward strand.
CTCGGCGGGGCGATCCGGACCGCCGAGCTGACCGAGCCCGGCTACCTGCACGACATCTTCAGCGCCTGGCACCCGCTCTGGGTGGGCGGCGCCGCGCACGCAGAGCTCGGCGAGGAGCTCGCTGCCCGCGGGCTCGAGTACCTGAACACCGACCACCCGAGCGCGACGCTCTTCCCGGACGGCGAGGCGGCGTTCCTGCTGCGGTCGACCGATGCGAACGTCGCGGAGCTGGGCGAGGACTGGCGCGGCGCGGTCGAGTCGTTCTTCCCGAACGCCGACCTCGCCTTCGGCGTCCTCGGCACCGAGCTCTGGTCGCGCGACGGCCTCGGCCTCGCGCTGCGCGCCTACCGGCGGCTCGGCCGGCGCGGAGCCGCCGAGTTCGTCGGCGACGTGCTCACCTCGAGCCGGGACTGGCTGACGCAGACGTTCTCGTCCGAACGGGCGCACGGTCTGCTCGCACCGTGGGTGCTGCACACCGGCCTCGGGCCGGATGCGGCCGGCTCCGGGTTCATGACGCAGGTGATCGGTGTCGCCGTGCAGGAGGGTGGCATGCCCATCCCGCGCGGCGGGGGCGCTCGGCTCGTCGACGCGCTCGTGCGGCTGATCGAGGACCACGGCGGCACGTGCGAGACCGGCCGCGACGTCGAGCGCGTGCTCGTGCGCGACGGCAAGGCGACCGGGGTGCGGCTCGTCGACGGAGACGAGGTGCCATCCGCACGCGCGGTCGTCGCGAACGTGACTCCGACGCAGCTCTACGGCCGCCTCCTCGACGGCCACGAGGAGCTCGGGCGCCGGTTCCGCTACGGGCGCTCGGAGATGCAGATCCACTTCGCGCTCTCCGAGCCACCGCGCTGGGAGGGCGACGAGCGACTCGGGCAGACGGCGATCGTGCATCTCACGCCCGGTCTCGACGGGGTCTCGCGCGCGGTCAACGAGGCTGAGCGCGGCCTCCTGCCGGCGGAGGCGACGGTCGTCGTCGGTCAGCCGCTAACGATGGACCCGAGCCGCGCGCCCGAGGGCGCCGGGATGCTCTGGATACAGCTGCAGGAGCTGCCATGGAGGGTGAAGGGCGACGCGGCCGGAGAGCTCGACCCCGGCGACGGCAGCTGGACGGAGGAGCTGCGCGAGCGCTACGCCGACCGGATCCAGGCGCGGATCGCGCGGCACGTGCCGAACCTCGAATCGTCGCTGCGCCGCCGCGTCACGCTCTCGCCGGCCGACTTGCAGGCGGCGAACATCAACCTCCAGCACGGCGACCCGTACTCCGGCTCGCTCGCCCTCGACCAGAACCTGCTCTGGCGGCCGCTGGCGGCGAGCCCCGGCCACTCGACGCCGGTCAAGGGGCTCTGGCACATCGGCGCGAGCACACACCCGGGCCCGGGTCTCGGCGCCGGCTCCGGGACGCTCGTCGCGAAGCGGCTGCTGCGGAGGCGCCTGCGGCGATGAGGCTCTCGGTCTCGCAGATCACGACCGTGACGCAGTCGTTCGCCGACGACCTCGACGCCTACCGCGCCGCCGGTGCGGAGGGAATCGGGATCTGGGAGATGAAGCTCGCGGACGATTCGCTCGAGCGCTTCCGCGCGAGCGGTCTCGGCGCGGCGACCGCGGTTCCGGAAGTGCCGTCGATCTTGCCGTTGCCGCTGATGGAGGGGCCGTCCGACCCGGCCGAGCGGGTGGACGCGATCCGCGGTGCGATCCGCCGCCTCGCGCCGTTCGAGCCGGAATGCGTGCTCTTCCTGACCGGGCCGGGCGACGACCGGGCGGCGATCGTCGACGGGATCCGCGCGATCGCGGACGAGGGCCGCGCGCAGGGCGTCCGCGTGGCGCTCGAGCCGATCCAGCGCGAGTTCCTGCACTTCTGGTCGATCGTCGGCTCGCTCGGCGAGGCGGCCGCACTCGTCGACGAGGCAGGCGCGGACGTCGGGCTGATGTACGACTCGTGGCACCTCTGGCGCGAGCCGGTCGAGGAGATCCAGCGCCACCGCGACCGCATTCGCGGCGTCCACCTGGCGGACTGGCGCGAGCCGACGCGCAACACGAACGACCGCGTGCTCCCCGGCGACGGCGTCGTCGACTTCGGGCCGATCCTCGAGGCGCTCCGCTGGGACGGCTTCTACGACCTCGAGATCTTCTCGGACGCGGAGCTCCCCGGGTCGCTCTGGCAGGAGGAGCCGCGCGAGCTCGCGAAGCGCGGCGTCGAGGCCTTGCGGAGGATGGCATCGAGCGCGTCTGCGTAGTCGGAGCCGGGGTGATCGGCAGCCTCTTCGCGGGGCACCTCGGGCGGGTGTGCGAGGTGTCCGTGCTCTGCCGCCGCGACGAGCACGCGCGCGCGCTGAACGAGCACGGCCTGCGTGTGTCGGGGCGCCACGACTACGTCACGCGCGTCCGCGCGGCGACCGACCCCGCCGA
>DATLPH010000114.1:0-7946 GCA_035535855.1 Gaiellaceae bacterium
CGCGCGCGGTAGTTCCACTCTCGGCACGATCGCGTCACAGACACGTGACAGGTCCGTGTCTAGCGTGGCCGAAGTGCTTGCCCGCACCGTCACGCACGCGCTGGTTGGGCTCGACGCGCGGCGCGTCGAGGTCGAGGCGCACCTCCAGCTCGGTGTGCCGGCGTTCGCGATCGTCGGGCTCGCCGACCGCGCCTGCCAGGAGGCAAAGGAGCGCGTCCGGAGCGGGATCGCCTCGGCGGAGCTCGAGTGGCCGGTGCGGCGGATCACGGTCAACCTCGCTCCTGCGGAGCTGCGCAAGGAGGGCTCGGGCTTCGACCTGCCGATTGCTCTCGCCGTGCTCGCGGCCTCGCGGCAGGTTCCTCCGGAGGCGCTCGGCGGCCACGCGGCGGTGGGCGAGCTGGCGCTCGACGGACGGCTCCGCTCGGTCGGCGGCGTGCTCGCCGCGGCGGAGGGTGCGCGCCAGGCCGGCCTCTCGCACCTGCTCTGCGCGGCCGACTGCGCGGCCGAGGCCGCGCTGGCGGGAATCGAGCCCGTCCCGGTGCACCACCTGGCGGAGGCGGTCGCCTATCTGCGCGGCCAGTGGCAGCCGCCTCCGCCCGACCAGCTCTCGCCGAACGGTGAGGCTCCGGAGCCGATCGTTCCTGACCTCGCGGACGTGCGGGGACAGGAGCGTGCGCGGAGGGCGCTCGAGCTGGCGGCGGCGGGCGGCCACAACCTGTTGCTCGGCGGCCCACCGGGGACCGGGAAGACGATGCTCGCGCGTCGCCTACCCGGCATCCTGCCGCGGCTTCCGCCCGAGGAGGCGCTCGAGGTGACGCGCATCCACTCCGTCGCCGGGCTGCTCCCGCCGGGCCGGCCGCTCGTGACGCTGCCGCCCTTTCGCGCGCCCCATCACACGGCGTCGGTCTCCGCGATCGTCGGCGGCGGCTCGACGCCGCGGCCGGGCGAGGCGAGCCTGGCGCACCGCGGCGTGCTCTTCCTCGACGAGCTGGCGGAGTTTCCGCGTAACGCGCTCGAGGCGCTGAGGCAGCCGCTCGAGGATGGTGCGATCTCGATCGCGCGCGTTGGCGGGAAGATCGTCTTCCCGGCCCGCTTTCAGCTCGTCGCGACGATGAACCTGTGCCCGTGCGGTGCGCGCGGCGATCCAGCGGCCGAGTGCTCGTGCTCCGCCGGGCGGCTCGCCGCGTACCGCGACAAGCTGTCGCGGGCCTTGCTCGACCGATTCGACCTGCTCGTGACAGTACCGCGGCCGCGGGCGCGTGAGCTCGAGGGATCGCCGGGCGAAGCATCGGAGCCCGTCCGTGAGCGCGTGACGACGGCGCGCGAGCGGGCGCGGGCGGAGCCACTGCGACGGTCGCAAGAGGCAAACGAGCTGCTGAGCCGCGCGGTCGAGCGCTTGCCGCTGTCGGCTCGCGGGCGAGCACGGGTCGCGCGCGTAGGCCGTACGGCCGCGTTGCTCGCGGGCGCAGGCGAGGTTGGAAGCGAGCACGTGGCCGAGGCGCTCTCCTATCGTTCGCCGAGCGAGCTGGGGACGCCGTGAGCGATCTCGCGCTGGCGGTCTTCGCTGCAGAGACCGGTTCGCATCTAGTCGAGCAGCCGCGTGAGCGCCGCTTCCAGCGGTTCCGCCGCACGTTCGACGAGCCGGGGTACCGGGCCGGCCTGCTGGCCCGCGGCCTGCGGTTCCTCGGCCGCAGCGAACAGGGGTATCCGTCGCTGCTGCGGCAGCTGCACGATCCTCCGCCGGGGTTGTTCCTGCGCGGAAACGCCGGTAGCGAGCTGCTGTCGTCGCCCGCGGTCGCGGTGGTCGGCGCGCGAGCCTGCTCGTCGTACGGAGCGCAGGTCGCCCGGCTGCTGGGCCGTGAGCTCGCAGCGGCCGGGCTCGTCGTCTTGAGCGGCCTGGCCCGTGGCGTCGACGGCGAGGCACACCGCGGCGCCCTCGAGGCCGGTGGGACGACGGCCGCCATCCTTGGTTGCGGGATCGACCGTGACTATCCGGCGGCGCATGCGCAGCTCGCCACCCGCGTCTGCGAGCGCGGGCTGGTCGTATCCGAGTACGCGCCCGGCGTCGAGCCGGCGCCCTGGCGCTTCCCAGCCCGCAACCGGATCATTGCCGGGCTCGCGGCGGCGACGGTCGTCGTCGAGGCGAGAGAACGGAGCGGCGCCCTCATCACCGCCGACTTCGCGCTCGAGACCGGCCGGGAGGTGTTCGCCGTTCCGGGCGAGATCACGTCCGCGCTCTCCGCGGGGACGAACGCGCTCCTGCGCCTCGGCGCGACGCCGCTGACGAGCGCGGGAGACGTGTTCGAAGCGCTGGGCATCGAGGTGAGCGAAGCGCCTGAACCGACCCTCGGAGCCGCAGCAGCGACCGTGCTCGACATGGTGCAGCAGGAGCCTGCCGGAGCAGATCGCCTGGCACGCGAGACGGGTCTCGACGCGGCGGCAGTCGCCACCGCGCTCGTGGAGCTGGAGCTCGCCTGCGCGGTTGTAGAGGCCGACGGTCTCTACAGGGGGGTGAGGCCACAGGGCTAGGACGCCGACATCGTCGGCGACGTCCGGCGGAGTTCGAGCTCTTCGACCCGGAGCGGCTGCTCTAGGTCTCGTCGGGCGCGGCGACCGACTCGTCGCCCTGGAAGAGCGAGAACTTGTTGCCCTCGGTGTCGACGCAGCGGGCGAACCAGCCGATACCCGGGATCGGCTGCTTGTCCTCCGCGGAGCCACCCAGCTCCCTTGCCTTCGAGACTGACGCGTCGATGTCGGAGGTGCCGAAGTAGACGATCGGCCCGGAGCCACCGCCCTCCTCGGTGGGGTAGATCGCACCGCCAGGCTCATTTCCGGTGAGCATGTGGTACTCGACCGGCCCCTCGTAGTCCTGGAACTTCCAGCCGAAGAGCGACTTCCAAAACTCCTTCGCGCGGCCGGCATCTTGCGCCGGAAGCTCGAAATGCACCAGCTGGCCGTCCATTCAGTGCCTCCTTGGGTCGACCGGGTCAGCCTACAGCGGCACCCGATCCGGCGGGCTAGCGCGATCGGGCCAAAGAGTCAGCCAGTAGCGCCGTCCCAGTAGAACTCCTCCCGAGCGACCGTCGGGGCTTGATCGAGTAGTGGCCCCCAGGCGCTGAATGCCGCGGAGCGGGCAGGGTCGTTGACGAGATCGCGGGTCAGGCCCTCGATTCCTGGCCCCTCGAAGAGGAAGACCGCCGTCTCTGCGGCGAGGAAGACGCTGTGTCGTTCGAACCCCGCGTCGCGGAGATCGTACGGCGGGCCTTTGGCGACAAGTTGGGCGGCCTCGTCGCGCGAGCCCGGTCGGAGACTGGCGACCACCGCCACGCGCTGATTCGGGCCGCGCTCGTTCTCGGTCTCATCGGTGCGATCGGTCATGGCTGCTCCTCTCATGGCTTGGTGAACCACCGGGGCTACGCTCGGCGGCCCCGGTGTCGATGCGCAGAAGCTAAACCGTCGGAACCGGGGCGGCGACGTTCTCCGGCGTGCGTTTGCCGAAGAAGTGGAAACCGGCGTCGGCGCCTCTCAGCGCACCACCGGCGGCGAGGATCCCGAAGCCGAGGCCGGAGAGCAGCAGGGCGATACCCACGACGATGCCGAACCGACCCGGCGAAACGATCCGGCGAGGGTTCGTTTCCAAGCAATCCCCTGACCGCGGAACCAGGGTCGCGCAGGGTAGTAAGTTGACCTGCGGGTTTCCACCGGCAAGCACTAGCCGCTGCGCGTTGTCGCTTTCCCTCGTCGCCTTCCTTATCAAAGCCGACATTGCGCGTGCGTCGTAGGCATCCGGGCCCGGGGACGGCTCAGAGTGGCGTCTCTGTGACGCTCGACACAGTCAAGCCGTCGGCGCTCATTCGGCAGTCGACGACAAATACGCACGAGTCCCGCGAGCGCAAGCTCACAAGCTTCCGGCCCCGATCCACAACGACGCTCTCGGCGTCAAACAGCTCCGTCTCGCCGTCGAGACCCGTCCGATTGCAGACGACCATCGGGACGCCTGTTTCGCGCGATCGTTCTTCCCACTCGCCCTTTGGACCCCATTCCCCGGGCCACCAGGCCGCAGCGGAGATGAACAGTTCGGCTCCGAGTTCACGTAGACGGAGCGCCGGACCCGCGGGATAGGCGTCAGCGCAGACCAGCAGCCCGACCGGAACGCCGTCGACGACAACAGGGTCTCGGAGCTCGCCGGGGCTCGACCACTCCTCTGACTGCGGTGTGGGGTTCAGCTTGCGGTGGCGTCCTAGGATCTGGCCGTCCCGTCCGACCACGAAGAGGGTGTTGTACAGCGTGCTGGTAGTTTCGTCGCGCTCCGGATGGTCGACGAAGCTGACTACGCCGAGTGAAGCGCTGAGCTGTGCGAGACCTCGCATCCACGCGTCGGGCTGCGGCTCGATCCAGTCCGTGCCGATGCGCGCATCGAAGCGATACCCGGGCACGATCAGCTCTCCGGAGACGATCCACTCCGCTCCCGCCCCTGCGGCCAGGCGTGTCGCGTGCTCAAGCAGGCTTCGATTGCTCTCGACCTCCCCAAGCAGAGGGGCCAAGTGCAAGAGACCGATCCGGCGTGAGAAGGATTCGGACGTGCGGGCAGTAGACCAAAAGCGGCTGACGAGGATGTTCGCGAGATACGTCGCGTTCCATATCAAGGGCGACGAAAAGGCCGGTTCGGCAAAGTTCTTCGACGCCAGCGTCACGAGGAGGCCAGCGGCTTCGATGGAGTGGCCGCGGCTCGCGCCGAGGGCCGCCTAGAGGTCGAGCGTGGGGAGGTCTAGCTCGTCGGCGCACCCCATCGCGGCGAGCGCGATGGCCAGATCTTGGATTGCCAAGCCGGTGCTGTCGAAGAGCGTGATGTCGTCGGGTGACTGACGGCCGGGCGCCGTGCCTGCGAGCACGTCGCCGAGCTGCGTCACGTCCTCGCGCGTGAGCTTTTCGGCCTCGACCGCCTTGGCGAGGTCGCCGTTGTGGCTGGCCTGTTCCCAGTCGTCGGCGAACAGCCGGACTCGGGCCGCGGGGTTCCCAGCGCCAGCCTCGGGGCTTACAGTTATCTCCGATCCTGGCTTCTCCCAGTCGTCGCAGAAGACGTGGGTGCGGACGATCTCTTCCACCGCGATCTCGGCCTTGCCCGGGCCGTCTGCCCCCATCAGGCTCACGTGCTGGCCCTCTCGGAGCGAGCCCGCTGGGAACAGCACCTCGTGGCCCGGCGTTACCGTGACGACGACGTCCGCGCCCAGGGCCTCGGCTCGCGAGCCCGCCACGCCGGCGCCGAGCTGCTCGGCAGCCTCCCGGGCGCGTCCCTCGTCGACGTCCCAGAGCATCACGTCGTGGCCGCGCGCCACGAAGGTGCGCGCGGCGGCGCGCCCGTTCACTCCCGCGCCGACGACCGCGGCCCGCGCATCCGCGTGGCCGAGCGTCTCCGCCGCGAGGACGGCGGCGGCACCGGTGCGCAGCGCGGTGACCGCGCCCGCGTCGAGCACCGCGACCAGCGAGCCATCCGACGCGTCGGAGAGCAACACCAAGCCCGTCACCGTTGGGAGGCCGCGCGCGGGGTTGCCCGGGAACGACGTCACCCACTTCAATGCCGCGTGACCCGCGCCGAGCGACGGCATCGCGCGGAAGTCGCCCGCCGGGTAGGCCGGGACGTAGACCTTCGGCGGCATCGACCACTCGCCTCGGGCGAATGCAATGAACGCCTCCCGCACCGCCTCGAGCGCCCGCTCCGGCGGGACCGCGGCTTCGACGTGCCTGGCTGCGAAGACCGGAACCATCCGGCCGCGAAGCCTAGAGACCCTTCACGTCCTCGATCAGCTTCGTGATCGACTCCTTCGCGTCGCCGAACAGCATCACGGTCTTCGGGTTGTAGAAGAGCGGGTTCTCGATCCCGGCGAACCCGGGGTTCATGCTCCGCTTGAGCACGACGACGGTTTCCGCCTGGTCGACGTTCAGGATCGGCATCCCGTAGATCGGGCTGCCCTCGTTGTTGCGAGCGTCCGGGTTCACGACGTCGTTCGCGCCGACGACGAGCGCGACGTCGGTGCGGCCGAACTCGGGATTGGCCTCGTCCATCTCCTTCAGCTGCGGATATGGCACGTTTGCCTCCGCGAGCAGGACGTTCATGTGGCCGGGCATGCGGCCGGCGACCGGGTGGATCGCGTACGAAACCTCGACGCCCTTCTCCTCGAGCAGGTCGGCGAGCTGGCGCACGTCGTGCTGAGCCTGGGCGACGGCCAAGCCGTAGCCGGGGACGAAGACGACCTTGTGGGCGTAGGCCAGCATCACTGCGACGTCCTCGGCGCCGGCCGAGCGGACGGTGCCGCCGTCGGTGCCCGCCGCTGCCTCAGCTCCCGCGGAGACCTGGCCGAAGGCGCCGAAGAGGACGTTCCCGATCGAGCGGTTCATGGCGCGGCTCATCATCAGCGTGAGCAGCGTTCCGGAGGCGCCGACGAGCATGCCGCTCACGATCAGGACGTTGTTCTCGAGCTCGAAGCCGGTCGCGGCGGCGGCGAGCCCGGTGAAGGCGTTCAGCAGCGAGATCACGACGGGCATGTCGGCGCCGCCGATCGGCAGCACGAACAGCACGCCGAAGACCGAGGCGCAGGCGAGCAGCACCCACATCAGCCACTGCTCCTCGCCTCCGACCGCGATCGCGATCCCGGCCGCGAGCGCGCCGCCGAGCACGAGCGCGTTGACGACCTGCTGGCCCGGGTAGGTGATGGGGCGTCCCTGGATCAGCTCCTGCAGCTTGGCGAAGGCGACCATCGAGCCTGAGAACGAGATCGCGCCGATCAGCGCCGAGAGCATGATCGCGACGCCGATGTCGACCTTCAGGTTCCCGGGGGCGGGCGCCCGGTTGTGGAACTCGGCCCACGAGACGAGCGCGGCCGCGCCGCCGCCGACGCCGTTGAACAGCGCCACCATCTGCGGCATCGCCGTCATCTTCACGCGGCGAGCTGCGACGGCGCCGAAGCCGCCGCCGATCACCATCCCGAGGCCGATCTGCCAGTAGCTGACGACCTCGCTCTGCGCGAACGTGACCGCGATTGCGAGCAGCATCCCGGCGGCTCCGATCCAGTTGCCCATGCGAGCCGTGTCCGGCCGCGAGAGGAAGCGGAGCGCGAGGATGAAGGTCACGATCGTGACCAGGTAGAGGAGGTTGGTGGTCGTCTGGCTCACTGCTGCGGCGGCGGCTTGCCGTCGTCGGCAGCGGGAGCCCGTTCGGGCTTGCGGCGCTTGAACATCTCGAGCATGCGGTCGGTCACGACGAAGCCGCCGACGACGTTCGCAGAGGCGAGAACGACCGCGACGAAGCCGATCACCGTGGTCAGCGTGTCCTTGTGGTCCAGGCCCATCACGAGCATGGCGCCGACGATCACGATCCCGTGGATCGCGTTGGTGCCCGACATCAGCGGCGTGTGCAGCATGCTCGGCACCTTCGAGATCACCTCGAACCCGAGGAAGATCGCGAGCACGAGAATCGTGACCTCGAAGACGAGGAGCTGCCCGTGACTCATTCAGCCACCGCCGGGCAAGCCAAGGGGCGCGGTCCTGGTCCACGCGAGAACCCCGATCCCCCACCCAGGGTGGGGCTTGTCGTCCCGCCGCCCTCGCGGCTGACGCTACCGGGCCGGGGCGCACGCGTGTGTGAAGCGACTGCGCCGATTTCGCGCCAATTCCTCATGCAGGTACCTCCTGCTTGCGGGTCACGCAGGCGCCGGCAGTGATCTCGTCCTCGAAGTCGAGTGCCAGCTCGCCCCCGGGTGCGAGGTGCTGCAGCAGCGCGGCCACGTTGCGCGCGTACAGCTGGCTCGCGTGGAACGGCATCGTGCTCGGCAGGTTCGTCAGCCCGACCAGCGTCACGCCCTCGCGCACGGCGATCTCGCCGGGCTCGGTCAGCTCGCAGTTGCCGCCCGCCTCGGCTGCGAGGTCGACGATCACCGACCCGGGCCTCA
>DATLPH010000115.1:0-2773 GCA_035535855.1 Gaiellaceae bacterium
GCGTCTTCGATCTGCGCGATCGCCAGCTCCTCCGGGTAGTCGCTGAGTCGCGCTTGCCAGCGCGTCAATGAGCCGCGCGTCCGTAGCGCTACGCCGTTCGCGATCGCCTCGGCGCCCGACGAGGTATCGCCGCGGAGGATCGCGTCGACGGAAGACTCGGCGTGTGCCCGCGACCACCAGACGAGCTCGAGCGGCACGCCCTCCCGGTAGCCGAAAACGCGCTGCGTCGGTGTGCCCTGCACGCCCCAGGTATCGAGCTCTTCAAGGCCCGCAGCACGAGCGTGGTCGAAGCAAGCCGCCAGTTCGAGCGGTTCCGCCGTGACGATCAGCATCTCGATGTCGGAGACCTCATCAGCGACTCCGCGCGAGACGCTGCCGGTGAGCACCACCTCCTCGGCCACCTCGGGCGGGAGCGCATCCGCGACGCGCTGGGCGAGATCCCGCAGCTGCTCGCTCCGCTCCGTCGCCACGGCGGGAGTCTAGGCGGCTCTAGCTCGGCTCGATCGCGCTCAGCCCGAGCCACGAGGCCAGGTTCTCCAGCTCGGCCTGCACGCCCTTCGTCATCGGCCGCGTGAACTTCACGTCCTCGTGGATCGCGTTCACGCGCAACACGGAGGCCTTGCGGTCGGCGACGGCGTCCAGCTTCCCGACCAGCCGGTCGTAGTGGAGTATCGGGAGGGCGAAGTAGCCCCAGCGGCGCTTGGCCGCGGGCTTGTACATCTCGAGCGTGTACTCGAAGTCGAACAGCTCCTCGGCGCGGACCCGGTCGTGGATCAGGCGGTCGAACGGCGAGAGCAGCGCCGTGCGACCCTCGAAGTCCTCACCGAGCGCGGCCGGGTCGACGCGCCACTCGCCCTTCACGCCCTCGACCACGGCCGGCTCGCCGGCCTCGCCGACGTGGACCGGCTCCATCGGCATCGCCCTGGCCTTCTCCCGGGCGATGCCGAGCGAGGCGAGGCGCCGCTCGTTCTTGGCCCGCTCGGCCTCCTCGACCGACGGGACGGCGACATCGGCCGGGTACACGCGGTCGGCCAGATTCCACACCCGCTCCCGCCCCACGCGCCCCGAGATCGCGATCTCGCCGCGCATCATCATGATCTCCAGCATCTGGGTGACGTTGCGGTTGTTCGTCCACCCGCTCGAGGCCCAGGGCACGACGGACGTGTCCGGGATGTCGCGGGAGGTCAGCGGCCCGGAGCTGCCGAGCACCTTCAGGATGTCGCGCCGGAAGTGGTCGTTGTCGCGGAGCCAGGCACGAGTGCGCTCGTAGTCGGGCCAGTCGGACGCGCCGGCCAGGTACAAACCCAGGTCGCTCATCGGCCGGATCAGCGCGTTGTGCTCCAATAGCGTGCGGTCCTGCTCCAGCGCCTGCTTCAAGTGCTCGGGCTGGTATGCGGAGCCGAGGCGGCTCCAGGCGACGAGGTCGGCGTTCGGAGCGATGGCCGCAGTCGGGTCGACCTGGAGCAGGGTCAGCTGCTGCACGACCGCGAGCAGCTCGGTCGGCCGAGGTGCGTCGAGCATCTGCGCGCGCACCGCGATGCGCCGGGCCTGCGCCTTGGTGAGCCGGTGCATGGACAGGACGCTACGTCAGCGGCTCGCCGTCAGCGCGAACGACGAAGCCGAGCTCGAGCAACCGGCGAACGGCGGGGAGCGCCGCCTCTTCGAAGCGCTTGACGTCCTCGTCGCCGAGGGCCATCGCCGCCGCCCGCTGCGCGAGCACGTCTCGCAGGCTGCGCCGGCCGTCGAGCAGCGGGACGAGCTCCGCGGTGTGGACGTCGAGCCCCGTCCGAAAGCCGAGCCCCTCCTCCAGCGAGAACACGATCGACTGAACCTCCGCCCGGCCGTCGCGGCAGGCGAGCGTCTGCTCGAGCCGGTGGCGCTCGACGTACGCGAAACGCCCGTCGAGCAGCTCGTGGTCGTCCTCGAACGCCTCCAGATAGTTCTGCGTCTCGAACACGCGCAGCACGTGGTCGCTCGCCTGCTCGAGGCGGTCGAGGGCGACGCGGTCCTTCCGCAGCCAGTTCTTCCCGGCCGAGCGACGTCGCAGGATGACCGCGCCGTGCGCGATCGCCTCGATCCCGAGGCCCTCGAGATAGTCGAGCCACTTGTCGAGTTGCTCGCGAAAGCGCTCGGGCTCGTCACGTGCCACGGGCTTCAGCCACCCGGCCGCGTGCGTGACAGGGTCGTCGCTGCCGAAGTAGAGCAGCCAGCTGTCGCAGCCGTTGCCCTCCACCCACCGCTCGAGCTGGCTCCACCAGTCGCCGGGTGCGTGTGCCCAGCTGATCAAGAGGTGCGCGAACCCGCCCTCGTCCAGCAGCTCCGGGGCCTGCTGGACGACCTCGCGCGAGACCGTGTCGCCCTGCAGGCCGCTGTCGCGGTAGGCGTACTGCGACTCGGGCGAGATCACGTACGGCGGGTTGCACGTGATCAGGTCGAACCGCTCCCCGGCCACGGGCTCGAGGTAGCTCCCCTGCCGGAGCTCGATGTTCGCCAGCCCGTTGAGCCGGGCGTTCGCACCGGCGAAGGCGAGCGCGCGCGGGTTCACGTCGGTCGCGATCACGGCTTCGGCGTGGCGCGAAGACAGCAGAGCCTGGATCCCGTTGCCGGTGCCGACGTCGAGTGCACGGGCCACCGGCCGGCGCACGGTCAGCTTCGCGAGCGTGACCGACGGCGGGTGGATCCCGGCGACCCAGTCGGAACCGGTGGGACCGTCCGCGTCGCGGTCGGAGGCGATCAGCAGGTCGCCGTGCGGGACGAGCTTGAGCGTCGCCCG
>DATLPH010000116.1:0-4839 GCA_035535855.1 Gaiellaceae bacterium
AGCGGTTCGCGCTCGCTCCAGCAGTGGGCGATCGGCGCGCCAGTGGACGAAGTGCAGGTCGGACACCCCGGCCTGCCGCGTTCCGAGCAGCTGGCCCTCGCCGCGCAGCTCGAGATCCTTCTCCGCGAGGTCGAAGCCGTCGCTCGAATCGACCAGCGCCTGCAGCCGTTCGTGCGCGTTGTCGGTCAGCTCCTCCCGAGGCCGCGAGATCAGCAGGCAGTACGACTGCTCGGCCCCCCGCCCCACTCGGCCGCGCAGCTGATGCAGCTGGGCCAGCCCGAAGCGGTCCGCCTCCTGGACGATCATGATCGTCGCATTCGGGACGTCGACACCGACCTCGATCACCGTCGTCGCAACGAGCACGTCCAGCTCCCGCGCCTTGAACTGCGCCATCAGCTCACGCCGCTCCGCCGGCCGCAGCCGTCCGTGCAGTAACCCAACGCGATAGCGGCGGAGCTCGGCGCGCCGCAGCCGTTCCGCCTCGACCTCGGCCGCCCGCGACTGCGAGGTCTGTGACTCCTCGATCAGCGGGCAGACGACGTACGCCTGCCGGCCCGCGTCGAGATGCTTGCGCAGCCGCTTGTAGGCCTCGGACGAGCGCTCGGCCGTCACCCAGGAAGTGACGATCGGCTTGCGCGAGGCCGGCGGCTTCGCGATCTCCGTCACCGAGAGGTCGCCGTACAGCGTCAGCGCGAGCGTGCGCGGGATCGGCGTCGCTGTCATGTGCAGCACGTGCGGCGCGCGGCCCTCGACCAGGGCCCGCCGCTGCTCGACCCCGAAGCGATGCTGCTCGTCGACGACCGCGACGGCGAGCTCGCGGAGCTCGACTCCCTCCTGGATCAAGGCGTGCGTCCCGACCACGATCTGCGCGCCCTCGAGCTGGGACTTGACCGATCCGGTCAGGAGCGCGACGCGGACGCCGAGCTCCGTTCAGAGCGGCTCGATGGTCAGAAAGTGCTGCTCAGCAAGGGTTTCCGTCGGCGCCATCAGCGCGCCCAGGCGGCCCGACTCGACCGCGCGCAGGAGCGCGTAGAGCGCGACCACGGTCTTGCCCGAGCCGACGTCGCCCTGCAGCAGCCGCTGCATCGGGGCCTCGCGGCCGAGGTCGGCGTCGATCTCCGCGATCGCGTGCTCCTGGTCGGCCGTGAGCTCGAACGGCAGCAGCTTCCGGTAGCGCGATACCAGCTCGCCCGGCTCGCCCAGCGCGGCCGCCACGGCAGCCTCGCGCCCGGCCTTCGCGCGGGCGAGCCCGACCTGGAGCACGAGCAGCTCGTCGAACGCGAGGCGCTGCCGCCCCGCCTCCCCCTCGTCGAGCGAGCGCGGCCTGTGCAGCGCCCAGAGCGCGTCGGCCCGCAGCGGCAGCCGCTCGGCGACCTTCAGCCCGGCCGGGAGCGGGTCGGGAAGGTCGCGCGCCTGCGGCAACGCCCGCTCGACGAGCCCGCGCAGCCGCTGCGGGGTCACGTCCTCGCTCGCGGGATAGACGGGCGCGAAGTCCGCCGTCGCGGTGACGCCGTTCAGGTCGAACGAGCGAACCTGGAAGCCGTTTCGCTTCAGCTGCCCGCGCAGGCGCACGCGGGTGCCTGGCTGCAGCTTCTCGGCGAGCCAGGCCTGGTTGAACCAGACGGCGACGATCTCGTCGCTCTCGTCGGCGATGCGGGCGTTCACGATGGCAAGGTTCCGCCGCGGTCGGCGCACCGAGACCGAGCGGACCTCGCCCGCGATCGCCGCCTCCTCCTCGGCGAGCAGGTCGGCGATCCGCCGCTCCGGAACGGCCGCCTCGTACCGGTGCGGCCGGTGCTCGAGCAGGTCGCGCAGCGTGCGCAGCCCGAGCTTGGCGAGCTTCTTCTCGACGGCCGGCCCGACTCCCGTCAGCGACGAGACCGACTGCTCGACGCGCTCGGGTCGCGGGGTCCCGGGCAGGCGCGGCCAGGCCGCGGGCGGCTCTACTCCGGCAAAGCCTTTCGACACGCGGCCAGTCTAGGAAGCGCCGCGGCTCACACGGCGTCGTCGAACCAGAAGAAGCCCACCGTCCCCGGCCCGGCGTGGGCACCGACGACGGGCCCGAGGGTCGTCACGAGCTCGATCTCCGCCTGGGGCCGCGAACGGCCCACGAGCTCGACCAGCGCCTCGGCGCGCTCGGGGGCCTCCGCGTGCGCGATCCCCGCCCGCAGGGTCGGCACGTCGCTCGTGGCGGCCTCGAACGCCGAGGCGAACTCGAGAAACGCCTTCCGGTTCCCTCGCACGCGCTTGACCGGCAGCACCTCACCGTCGCGGATCGAGAGGATCGGCTTGATGTTGAGCAGCTCGCCTGCCCACGCGCGGGCGCGGCCGATGCGACCGCCGCGCGCGAGGTACTCGAGTGTGTCGACGGTGAACAGGAGGCCCGTCTCGCGCCGGTAGCGCTCGACGAGGGTGTCCACCTCCTCGTCGCTCGTCCCGCGCTCGAGCCGCCGCTGGATCGCGAGGCCAAGCATCGCGATCGCCGCCGAGGCGCTCTGCGAGTCGATCGCGCGCACCCGATCGCCGCCGAGGACCTGCGCCGCAGCCCGCGCGCTCTCGATCGTCCCCGAGAGCTTCGCCGCGATGTGCAGGGAGAGAATGCGCTCGTAGCCGCCCAGCTCCTCATAGGTTGCGAGGAAGTCGCCAGGGGTCGGCTGCGAGGTCGTTGGCGTCTCGCTAGCCGTGCGCAGGCGCGCGTAGAACTCCTCCGGCTCGAGCTCGACGTAGTCGCGGTAGCTCTCCTCCCCGAAGCGGACGTAGAGCGGGACGACCCGCCAGTTCGGGAACCGCTGCGGCGCCTCGGGAAAGTCGGCCGTCGAGTCGACGACGATTGCCGTGTTCTCGGCTGTCAGCCGCAACTAGGCAGCCTCGGCGCGGGCGGCCTCGCGGATCGCGTTGATGATCGCGTCGAGGCCGTCGTCCTTGCGCAGGCAGGCCACGGCGCCCGCCTCCATCAGCGCATCCCGCTCGCGCAGGTTGGCCGAGGCGGTGAGGACGACCACCGCCGCCTCCGGGCAGGCCTCGCGCACGGCTCGCGTCGCCTGCACGCCGTCGAGCCCGGGCAGCCGGTAGTCCATCAGCACCACGTCGGGGCTCAGCTTGGCCGCGACGGCAGCCGCATCGCCCCCATCGGGCACGGACGCGACCACCTCCATCTCGGAGCGCAGGCCGAGCAGCAGCTCGAGTGCCTCGCGGAAGACCTCGTTGTCCTCGACGAGGACTACCCGGATCGGCTCGCTCATTGATTGGAGGCTACTCGGCAGAGAGGAGGAGCGGGTAATGCGGCTGGCCGCCCTCGTGCACGTCGAGCTCCAGCTCGGGGTGGCTCGCGGCAAGCTCTTCGAGAAGGCCGTTCAGCGGCGGCGCGCCCTCCCCCGTCAGGACCGTGAGCACGTCACGCGGCTCCGCCAGCAGGCGCTCGAGCAAACCCGTGGCGACCTCGTCGAACGCCGGGCCCGCGGCGACGGCCTTGCCGTCTTGCAGGGCGAGGTACTCGCCCTCGCGCACCGGGACGCCGTCCGTCGTGGCGTTCCGCGAGGCGACCGCTACCTCGCCCGTGACGAGGCCGTTCAGCGCCTCCTGCATCGCCGCCGCGTTGTCCTCGGCCAGGCGCTCGCCATGGAAGGCCACGAGTGCGGCGAGGCCGGCCGGGATCGACTCGGTCGCCACCACCAGCACGGGCTTCCCCGCGACGCGCGCCGCCTGCTCGGCGGCCATGATCACGTTCGGGTTGTTCGGCAGGAGCACCACCTCGTCGGCCGCGGTGCCCTCGATCGCCTCGAGCAGGTCGGCGGTCGAAGGGTTCATCGTCTGCCCGCCCTCGATCACCTTCTCCGCGCCGAGGTCCTCGAACAGCCGCCGGTTCCCCTCGCCCGCGACGACGGCGACCACGCCCGAGCGCGACGCGCCCCCCGGCAATGCCGCGAGCAGCCGCTCCTCGCGCTGCGCGGTCTGGCGGTGCATGTCGGCGATCTCGACCCCCTCGATCGTGCCCGTACGGGTGGCGAGCGACAGAGCTGCGCCGGGGTCGTCCGTGTGGACGTGGATCTTGAGCGCGTCCGAGTCTCCCACGACGAGCAGCGAGTCTCCGAGCCGCTCGAGCTCCGCCTCCACCGTCTCCGGATCGAGGTTCTCGCCCTCGACCACGAACGCCGTGCAGTAGCGATAGCGCGACGGCTCCTGGTGCACCGCCTCGATGGTCACTTGCAGCGGCTCCGCCGCCGGCGCGACCACCTCTTCTCCGGCTGCGCCGGCGGCGAGGCCGCGCACGAGCTCGAGGAGCCCGGCGCCCCCCGCGTCGACGACCCCGGCCTCGCGGAGAACCTCGAGCTGTTCGCTCGTCCGCGCAACCGCCTCCTCCCCGCGCTCGACCACCTCGCCCAGGAGCTCGACGGGGTCGGGCGCCGCCGAGGCCTCCGCCGCGTCCGCGAGGGCTCGAATGACGGTCAGCATCGTCCCTTCGACCGGCTTGCGCACAGCGCGGTAGGCCTCGTCGCTCGCACCGCGGAAGGCGCGCGCGACCGTCGGCACGTCGATCGCCTCGGCCTCTCCGAGCACGTCGGCCGCGCCTCGGATGATCTGCGAGAGGATCACGCCCGAGTTCCCGCGCGCCGACATCAGTGCCGCTCGCTTCACCCCGTGAGCAAGCGTCGGGTGGTCGGAGGCGGTCGACTGTTCGAGCGCCTCCACCACGCCGCGCACGGTCAGCGTCAGGTTCGTGCCCGTGTCGCCGTCGGGGACCGGGTAGACGTTGAGGTCGTCGATTCGCTGCCGGCTCAGCTCGAGGGACTGGAGCGCTCCGCGGGCGAGCGAGCGCAGGGTCTCGACGTCGCTCATGCC
>DATLPH010000117.1:0-4693 GCA_035535855.1 Gaiellaceae bacterium
TTCGAGTGTCTCCGCGTCGACGGCGTCGGCCTTCGTGACCGCGACGACCCCGCGCTCGATCCCCAGCAGGCGCAGGATCGCGAGGTGCTCGTGCGTCTGGGGCCGCGCTCCCTCGCCCGCGTCGATCACGAGCAGGAACAGGTCGATGCCGGTGGCGCCCGCGACCATCGTGCGCACGAAGCGCTCGTGGCCGGGCACGTCGATCAGCGAGGCGCGCAGGCCGTCGCCGAGATCGAGGGGCGCGTAGCCGAGCTCGATCGAGATCCCGCGCTCCTGCTCCTCGGGCAGCCGGTCGGTGTCCTTGCCCGTGAGCGCCCGGACGAGCCACGTCTTCCCGTGGTCGATGTGCCCCGCGGTCCCGACCGTCAGCGCCACGGGGGCAACGCTACCCCGCGGGCCTCGCCTCGATCAGCGCCTCGTGGAAGCGCGACGGCTCGAAGCCTCCCGCCGCGAGCAGCTCGCGCCACTGCTCCTCGCTGCGCTCCTTGCCGCCGAAGAGCGTCAGCATCAGCAGGTCGAGCCACTTGCCGCCCGCCGGCTCGTTCCCCGCCGGCACCACCGCGTCGATGATCAGCAGCCGTGCGTCTGCGGGAGCCGCCTCGCGGATCGTGCCCAGGATCGCCGCCGCCCCCTCGTCGTCCCAGTCGTGCAGGATCGTGCCCAGGATGTAGACGTCGCCCGCGGGCACGCTGACGAAGAAGTCGCCCGCGACGAACTCGAGCCGCTCGCCGAACGCGGCCTCGTCCCGCACGGTCTCAGGAAGGTCGAAGACGATGCCGCGAAGGCCCGGGTGCTTCCGTAAGAGAGCCTGCAGCAGCGAGCCGTTCCCGCCGCCCACGTCCACGACCGTCTCGTCGCCGCGCCACTCGACCAGGTCGAGGCGCTCGACCCGGCCCTCGTTGCCCTGTTCCATCGCGGTGTCGAACATCGCGCGCTCGTCCGGGTGCTCGGCCAGCCACGACCAGTAGTCGGTGCCGAACGCGGCGGGGAAGGTCGGCACGCCGTCGGCCTCGAGCTCGCCGACTGCCCGGTACCAGACACCGCCGAAGAGGTGGGCGAACTCCTTCCAGCCACCCCCGGTGCGGAAGAGGTCCGAGACCTCAGTGTTCCGGAAGGTGCCGTGCTCCTCCTCGGCGAAGACGCCCTCGCTCGCCAGGGCGCGCATCAGCCGGTGGAGGGTCTCGGCGTCGGCGCCGAGCTCTTGCGCCAGCTCGTCGACCGGACGAGGGCCGTCTGCGAGGGCGTCAGGCACGCCGAGCTCGGACACGATCGCCAGAGCCCTCGTCCCGAGCGCGCCCCGGACCAGGCTCCACGCCGGCTGCTCCGGCGAGATGCGGCTCATCGGGCAGCCCGGACGGCAGCGGCGGCCTCGTCCGCTTCTGCGTCCGAGAGCGTTCGGCAGTCGAGCAGCAGGCGGCCGTCGCGGAGCACGCCCACGACCGGGGGCTCGCCCGCGCGGAGAGGCTCCGCGAGCTCCTCCTCGACGGCGCAGGCGAAGCTCGGCAGCTCGGCGAGCGGAAGCGCCCCGCCGCCGACCCTGCCGACGGTCTCCTCGACCTCGCCGCCGACGGCCGCGGCCAGGCGCTGGGCCCGGGCGCGCACCGTCTCGAGCGGCTCGTTCAGCATCCGCAGCACCGGCACCTCGCGCAGCGCCCGCGCCGGGTCGAGATAGAGGCCAAGCGTTCCCTCGAGCGCGGCCAGCGTGAGCTTGTCCGCGCGGAGCGCGCGCTGGAGCGGATGCCTGCGCAGCCGCTCGACGAGCTCGCCCGAGCCGACGACGATCCCGGCCTGAGGCCCGCCGAGGAGCTTGTCGCCCGAGAAGCAGACGAGCTCGGCTCCCGCGGCGAGGCTCTCCCTCGCCGACGGCTCGCCTTCGAGGTGGACGAGCACGCCCGAGCCGAGGTCGTCGACGAGCAGCAGGCCGTGCCGCCGCGCCACCGCTGCGAGCTCCTCGACCGAGGCCTGCTCGGTGAAGCCGACGACGCGGAAGTTCGACTGGTGCACCCGCAGCAGGACCGCCGTCTCCGGCCCGATCGCGCGCTCGTAGTCGGCCGCGCGCGTGCGGTTCGTCGTCCCGACCTCGCGCAGCCGTGCGCCTGAACGCGCGAGCACGTCGGGGATCCGGAAGCCGTCGCCGATCTCGATCAGCTCACCGCGCGAGACGAGCACCTCCCGCCTCTCGGCGAGAGCGGCCAGGACGAGCAGCACCGCCGCCGCGTTGTTGTTCACGACGAGCGCGGCCTCGGCGCCGGTCAGCCTGCGCAGGATCGCCGCCACGTGATCCTGCCGCGAGCCACGCCCGCCCTCGGCCAGGTCGTACTCCAGGTTCGAGTAGCCGCGCCCGACCTCGAGTGCGCGGGCGAGCGCAGCCTCGGCGAGCGGCGCGCGCCCGAGATTCGTGTGGACGATCACCCCGGTCGCATTCAGGGCCCGGCGCAGGGCCGGGGCACGCGCCGTCGCGAGCTCGCCCAGAGCCCGCTCGACGAGGTCGCCGGGGTCGTGTCCCGCTCTGATCTCCTCGCGCGCGCGCGCGAGTGCCGCGCGGGCCGCCTCGACCGCGAGCGCAGGCGGTGCCTCGGCTGCGAGCCGCTCGTCCCGCGCCAGCTCGTCCACTGAGGGCAGGTCCCGCAGCTTCATAGCGGGTCAGTGTAGGCCGCTGCCCTCGTCAGTACACTCGTGCGGGGTCGATGGCGGCAGCAAGGCTCAGCCGAATCACGGGGTTGGCGCTCGGCGCCTGCCTCTTCCTGCTCGTGCTCGCCTCGGCGACGGGCGCCGCCGGCGGCTCCGGGGTCGGGAAGATGAGCGTCGTGCCCAACAGGCTCACGGCCGGCACGACCGGCAACGAGCTGACCTTCAGCTTCCTCTCCGACTCGGCGCCGCTGAACGGGACGACGCTCGTCGACGTTCCGCGCGGCTGGACGAGGCCGCAGCGCGACGACCCGGCCGCGCCCGGGTATGTCGAGCTCCAGTCGGCAGGCTGTGTTGGCACCCGCATCACCGGGATCGCCGGCCGGCGGGTCGTGATCGCCACGAAGTGCCCGAGACGCCATCTCTACCGGTTGCTCTACCACCGCGCCGCCACGCCGCTGCTCTCGGCGGACGGCTACGTCTTCCTCACGCAGACGCGGCCCGCCGGCAAGAGCAAGAAGCTCCGCTTCCGGCCGCTCGGCCCGAAGAAGCAGCCGGTCGTGCGCCTGCGCGGCGCGGCCGCGGCCGGACTCTTCATGACGACCACGAGCATCGCCACGTCGGGAGTGGGGTTCAACGGCACCGTGCGCGCGGTCGACCCGTTCGGCAACAACGCCGCCGACTATGTCGGGACGGTGACGCTCACGAGCACGGATCCGGCAGCGACCCTGCCTGGGCCGTATGCCTACGGGCCGACGGACGTCGCCCAGCACACGTTCACCGGGATCGTCCTGCGCACCACGGGGACGCAGCGGATCACAGCCAAGGACTCGCACGGCTTCACGGTCCAGAGTGGGCCGATCACCGTCTCGCCGTTTTCCCAGTAGTTACTGGGCGTCGGCCTTCTCGGGCTCCGTCGGCACCTCGGCGCAGCGGGTCTCGTAGCAGTCGGCGATGGTCTGCACCGCGTGCGAGGTGCTGTCGGTGACCGCGAGCAGGTCGAGGTCCTCCGGCGAGATCATCCCGTCGGTCAGCAGCTGCCCGCGGATCCAGTCGAGCAGCGGCGACCAGTAGTCCGAATCGAAGAGAACGACGGGGAAGTGGAGCACCTTGCCCGTCTGGATCAGCGTCAGCGACTCGAAGAGCTCGTCGAGCGTGCCGAACCCGCCGGGGAAGATGACGAACCCTTCCGCGGCCTTCACGAACATGGTTTTGCGCGCGTAGAAGTGCTTGAAGGTGACGCTGATGTCGAGGTACGGGTTCGCACCCTGCTCGTGCGGGAGCTCGATGTTGAAGCCGACCGAGACGCCGCCGCCGTCGCGGGCGCCGCGGTTCGCGGCCTCCATCACCCCGGGGCCGCCGCCGGTCACCACCGCGAAGCCTGCCTCGGCGAGCCGCCGCCCGACGTCGCGAGCCTGCGCGTAGACGGGGTGACCCTCCCGGATCCGCGCCGAGCCGAAGACCGAGACGGCAGGCCGCCCGATCCGCTCCACCGCAACGAAGCCCTCGAGGAACTCCTGCCCGATCCGCTGGGCGTGCCCGGCAAGGTCGCCGTCGCGCCGCTCGAGCAGCCGGCGGTCCTCCATCAGAGCCGGTGCTGGGGCACGTGCGTGCCCCACATGCCGAGCGCGAGCAGCAGCGCCAGACCGAGGTAGAGCGTCAGGATCAACGTGGCCCGGCCGCGGCCCGCGCCCGGGAGCAGCACCGCCGTGCCGTCGGCCTGCAGCGGCACCATCGGCTCGGCTCGAGCCAGCCGGTAGGAGCGCCAGATCGCGCCGCCGTCGAGGATCCCGATCGGGATCAAGTTGAACAGGTTGAGGAAGAACCCGGCGTAGGCGAGGGCATGCAGGAGCGACGAGCCGGTCGCAGACCCGATCGCCCAGCAGGCCACGGAGGCGAGACCGCCCGCCGTCGGCCCCGCGAGCGCGACGAGCGCGTTGTTCATCGGGTTGAGCGGCGAGTTCTTGATCAGCACGTAGGCGCCGATGAAGGGGATGAAGCGCGGGATCGAGACGTCGAGCCCCTGGCGGCGCGCCTCGACGAAGTGGCCGAGCTCGTGGATCAG
>DATLPH010000118.1:0-2065 GCA_035535855.1 Gaiellaceae bacterium
GGGTACACGGCGTTCGGCACCGCCTCGTCGCGCTCGTGCCCGACCGGTGACACCGGGATGCGAACGGTGAAGGGCAAGGTCCGCGACAAGGACGGCGGGGTCAGCGAGTACACCGCCACCGTCCAGGTCTTCGTCACTTTCGACAGCCTCTGCGCGCTCGTGCGGAGCTACGCACGCCGGTCGAGCGACGCGGACGCGCTCTGCGCCAAGCTGGACGACGCCGCCCACGCCGCTGACGCCAGCGAGAAGGCGGGCATCCTCGCCGCGTTCCGGAACCAGGTGGACGCCAAGACCGGCACCCAGCCGGGCAAGTCGTTCACGAGTGAGCAGGGAGCCCTGCTGAAGCTCCTCTCGACCCGGCTCTAGCGAGGCTTGCACCCGACGAAGAGCTCGGCTCCGGCCGGCTCTTCGTCGGGTGGGACCTCGTGCGGGTCGGCGCGCAGGCCCGCTCCTTCGATCAGCTCGACCCAGGTCGCCCGCGGGAAGAGGCCGCAGACGTGCCGGTCCTGCTCGCATCGGACCCCTCCGTCCTCGTCGCGCAGGAGATACGCGAAGTCGGAGATGTACGTCGTGTCGGACGGGTCGGGATCCCAGACCCATTCCAGGTACCGAAGGCCGCGATCCGCGCCGTCGTGGCCGCCCGTGCCGGTGTGCGGCTCGAAGCGCTCGCGGACGTAGTCCGGCACGAACAGGGCGACGCCGCCCGGGCGCACGTGCTCGGCTGCCGTCGCGATCGTCGCGGCCAGATCCGCCTCGCTCGTGATGTAGGCGACCGCGTCGTGCACGAAGACCGCGTCGAAGGTCTCCCCCAGGCGCACGCTGCGCATGTCCCCGAGCTCGTGCCGGCACTCGGGATTCAGCGTGCGGCTCAGCTCGAGCATCTGCGGTGAGCGGTCGACCAGCGTGAGCTCGAAGTGGGCCTTCAGATGCGAGGCGTTGTTGCCGCCGCCGCTGCCGAGCTCCAGGACGGTACGTACCGGCCCGGCGCAGGACTCGAGCAGAAGCCTGCGGTACTGCTCTGCCTCCTCCGCGTAGTCGTGCGGGGCGGTGAGCAGGTGGAACCAGGGCGCGAGCTCGCCGTAGAGCCGCGGCTCGGCGTCGCTCACTTGGCGAACTCGACCGCGCGCGACTCCCGGATCACCGTCACCTTGATCTGGCCCGGGTACTCGAGCTGGTCCTCGATCTCGCGGGCGATCTCATGCGAGAGCAGGACTGCGGCGTCGTCGTCGACCTCCTTCGGCTTCACGATCACGCGGATCTCGCGGCCGGCCTGCAGGGCGTACACCTTCTCGACGCCTTCGTGGCGCGCGGCGACCTGCTCGAGCGCCTCGAGCCGCTTGATGTAGTGCTCGAGACTCTCGCCGCGCGCTCCCGGGCGCGAGGCCGAGATCGCGTCGGCGGCGATCAGCAGGACTGCCTCGACGGTCTGCGGCTCGATCTCGTTGTGGTGGGCCTCGATCGCGTGCACGACCGCGGGCGACTCACCGTAGCGGCGCGCATATTGCGCCGAGAGCAGCGCGTGGGAGCCCTCGACCTCGTGGGTGAGCGCCTTGCCGAGGTCGTGCAGCAGGCCGGCGAGCAGGCGGTCTTCGAGGCCAACTGCGGCACCTTCCACCCGGAGCTCGTGAAGATCCTCGGCCGCCTGCGCTACCGGACGAGCTACGGGCAGAACGTGCTGCGCCACACGCTCGAGGTCGTCCATCTGGCCGGGATCATGGCCGCCGAGCTCGGCGCGTCGGTCAAGACGGCGCGCCGCGCTGCCCTTCTCCACGACATCGGCAAGGCGATGACCCACGAGGTCGAGGGCTCGCACGCGCTCATCTCGGCGTCCCTCGCCCGGCGCTACAACGAGTCGCAGGGCGTCGTGCACGCGATCGAGGCGCACCACTACGAGGTGCAGCCGCAGACAGTCGAGGCCGTGCTGCTGATCGCGGCCGATGCGATCTCCGCTTCCCGGCCCGGCGCCCGCGGCGAGAGCCTGGAGCACTACATCAAGCGGCTCGGGGCACTCGAGGACATCGCGACCGCGAAGCCCGGCGTCGCGAAGGCCTACGCGCTGCAGGCC
>DATLPH010000119.1:0-22710 GCA_035535855.1 Gaiellaceae bacterium
CGAGGCCGCCGGCGAGCGCGGCGTACAGGGCGAGCCCGAAGGCGACGATGAGGGCGGCACGCCCGAGGTCGGCCACGCGGCGAGTCTAGCTAGCGGCCGAACGTGGGTGTTCTGCCATGATTCCAGCGGTTTCCGTGCCCGCCCGCCTGCGCCAGATCCCACTGCCCACGTTCGCCTGGGCCACCGTCGCCCTTCTCGCGACGGCGCTCGCGCTGATCTTCTTCTACGCACCGCTCGACGCCGACCAGGGCATCTCCCAGAAGATCTTCTACATCCACGTGCCGATCGCGCTGACGTCGTATGCCTGCTTCGGCTGGGGAGCGTGGAAGGCGCTCACCCATCTCAGAACGCGCGCGCCCGGAGCCGACCTCGAGAGCTACGCCGCGATCCACCAGGGCGTGATCTTCGGCGCCCTGACGCTCATCACGGGCTCGATCTGGGCGCGCTCGTCGTGGGGGATCTGGTGGACGTGGAGCTCGAACCAGCTGGTGACCTTCCTGATCCTGTTCCTCTTCTACTCGGCCTACTTCATGCTGCGCTACTCGGTCGACCCGGGGCCGGCGCGCGCGAACATGTGCGCGGTCTACGCGCTCTTCGGGGTCGTGCTGATCCCGGTCAGCTGGCTCTCGATCCGGCTGGCGAACGACTTCATCCATCCGACGGTCTTCAACCAGCACGGCCCGCAGATGTCGGGCTCGATGTTCTTCACCTTCTGCGTTTCCTGGGCGGGGCTGCTGGCGCTCGCGGCGACGATGTACCGCGTCGAGCTGGCGGGCAAGCGCCTGGACGCGCAGCTGCAGGAGCTTCGGGAACTGCTGACGTGAGGCGTCGCTTGCGATGCCGAAGTCAGGACGCGCGGGTGTTGCTCGTGCGTCCGTCTGAACTGACCGGTCGACCCACTGGACGTCAGAAGCTGCGGCCATGAGCAGCGGCGAGAAGTACGTCGCGGCCGCGTACCTGGTCGTGTTCGTGGGTGTGCTCGCGTGGGTGGCGATCATCGCGGCGAAGCTGGCGCGGCTCTCGCACGAGGTGGACGAGCTGGTCGAGCTTGCCCGGCGGCGCGGCGGCGAGTAGTGGCCCTGCTGCGGATCGGCTCACGGGGGTCGAGGCTCGCCCTCACCCAGGCCGAGCTCGTGGCCGAGCGGCTGCGGCGGCCGGGGGTCGAGATCGCCCTGGTGCCGATCACGACCGCGGGCGACCGCGACCGTTCGAAGCCCTTCGGCGAGATCGGGTCGCGCGGTGTCTTCGTCAAGGAGATCGAGGAGGCGCTGCTCGCGGGGCGGGTCGACGTGGCGGTGCACTCGGCGAAGGACATGACCTCGACGGACGCCGAGGGGCTCGCCGTCGGCGCGTACCTGGAGCGTGAGGACCCGCGCGACGCGCTGTGCGGTGCGGACGAGCTGCGAGCGGGGATGCGCGTCGGGACGGCCTCGGTGCGGAGGAGGGCGCAGCTGCTCCGGCTCGAGCCGACGCTGTCGATCGAGCCGTTGCGCGGGAACATCGATACCCGGCTGCGAAAGCGCGGCGAGCGCGGGCTCGACGCGATCGTGCTGGCGGCGTGCGGGCTCGACCGGCTGGGGCTCGGCCGGGAGATCGGGCGGCGTTTCGCTCCGGACGAGGTGCTGCCGGAGGCCGGCCAGGGTGCGTTGGCCCTCCAGGTGCGCGCCGGCGAGGAGGAGCTCGCCGCCGAGGTCGACGACGCCGAGACGCGCCGCCGCGTGGAGGCCGAGCGCGCGGTGGTGTCGGCGATCGGGGGCGGCTGCCTCGCGCCGGTCGCCGCGCACCACGACGGCAAGACGCTGACGGCGCTGGTCTCGGCGGAGGACGGCAGCTGGCTCGAGCGGCGAACCGGCGACGACCCGCTGGCCCTGGCCGCAGAGCTCGTCGCCGTGGCCGAGAATTGACAGTATCGGCACACCCCCGTCACAGACACGTGCGCCCGCCGCAGCTACTTTGATTTTCCCCCGGGTGGGAGGGGGTTAGCGATGGGTCCCGCCTCGAAGCGCCTGCGCGTGATCGTGACGCGGGCGGTCGGGCAGATGGAGCCGCTGGCCGGGCGTCTCGAGGAGCTCGGGCACGAGGTCGTTCGTTGCCCGTTGATCGAGCTCGAGCCGAGCGGGCCGGAGTCGGTTGACGTCGACGGCTACGACTGGGTCGTCGTGACCAGCCCGTACGGCGCGCACGAGCTCGTCCGCCGGGCCCGTGGTGACCTTCCTCGCGTGGCGGCGATCGGTCCCGGTACGGCCGCCGCCCTCGGCGAGCGTGGCGTCGAGGCCGCGCTCGTCCCACGAGTCTCCACGCAGGAGGGTCTCGCCGCCGAGCTGCCTCGCCCGCCCGGCCGCGTGCTCTTCGCAGGCGCTGAGCGGGCGCGCCGTCACCTCGTCGAAGAGCTGGGCGCGGATTTCGTTCCCCTCTACCGGACTCGCGCGCTGCGACCCGACCTGCGGCCTGAGGGCGACCTCGTCGTGCTCGCCTCGTCCTCGGCAGCGGAGGCGCTTGCCGCTCTCCGGCTCGACCTCCCCGCGGTCTCGATCGGCCCCGAGACGACGCGCACCGCGCGCGACGCCGGCCTGAGCATCGTGGCCGAGGCCGCGACCCACGACCTCGAGGGGCTCATTGCGGCCGTCTCGCGGGCGGCGGTTTAGACCGGCGGCAGGGGTGGGGCCCGCACGGCCTCTACGTGGGCGTCCCCTAGCTGGACGCCTTAGGCTCTCGCCGTGGTCATCACTTTCCTCTCGGACTTCGGCCTCCAAGACGACTTCGTCGGCACCTGCCACGGCGTGATCAAGCGGCTTGCCCCCGACGCCGAGATCATCGACATCACCCACGGGATCCCGCCGCAACAGGTGCTCCAGGGCGCGCTCGTCCTCTGCAACACGCTGCCCTACATGCCCGAGGGCGTGCACCTCGCGGTCGTCGACCCGGGCGTGGGCAGCCACCGCCGCGCGCTGGCGCTGCGCAGCGGCGACGGTCGCTTCCTCGTCGGGCCGGACAACGGCCTGCTCCTTCCAGCTGCGGATGCTCTCGGCGGGATCGAGGAGGCGCACGAGCTGGCGAACGCCGAGTACGCACTCGACATGGTCTCGCGGACGTTCCACGGCCGCGACCTCTTCTCCCCGGCCGCCGCGCACTTGGCACTCGGCGTGCCGCTGGGCGAGCTCGGGCCTCCGATCGACCCGCAGGCGCTGGTGAGGATCGAACTCCCGGTCCCCGAGGTCGGCCAGAACCGGATCCGCGCGGTCGTCCTCTACGTCGACCACTTCGGGAACATGCAGCTCAACCTCAAGCGCGAGCACCTCGAGCAGGCGGGCGTAATGCCGGGCGTCACCGTCGAGCTGGAGCTCGCGCTCGACCGCTACTACGCGACCGCGGCGCGCACCTTCGGCGACGCAAGGCCTGGCGACATCATCCTCTACGAAGACTCGTACGGGAACATCGCGATCGCGATCAGCGGCGGCAGCGCAGCGGAGTTGTTCGGCGTGGGCGCGAACCAGGAAATTCGGATCCACCTGCGGACCCCGTGAAGCTCGCCGAGCTCGAGCAGCGATTCGGCCGGAGGTTCGCGCGCGTGACGACGAACGCGGTCGTGGCCCGGCCACGGCTCTGGCGTGTCTTCCGCTGGCTCACGCGTACCCAGTTCGACCGGCTCGCGCCGAATTGGAACGACATGCGCCGGCCAGACGCCTTCGCCCCGCTCGAGCGAGCGCTGGAGGAGGTCGATGGGCCGCAGAGGGTGCTCGACCTCGGGACGGGCACAGGCGCCGCCGCGTTCCTGGCCGCGCGGCGGTTCCCACAGGCACAGGTCGTCGGGGTCGACCTCTCCCCCGAGATGCTGGGGCAGGCCCGCGCGCTGACGCCGCCCGAGCTGGCCGGCCGGGTGCGGTTTGAGGCCGCAGATGCTTCCAGACTTCCCTTCGAGGACGACTCGTTCGACCTGGTGCTGCTCTCGAACATGATCCCGTTCTTCGACGAGCTCGCCCGCGTCGTCGCCCCGGGAGGGCACGTCCTGTTCGGGTTCTCCGCCGGCCCGGAGACGCCGATCTGGGTGCCACCGGAGCGGCTGCGCGAGGAGCTCGGCGCACGCGGTTTCACGGACTTTGCGGATTTCGAGGCCGGCGGCGGAACAGCGCTCCTTGCCCGCCTGGCCGATCGCTCGTAATGTCCCCAGCTACAAGGACGTTCGCGGCACGGTAGCACCGGCCCGGACGTCCTTCTTTTGGGCGGTGCTGGCTAGACTAGGCGGCCGCGGCGAGGTAGCTCAGTTGGTAGAGCACACGGCTGAAAACCGTGGTGTCGCCGGTTCGATTCCGGCCCTCGCCATCAGCCGCTCGACCGGGCCGACGCAAGTCGCTCGAGCAGGCCCTCGACCAGCTCGCTCTTGAGCAGCACCTCGTCCGCGCCCGCTTCCCGGATGGCCCGATGCAGCGCCGGGGCCTCGTCACCGGTGAGGGCGATCAGGCAGAGGTTCGGGTGGTCGCGCCGCAGCCGCGCGGCGGCGGTCACGCCGTCGAGCAGCGGCATGTGTACGTCGAGCACGACCGCGTCAGGGTCGAGGTGCTCAGCCAGCTCGATTGCCTCGAGGCCGTCCGCGGCCATCCCGATCACGCACAGCTCGGGCTGGCGGTCGATCAGCTCGTGCAGCGAGCGCAAGAAGCCGCCGTCGTCATCCGCGATGAGGACGCGGATCCGGTGGTCATCCGACGAGGCGTTGTCCATGACAGGGCCAGGCTAGCCTTGCCGCCGTGGGCGCTCAAGAAACGGAGCTGCAGCGGGTCGCGGTCATCGGTGCTGGTCTCGACCTCGGCGCAGGTCGCCGAGGGGTCGACATGGGGCCCTCCGCGATCCGCTACGCGGGGCTCGACGAGCGAATCTCGCAGCTGGGGCGGCGGTGTGAGGACTGGGGCAACGTCGTCACGGCGGTCGCGGAGGCGACGTCTGTCGGCGACGAGCGAATGCGCTACCTGCCGGAGATCAAGGCGACCTGCGACCGCATCGCCGAGCTCGTGGCACGCGCGGTCGGAGAGGGGTACCTGCCGCTCGTTCTCGGCGGAGACCACTCGGTCGCGCTCGGCACGCTCGGCGGCCTCGCCCGGGCGCGGGGCCCCGGCGGCGTGCTCTGGTTCGACGCCCACGGGGACCTGAACCGGCCGGACACCTCGCCGAGCGGGAACGTCCACGGGATGCCGCTGGCCGCGGCGATGGGGCTCGCGGGGCTCGAGTTCCAGGGCGAGGCCTACCCGCTGCCGGCCGTCGAGCCGCGGCGCGTGGCCCTCGTGGGCGTGCGCTCGCTCGACCCGGGTGAGCGAGAGCTGCTGGCCGAGCTCGACGCGCGAGTGTTCACGATGAGTGACCTCGACCGCATGGGCGTCGAGACCGCACTGCGCGAGGCGCTCGACCACGTTGCCGGAGGGCCGTTCGTCCACGTCAGCCTCGACATGGACGTGCTCGATCCGGATGTCGCGCCCGGGGTCGGGACGCCTGTGCGCGGCGGGCTCTCCTACCGTGAGGCGCACCTCGCACTCGAGCTCGTCGCCGAGTCCGGGCTGGCCGGCTCGCTCGAGGTGGTCGAGGTGAACCCGATTCTCGACCGCGAGAACCAGACCGCGAAGCTGGCCGTCGAGCTCGTCGCGAGCGCCCTTGGCGCGCGCATTCTGTGACACGCGCGTGAACTTGCCCCCGGGGTCCCCCTCGCTGTTCCCCCTGCAGTCAGCCTAACTGCGGCGAAGTCACGCGTGTGAAACGGGACTGTGGCGAATGAGGAACCCCTCGACGGCGTCCGCGGTCGGCTCGTACGCGTCCCAGTAGACGACGTGACCGCCCTCCACGGCGACCAGTTCGAGCCCGTCTCCGAGGGCCGACTCGTACTCCTTGAGCTGTTCCTCGCGCACGAGGCCGAAGTGCGACGCATGCACGAGGAGCGTCGGGATCCGCCGGAGCACCGCCGGCGGAGGAGGCTCACGGCAGATCTCGCCGTAGTCGGCCGCAACGGCTGCCCGTGCGTATCGCCAGCGCAGTCGACCGTCCTGGCTCTCGACGAGATGGTCGCGCGCTTCCTCCTCCAGGAACGGCCGCGGCGTCATCGACCCGCTCGTCAGCCGCGCCGCGACTGCTTCGTCCGCCGACTCGTACGCGTGGTCCTTCGCCGCTTCCTGGGCGAAGTCGAAACCGACGTGCGGGAGGATCTGGATCGCCGGGTCGAGCAAGACCGCGGATCGGATTCGCTCGGGCGCGGCGACCGCGAGCTCCAGGATCAGCCTGCCGCCGAAGCTGTGGCCGACCCAGGCGGCGGGACCGACGTCCGCGAGCGTCTCGAGGAGGTCGCGGACGTGCGTCTCGAGGTCCCAAGGCGGCTCCCACCCGGAGCGGCCGTGACCACGGAGGTCGGGCGCGACCACCCTGAACCGCGCGGCCAGCCGCTCCTCGGCGAGCTTTCGGAAGCGGCGGCCGTGTGCCGAAACGCCGTGCACGCAGACCACAGGCGGAGCCGCAGCGTCACCCCATTCGTACACGTGCAGCCGCATCGAGGTCAGACTATCCCGGCATGCTCGGCCTGCTCTACGACATCCACGGCAACATCCCCGCCCTCGAGACCGTGCTCGCAGAAGCCGAGGCCGCAGGGGTCGACCGCTGGCTGCTCGGTGGCGACTACGGCACGCCGAGCCCGTGGCCGCTGGAGACGCTCGAGCGCCTCAAGCAGCTTCCGGACGCGACCTGGATCCGGGGCAACGGCGAGCGCTGGCTGAAAGAGCCGCCGCTTGACCGCCCGGAGGTGATGGAGACGTACGAGCTCTTCAGCGGCGGCCTCGCGCCCGAGGTGGTCGAGTGGCTCTACGGGCTCGCGCCTCAGGCCGAGCTCGACGGCGTCCTCTACGTGCACGGCTCTCCGCTGTCCGACGTCGAGAGCTTCGCGCCCGAGCCGCAGGAGGGCGAGGAGCGCATGCTCGCCGGCGTCCGCGACCGGCTCGTCGTCTTCGGGCACAGCCACCAGCAGTTCCGGCGGCCCGGCCCGCACGGCACCGAGCTGCTGAACCCGGGGAGCACGGGGATGCCGCTCGACGGCGACCGCCGGGCCGCCTGGGCGATCCGGGGCGAGGACGGGGAGTTCGAGTTCCGCCGCACCGAGTACGACGTCGAGCGAGCCGCCGACGCCTACCGGCGCCTGGGCGGGGGCTTCGGCGAGCTGGCCGCCAACCGGATCGTGCGCGGCTCCGACTAACCGAGGGAGGCGTCGAGCGAGATCTCGACCCCGCCGAGCGCGTTCGACACGGGGCAACCCTCCGTCGCCGTCGCCGCCGTCGCTCGGAACGCGTCCTCGCCGATCCCGTCGACCTCGCCCCGCACACTCAGGTGCATGGTCTTGATGCGGTAGCCGGCGTCGGTCTGCTCAAGGGTGCAGACGGCGTCGGTCTCGAGCCGCGTCGGCGCATGGCCGTCCTTGGTCAGGCCCCCCGCGAGCGCCATCGAGAAGCACGTGGCGTGCGCCGCGGCGATCAGTTCCTCAGGGCTCGTCTTGCCGCCGGGCTCCTCGAACCGCGACGCGAACGTCACCTCCTGGCCGGTGATCGCGCCGCTGTCGAGGTCGAACCGGCCAGAGCCATTGCGCAGGTCGCCTTCCCAGGTCGCGTGCGCACGTCGCTCGATCGCCATCTTCGCTCCTCCCCGTCGTTTTGGTGCTTGCTCGAGGCTACCGAGCGCCGGCCGGCGCCCGCACCTGTTCAGTGAACGCGCACGACACGCGGGACGGTCCAGAACGCCTCGCCCCGCGGCGCGTTCTCCCCCGCGACGTACAGCCGGACGACGTGGCGCCCGTTGGAGAGCGGCACACGCACCGGCCGCGCGTGGAACGGACCGAGGAGCAGGCGTTGCCCGTTGCGCCACCGGCCGCCGCGACGCTCTTGGAAGAACGCGACGCGCGCAGCCAGCTTGGCCGAGGCGGCCACGCGGAACCAGGCCGGGTGGCGGGCACTCAGGAGCCTGAAGGTCACTCGCCGGCTACCCTCGGCGGGCTGGGAACGGGACCGGTCGAAGGCAGGTCCTGCGGCTTTCGGCCCGTCGCAGAGGCCGGCTTCCCGCGTCCAGAGAAAGACGCAGGCGGCGCGCCGCTTGGCCGGGCCGGCGCGAGTGCCCGGGAACGCCGCCCAGCCCCACGACCACACGGAGGCAAGGGAAAGCTCGCGCGCGACCTGCCGCGTTGCCAGCGTCTCGCGCTTGACGACCTGAAACCAAGGTGCTGGAGCCAGGCCCATGCGGCCCCCAGGGCCGGCCTGGAAGCCGAGTGCGATGCCGACTCGGCTGCTCGGGATGCCGATCGTCGTCAGGTTGCGTACGGCGCGCCGCAGCTGGAAGCGCATGTACACGCTCGCGCGGCCCGGGCCCAATGCGTGCAACGAGGGAGCCGGCAGATACAGCTCGCGAACGATCGTGGCGGCCTGCGCAACCGCGCGCCACCAAGACCCGGCCGCGCCGGCCGTGGCGCCTGCCTGGGAGATGAAGAGCTGCGGTTGGGCGCCGTGCGCCGCCAACCCCTGCACGAGCGCGAGGACGTCGGCGCGGTAACGGGCATTGCGCGGCTGCCAGGGCGCCGCCCGCTGGGCGCCGAAGAGCTCGTTCAGGCCGATGATCGGCGTCGAGCAACCCGTGACACGCACGGCGTCTTCCAGCAGCCGTGCTGTCGCAGCCGGAATCGTGCGCGGGTCGGCGGGCCTGCTGGGGGTGCCGACGGCCCGCTTCAGAGACATGTCCCAGAAAGCGAGCTGCGCGCCGCCGCGGCGCGCGTCCGCGGCAGGAGCGTCGTGCGCAAGGGCGACCGTCAGCCCGGGGCGGAAGAAGAGACGCCTGAACGGCACCCACTTGTCGCCGTAGTCGATCCAGGCGGGCTGCGCCGGCGGGCTGCATGGCACCGAGCCCGAGCGAGCGGCCTCCGTGACGGCGGTCGATCCGGCCAGCGTGGCAACCACTCCGGCGGCAACCGCGAGTTGAATAGCGGCGAACCTTCTCAAGACCACGACCCTCGGGGCGCGATGGTAGCCGAGGTCTCGCTCAGCCGCCGCCGCTTTCCTCGCCCGCGCCGCTCGGCCGGTAGTAGGTCTTGCCACGCAGCGCCTCGGGCAAGTGCTCTGCGTCGAAGCCCCGCGGGTCGTCGTGCGGATAGATGTAGCCCTCGCCCCGGCCGAGCTTCCTCGCGCCGCGGTAGTGCGCGTCGCGCAGCGCGTCAGGTGGGCGCACCTGCCCGTGCTCGCGGACGTCGGCGGCCGCTTCCTCGAGCGCGACGTACGAGGCGTTCGACTTCGGCGCTCGTGCGAGGTAGATCGCTGCCTGTGCGAGGTTGAGCCGAGCCTCCGGGAGGCCGACGTGCTCGACCGCCTGCGCGGCGGCGACCGCGACGAGCAGCGCGCGCGGGTCGGCGTTGCCGATGTCCTCGGAGGCGAGGACGATCATCCGCCGCGCCACGAAGCGGGCATCCTCGCCGGCCTCGAGCATCGCGGCCAGGTAGTAGACGGCTGCGTCGGGATCCGAGCCGCGCATCGACTTGATGAACGCCGAGATGAAGTCGTAGTGCGCGTCGCCGCCCTTGTCGTAGACGAGCGGTCGCTTGCGCGCCGCGTCCTCGATGTGCTCGGGCGAGATGGTCGTCCCCTCGGCCCGGGCCGTCTGTGCGGCGAGCTCGAGGATGTTCAGCGCGTTGCGGGCGTCACCTCCTGCTCGGCGTGTCACGAGCTCCGTGGCCTCGGCGGACACGTCCGCCTCCAGCGCCTCGGCGCCGCGAGAGACGATCACGCGCAGGTCGTCCTCGGTCAGGGGCTCGAGCTCGTAGATCTGACAGCGTGAGAGCAGGGCCGAGTTGACCTCGAAGTACGGGTTCTCGGTCGTCGCTCCGATCAGCGTTACGAGCCCCTCCTCGACCGCGGGCAGGAGCGCGTCCTGCTGCGCCTTGTTGAAGCGATGGATCTCGTCCAGGAAGAGGATCGTCCGCTGTCCGGAGCCACCGAGCCGTTCGCGCGCCCGCGCCAGTACCTCGCGCACGTCCTTGACCGAGGCTGACACCGCCGAGAGCTCCTCGAACGCGGCGCCGGTGGTCTCGGCCACGATCCGCGCGAGGGTCGTCTTGCCCGTGCCAGGAGGCCCGTAGAGGATCGCCGAGCCGACCCGGTCCTCCGCAATCGCAAGCCGCAGCGCCGAGCTCTCGCCCAGCACCTGTTCCTGCCCGACGAACTCGTCGAGCGTGCGCGGGCGCAGGCGGAGCGCAAGCGGCGCCACCTCGTGCAGCCGCTCCTTCGCGGCGTCGGCGAAGAGATCGCTCATGCGAGAAGTATGCTCCGCGCCATGGGCACGACCACGGAGGCGCTCGTCCGCCGGCTGAACGTCGTCTACCTCTACGTCTCGGAGATGGAGGCCTCGGTCGCCTTCTACCGCGACCTCCTCGGGATCCCGCTCGAGGGCGACGACGACTGGCAGGAGGCCTCGCTTGGAGGTACGCGCTTCGCGCTGCATCGCGCGCACGAGGGCATCGGAGCGCTCTCTGCGGGCACGATCCACGTCAACCTCGAGGTCGGAGACCTCGACGGCGCGACCGAGCGGCTGCGGGCCGCAGGTGTCGAGGTTGAGGAGACGATGCGCGAGGAGTGGGGCGCCGCGGCGAGGATCACCGATCCCGACGGCTACGAGCTTTACCTCTTCCAACCACCGGCGTCGTGACTGTGGAGGACTACAGCGAGCCGATCCTCGGGGGCCAGGGCGCGAGCGACTACGAGCGCTACCTCCGGACGGACGAGCTGCTCGCCCTCCAGAAGGGTCCCGACGAGCAGGTCCACCGCGACGAGCTGCTCTTCCAGACCGTCCACCAGGCGTCCGAGCTCTGGCTGAAGCTCGCCTGGACCGAGGTCGCTGAGGCGACGCGGCTGCTCGAGCAAAGGGAGCTCGCGCCCGCGGAGCGCCTGATCCGGCGCGCGGTCGAGGCGGTCGAATACGTGATCGGCCAGCTCGACATGCTCGAGCAGATGTCGCCGTGGGAGTACCAGGCGATCCGCAAGGTGCTCGGCCACGGGAGCGGCTTCGACTCCCCGGGCTTTCGCGGGATCCGGAAGGTTACGCCGCAGCTCGGGCAGGCGTTCAACGCGCTGGTCCGCGAGCAGGGTCTCAACATCGTCGAGCTCTACCGCCAGGGCCGGGAGCACGAAGACCTCTACCAGCTCGCGGAGTTGCTGATCGCCTGGGACGAGCGGGTCAGCCTCTGGCGCATGCGGCACTACCTCGTCGTCGCCCGCGTGATCGGCGATCAGGTTGTCGGCACGCAGGGCACGCCGGTCGAGCTGCTGGGCGGGCTGATCAAGCAGCGCTTCTATCCGGAGCTCTGGCAGGCGCGGAACCTGTTGACCGAGCTCGCGAATGAGGAGGACTGACTCGCTCCGCGACGAGGTCGTAGGGCTCCTCCAGGAGCTGATCCGCCTCGACACGGTCAACCCGCCCGGGAACGAGACCCAGGCGGCCGAGCTTCTGCGCGGCTACCTCGCCGAGAGCGGCGTGGCCGTCGAGCTCTACGCGAAGGTGCCTGAGCGCGCGAACCTCGTGGCTCGGATCCCGGGCAGCGGCGACGGGCCGAGCCTGATGCTGCTCTCGCACACGGACACCGTCGTCGCCGACCCGGCCGACTGGCAGGTCGACCCGTGGTCGGGTGAGCTCCGCGAGGGCGAGATCTGGGGCCGGGGGGCGCTCGACATGAAGGGACAGGTCGCGGCCAGCGCCGTCGCGATCGCGTCGCTCGCTCGCGAGGGCTACCAGCCGGCGGGTGACCTCGTCTTCGCGGCCTGCGCCGACGAGGAGGTCGGGGAGGGCTTCGGCCTGCCCTGGCTCTGCGAGGCGCACCCGGACGCCGTCCGCACCGACTTCGCGCTCAACGAGGGCGCCGGCGAGCGGATGGAGCTCTTCGGCAAGACCTTCTACCTGTGCTCGAGCGCGGAGAAGATGAGCTCGCCCTTCCGGCTGCTCGTGCACGGGCGCGCCGGCCACGCATCGGTCCCTGGGATCGCCGACAACGCGCTCGTCAAGGCCGCGCCGCTGATCGAGCGGCTCGCGGCGTACGAGCCGGAGCTGCGGCTCGGCCCGGAAACCGAGGCGATGGTGCAGGCCTTGGCCGGCGGGCCGCTCGATCCCGCCGAGGCGCTCGAACTGGCGCGCGGTGCGGACGTCGCCGCCGCGGAGCTGCTGGAGCCGCTGCTCTCGCTGACGCTGTCGCCGACGATCATCTCCGCATCGCAGCGGCGCAACGTGATCCCGCACGTCTGCGAGGTCGTCGTCGACTGCCGCCTCCTACCCGGCCAGACGCAGGCCGAGGTCGAGCCGCTGCTGCGCGAGGTGCTCGGCGAGGGCGACTACGACTTCGAGTGGATCGAGGGCCGAGGTGGCACGCGCTCCCAGCTCGGCGGCCCGCTCTGGGACGCGGTCGCGAGCTTCGTCGCCGAGGTCGAGCCCGAGGCGGCGGTGCTGCCCGTGTGCGTGGCCGGGTTCACCGACAGCCACTGGCTGCGCGAGGCCTTCGGCACCGTCGCGTACGGCTTCTTCCCGACGAAGACGATGGATGCGCAGCTCGCGGCGAGGCTGATCCACTCGGCGGACGAGCGCATCGCCGTCGACGACCTCGAGCTCGCCGTGCGGTGCTTCCGCCACGCGGCCGTCGAGGTGACGGGCTCTAGCTAGGCTCCCCGCGATGGAGAACAAGGTCCGGCTCGGCGGGATGGCGCTCCAGAACGGCGTGCTCGTGCACGGGCCGCACTCCTGGGCATGCGCGATCCGCAACGCCGACGGCGAGCTCGAGGTCGCGTCCGAGTACAAGCGCTTCCGCGCCGCGCGGGTGCAGAACCCGCTGCTGCGCGGGCCGGCCCGCATCGCCGAAGTCTTCTCGCTCCTGCCTCAGGTGCACAGGAGGCTCCCGGAGGCCAGGCTCCCGTTCCAGCGCCCGCAGGTGCTCGCGGCGATGGCCGGCACCGCGCTGGTCGTCCGCGCGATCAAGGAGTCGAACCGGTTGACCCCGCTCGCGCGGGAGCTCGTCGGCGGCATCCTCTCGCTCGCACCCGCTGCGCTCGCCGTCCGGAGCTCCGACCTCGCCGCCTACCACGGCGCCGAGCACATCTCGATCGGCAGCTACGAGCACGGCGAGCCTCGCGCGCGCGAGCACGAGCGCTGCGGCTCGCACCTGCTCGGCCCACTCGTCGCCAGCTCGGCGATCGGGGCGACGCTCGCCTCGCGCGCACCTGCGCACCTGCGCGCCCCCGCGCGCCTGGCAGCCCAGATCGGGGCACTCGCTGTCGCGACCGAGACCTTCGGCTGGATGACGCGCCACCCTGACAAGCCGCTCTCGCGCGCGCTCGCGTGGCCCGGGCACGAGCTCCAGCATCGCCTCGCGACCGCCGAGCCGACGCCGCAGCAGCTCGAGGTCGCCGAGGCGGCACTCGCCGCCTGCCTCAAACTGGAGCGCGAGGCCGATGGAGCGAACAAGCACTAAGCGGCTTCCGCCCGAGATCTTCGACCTCCCCGTTGAGAAGATGCGGGAGGGCTACTACACCGACGCGTACTTCAACCACACCCGCGAGGTGCTGCTGCGCGACGGGCGCCATCCGCGCGTCGTGATGCAGGCCTTCCAGAAGCACCACTCGTACCTCGGCGGGGTCGACGAGGCGATCGCCGTTCTGAAGCTCTGCGCGGACGAATGGGACGAGCTGACCGTGCACGCGCTCCACGACGGCGACAGGATCGACCCCTACGAGCCCGTGCTCACGATCGAGGGCGACTACACCGCCTTCGCCCACCTCGAGACGGTCTACCTCGGCACGCTCGCCCGGCGGACGCTGATCACGTCCAACGTCGTGCGCGTGCTCGAGGCGGCGAACGGCAAGCCGATCATCTTCATGCCGGCCCGGCACGACCACCATCGCGTGCAGACGGGGGACGGCTACGCCGCCTACGTCGCCGGCCAGGTCGTCGGCACGCAGATCGGCGTCACCTCGGACGCGCAGGCCTCGTGGTGGGGGGGACGCGGCATCGGCACGGTCCCGCACGCCCTGATCGCCTCGTACGGCGGCAACACCGTGCTCGCTGCGACGAAGTTCATCGAGAACGTCGATTCCGACATCAACGTCACCGTGCTCGTCGACTTCGAGAACGACTCGGTCAGGACCGCGCTCGAGGTGGCGCGGGCGCTCGGGCCACGGCTCTGGGGCGTGCGACTCGACACCTCGGGGCAACTCGTCGACCGCTCGCTCTGGGGCGAGATGGGCGACTTCGATCCCCGTGGGGTGAACGAACGGCTCGTCCGCAAGGTGCGCGAGGCGCTCGACCGGGACGGGTTCGAGCAGGTCAGGATCGTCGTCTCGGGCGGCTTCGACGCCGAGCGGATCAGCGCGTTCGAGAGCCTTGGCGTCCCGGTCGACTCGTACGGCGTCGGCTCGGCGCTGATCCGCGGCGAGAACGACTTCACCGCCGACATCGTGATGACGGACGGCCGGCCTTCCGCGAAGGTCGGTCGCGGCTACCGCGAGAACAGGCGGCTGGAGCTCGTGGAGTAAGGCTCAGGCGCGGGCCGAGGCCGCAACTCCCGGCCAGTCCTCGATCGGGTCGGTCGAGCGAACGACGTGCATGCCGGCGGCCGCGAAGCGTTCGAAGGCCGCGTCCGCCTCATCGGTGTAGTCGACGGCGCCAGGCACGACGACAGGCGAGGTGCAATCCTCCAGCAGGTAGACCTTCTCAGCGAGCCGTCGCTCGTCGCGGAGGTGCGAGGACAGGAGGTCATCGATCGTCCACGCGACGCAGTGGCTCTTCGCCTGGCCCGCGATCACAACCGCATCGAAGCTCAACAACTCCTCGAGCAGCGGCGTGTTGGGCTCGCCGAGCAGCTCGTCGTCGGGCCCGCGCGTCACCTCCGGCCCGAGCACCGAGTAGTGCTCGGTGAGCGGCGAGAGTCCCTTCTGCTGGAAGTCGGGCTGTGAGCGCCGCGCGACGGAGTGGAAGAAGATCGCCTCCTCGACCGCGGGCACGAGCGCGTGCCCGATGCCGCCGAGCATCGCGTGATACGGCCAGATCGTTAGGTTGTACTTGCCCGAAGTCTCGAGCTCCCGCGTGTAGTGCAGGAGATGGCGTTGTGCGTACTCTGGGTCGAGCCCGAGGCTGCGGGCCACGATCTCGTCCACGAACCAGCGCCCCGACTCCACGTCGTCTGCGGAGACCAGCGTGTACGGCCGCGGATGGTTTCCCTCGTCGTCCACGAGCCAGATGGCGTGAAACACCTGCATCGCCTGGTGCGTGTCAAGCGTGGGGACGATCTTGGTGATCGCGTCGAGGTTGCGGTAGAGGAACTCGCACAGGCGCCGGTTGTCGGCCACGGCCCCCGTCCCGGAGCGGCCGCCCACGAATAGCTCGAACGCCGGGATGCAGAACGTGTTCTGGACGTCGACCGCGGCGAGGCAGATTCGGAATGCGTCCTCGACGACTGGCTGGAGCTCGTGCTCGTGCGCCCAATCTTCGGCGTCGCGAGCCAGCTCTTCGTACTGGACACGCCAGATCTCGGCCACCGTCGCCGGGTCGAAATGGGCAGGCACCGGCAGCACGGCTCCCAGTCTAGTGGCGCCTCCTCGCGTGGCCGCCCGTTGACTCGGGGCCGAAAGACGGCGATAACGAGGGAAGGGATGGGTGACTGGCTGGTCTTCTTCCGCGACGGGATCGCAGCTTGGCTGCCGCTCTTCTTCGCGGTCCTGCTCGTCCTGATGGTCTACATTCTCTGGCGCACCCTGCAGGTGATGCCACGCGTGACCGCGGCGAAGACGATCACCTCCGACTCCAACGTTTCCTGGGACGACGTCGCCGGCCTCGACGAGGCGAAGGGCGAGTTGCGCGAGGTGATCGACTTCCTCAGCGACCCTGACCGCTTCGGCCGCCTCGGAGCGCGCGTGCCGAAGGGGATCTTGCTCTACGGACCGCCTGGAACCGGCAAGACGCTGCTTGCCAAGGCAATCGCCAGCGAGGCGGGCGCGCGCTTCTACGCGCAGAGCGCCTCGGCCTTCGTCGAGATGTTTGCCGGTCTCGGCGCCGCGCGGATCCGCAAGCTCTTCGAAGAGGCGCGCAAGAACGCGCCCTCGATCGTCTTCATCGACGAGCTCGACGCGGTCGGCGCGCAGCGCACCGGCCACGGTTTCTCGCGTGAGCAGGACCAG
This sequence comes from Gaiellaceae bacterium, assembly GCA_035535855.1. Taxonomy (GTDB): domain Bacteria; phylum Actinomycetota; class Thermoleophilia; order Gaiellales; family Gaiellaceae; genus AC-32. The sequence goes on from DATLPH010000119.1 coordinate 16,200, forward strand.
ACGCTGAACCAGCTGCTGGTCGAGCTCGACGGCTTCGAGACGCGCGACCAGGTGATCGTAATGGGCGCCTCGAACCGCCTCCAGGACCTGGACGTCGCGCTCTTGCGCCCCGGCCGCTTCGACCGGCAGGTGCTCGTCGCCGCGCCCGACCTGGCCGGCCGCGAGGAGATCCTGCACGTCCACGTTCGCGGCAAGCCCCTCGCGACCGGCGTCAACCTACGCTCGATCGCGCGCCAGACCGCGGGCCTGACTGGGGCGGAGCTCGAGAACATCGCCAACGAGGCCGCGATCATCGCCGGGCGCTCGAGCCAGACGGCGATTCGGCAGTCCGACTTCGAGGACGCCATGGAGCGGGTCGTCGCCGGCCTGCAGCAGCGGAAGGTGATGACCGAGAAGGAGCGCAGGATCCTCGCCTACCACGAGGCGGGCCATGCGGTCATGTCCCACCTGACCGGCGACCTCCTACCCGTGCACAAGGTGACGATCGTCTCGCGCGGCCAGGCGCTCGGCTACACGCTCAATCTTCCCACCGAGGAGCGCTACCTGCACACCGCCGAGGAGTTCGAGGACCTGCTCAAGGTCTACCTCGCCGGCCGCGCGGCCGAGCAGATCGTCTTCGGCCGAGTCACGAACGGTGCCGCGAACGACCTCGAGAAGGCGACCGAGGTTGCGCGGGCGATGGTCTTCGAGTACGGCATGTCGAACGCGACGGCCTCGCGGACGATGCGCGCGGACAACTACGCGCTGTCCGAGGAGACGAAGCGGCTGCGCGACCAGGAGCAGGCGCGCCTCACCGACGAGGCCTACGAGGAGGCGATCCGGCTGCTGGAGAAGCACCGCGCCGTCCTCGACCGGATCGCGAAGGCGCTGCTCGAGAAGGAGACGCTCGACAAGGATGAGCTCGGCAAGCTGGTTGCCGGCACGGAGCAGGAATCGCGCTCCTCGGAAACCATGGGCACGGTCAGAGCCGTCGCCGCCGACTGACCAAACGCTACGATCGCCGCGTGGAGCCGCGTGGGATTCATCACCTCGGCGTCGCCGTCGACAACCTCGACCAGGCGGTCACGACCTACGAACGGCTCTTCGGCGCGCACGTCGAGCACCGCGAGACGGTGTCCGAGCAGGGCGTCGAGGCTGCGTCGCTGCGGATCGGCTCCGACCGGGTCGAGCTGCTCGCGGCGCTGAGTGACGACACCCCGGTGGGCAAGTTCCTCGCCAAGCGCGGTCCCGGCATGCACCACGTGGCCTACGAGGTCGAGGACGTCAACGTCGCGCTCGGCGAGCTGGCCGCGGAGGGCGCCGAGCTGATCGACGCTCAGCCGCGGCGCGGGCTCTTCGGGCTCGAGGTCGCCTTCGTCCATCCCGACGCCGTGCACGGCGTGCTCGCGGAGATCGTCAGCGATGGCTGAGGAGCGGGTCCGAATCGAGATCTGCTTCGACGGCGGCCAGGTGCTCGGCGCCTACGTCGAGCTCCAGGCCGCGGACGAGCTCGAGCGCTCGCTCGGGGAAGGGCGTGACGGAACCTTTGCGCTGGAGGCCGACGACGGCCGCTACTCGGTCTCTCTGCGGCGAGTCGTCTACGTCAAGCGCTTCTCGCGTGAAGGCCGCGTCGGCTTCAGCTCCGGCTGAGCCGCGTTAGCAGTCTGTCCACGCGGGGCAAGCTCTGGCAGTGAGCCCGAGCGCGGTCGCACGCACCGGTACCGACGATCTTCGACGTCTCGTCGAGCTCGCCCAGCAGGGCGACCGCGAAGCGCTCGAGTCGTTGTACCTGCTGCATTTCGACCGGATCTACAGCTACCTGCACATGAGCGTCGGGAACCGTCACGACGCCGAGGACCTGACGACGCAGACCTTTCTCAAGATGTTGGAGGCGATCGGGCGCTTCCGCTGGCGCTCCGCACCGTTCTCGGCGTGGCTCTTCCGCATCGCCCACAACCTCGCGATGGACCACTTCCGCGCCTCGCGGCGATGGCAGCCGGAGGAGGAGGTTCCCGAGCCGGAGGGCGCCGAGGAGTCGTCGGCCGAGGAGGCGGCGCTGCAGTCGATCGGCCGGCGCAGCATGCTCCAGCTGATCGAGAGCCTCTCCCACGAGCAGCAGCAGGTGCTGATGCTGAAGTTCGTGTTCAACTTCTCGAACGGCGAGGCGGGGACGATCCTCGAGAAGTCGGAGGGCGCCGTGAAGTCGCTGCAGCATCGCGCGCTCGCCTCGCTGCAGAAGCAACTCACGCCAGACTAGCGCGGTGTTAGAAGCGGGAATCGTCGGGCTCCCGACGGCCGGGAAGACCACGCTCTTCAACGTGCTCACGCGGGCCGGAGTCGGGCCCGACTTCGGCAAGGAGCACGTCGGCATGGCGCCGATCGCCGACGAGCGGCTGGGTCAGCTCGCGGAGGTGGTCTCGTCAGCCAAGGTGACCCCGGCCGCCGCGCGCGTGGTCGACGTGCCGGGCACCGGGCCGCAGCTGCTCGGCAACCTGCGCCGCGTCGACGCTCTGGTCGCCGTGGTGGATGGCTTCTCGGCGAATGCGGATCCCGACGGTGACCTCGAGCGGCTGGAGCTCGAGCTCCTGGTCGCCGACCGCGATCACGTCGAGCGACGGCTCGAGCGGGTGGCGAAGCAGGCGAAGTCGGGTGACTCGAAGCTCCGGGAGGAGGTCGCAGAGCTCGAGCGCGTGCTCGCCCAGCTCGATGCAGGCAAGTCCCTGCGCGCGTGGCAGGGCCCGCTGCCGCCGGAGCTGGAGCCGTTGACGACGAAGCCGGTCGTCCCTGTGGTCAACGGGCCGGGCGGGATCGATCTGAAGCTGGAGGCCGAGCTCGCGGAGCTGCCGGATGAGGAGGCGGCCGCGTTTCGAGACGGCGAGTCGGCTCTCGACGAGGTCGTTCACCGCCTGTTCGAAGTACTCGGGCTGCTCACGTTCTTCACGGCCGGCGAGACGGAGGCGCGAGGCTGGACCCTGCGGCGGGGCCAGACGGCCCTGGAGGCGGCCGCCTCGGTCCACACGGACATCGCCCGCGGCTTCATCCGGTGCGAAGTGGTGCGGTGGGACGACCTCGTCCAGAGCGGCGGCTACGCGGAGGTGGCGCGCCGCGGCCTGCAGCGGCTCGAAGGCAAGACCTACGAGGTGCAGGACGGCGACGTGCTCACCGTCCGCTTCAACGTCTAGCGACCCTTAGCAGCAGCCGCAGTCGCAGCAATCACAGTCGCAGTCACACGCGTTCATCCGGGCCTCCTTTCATGGCGACGACGCTAGCTGATACATTGATGATCGTCAATGCATCGTCGCCTCGAGATCTTCACCAAACCGTGTTGCTGCCCTGGTTCGCCTCCGCTGGAGGAGGGCACGGCGCAGTCGCTCGCGACGCGGTTCAAGGCGCTCGCGGATCCGAGCCGCGTTGCGATCGTGAACGGGCTGGCCGGCGCCGAGGAGGTCTGCGTCTGCGACTTCATAGGGACGCTGGGCCTCGCGCAGCCGACCGTCTCGCACCACCTGAAGGTGCTGCGAGAGGCCGGCCTCGTCGAGGTCGCAAGGAAGCGCGGCACGTGGGTTTACTACCGGCTCGTGCCAGAGGCGGTCGGCGAGCTCGCGTTCGCGCTTGGCGGCAGCGGCGCGAGGAGCGCGGCGTGAGCGGCCTGCCGCGCGTGCTGTTCGTCTGTGTCCAGAACGCGGGCCGCTCGCAGATGGCCCAGGCGCTCTACGAGCGTCGAGGCGGAGAAGCTCGGTCAGCGGGCTCTCGGCCTGCGGAACGGGTTCACCCCGAGGTCGTCGAGGCTCTGGCCGAGGTTGGGCTCGGAGTCGGCGACCGGACGCCGCAGGGATTGTCCCGGGAGGACGTCGAGTGGGCGGAGCTGGTCGTGACGATGGGCTGCGGCGATGCCTGTCCGGTGCTCCCGGGCAAGCAGTACCTTGACTGGGAGCTGCCCGACCCTGCTGGGCAGCCGCTCGACGAGGTGCGCGCGGTTCGAGACGAGATCGCCACCCGGGTCGCAGAGCTCGAACCGCTCAAGCCGTAAAGGGTTCACGCGCGCGCTTCCCCACCACCCTGGGTGGGGAAGAAGAGATCCACCCGCCACCCGCCGCGAGCGTATCGCTGGAAGTCGCACGGGTCGCGTACCGCTTCGCGCCGAAGCTGTGACTCTTGGCGAAGGGTCCGGCAGCTACTCGACGGGCCGGGTCGCCGCGGCGGCGTCGAGCTGGTTCGCGTGGTAGAGGACGGCCGCCTCGGCCGTGCGAGCTCCACGCGCCTCGTGGTGTACGGCCACCGCGTGCAACAGCTCCGCCCGCACCTCGGGCTCGAGCGCGGCGGCCCGCTGCTCGATCAGGCGGAGGCCCAGGTGCACGTGGCCGAGAAGCCGTCCCTCCTGTGTCGCGCGGAAGGTCGGGCCACGCTCCAGCTCGGCGGTCCGGCCGATGTCGTGGAGCAGCGCTGCCGCCAGCACGAGATCGGCGCGCAGGCGCGGGTGCAGCTGCGCCGCCTCGCGGCAGAGCGTGGCCACGCCCACCGTGTGCTCGAGCAGGCCGCCCGCATAGGTGTGGTGGGTGTCCGCGGCGGGCAAGCCGCGCAGCGCCGCGCGCACCGGCTCGTCCTCGAAGAATCGCCCGACCGCAGCGCGTAGCCCCGGATGCGAGATCTCGGCTGCGAGGAACTCGAGAAAGCCGTCCAGCTCGGCCGCGTCACGACGCATCGCCGGCGCAAAGTCCGCGGGGTCCGCGTCCGCGGCCTCCAGCGAGCGCACCTCCAGCTGTAGCCGGTCGCGGAAGCGCTCGACGCGCCCGAGCACCCGCACCGCGTCGCCCTCGCCGAACCGCGAGTCCAGCAGCTCGACGTCCGACCATACGCGCGCCTCGATCCGTCCGCTGGGGTCGACGAGCTCCAGCGCGAGGTACGGCGACCCCGCCTTTGTGCGCCGCCGTTCTTTCTTGGCGACCGCGTAGACGCCCTCCACGACCCGGTCTTCGGCTAGAGAAGCGATCGCGCTCACCCCGCGAGTCTAGGCCCGAACACGGATGGTACGCTCCCGCCCCGTGGCCGAGGTGAAGCCGTTTCGCGCCGTCCGCTACGACGAGCGCGCCGGCTCGCTCGACGCCCTCGTCGCGCCTCCCTACGACGTCATCTCGCCCGCCGAGCGCGACGAGCTTTCCGCCCGCGACCCACACAACGTCGTCCACCTGACCCTGCCGACAGACGAGGCCGACGCAGGCCGCCTCTGGCGCGAGTGGCGGGAGGACGGGACGCTCACCGTGGAGGAGCCCGGCTTCTGGTGGCTCTCGCAGGACTACGTCGGCCCGGACGGGGTCGCGCGCACGCGCGAGGGCCTGGTCGCCGCGCTGCGCGCCGAGCCGTACGAGAACCGCGTCGTGCTGCCGCATGAGCGAACGCACCGCGGCCCGAAGGAGGGCCGGCTCAAGCTCTTGCGCGAGGTCGGCGCCCAGCTCGAGCCGTTGTTCTTCCTCTACGAAGGCGAGCCACCGGCCGAGCGCCCTGCGCGCGAGCCCGATCTCGAGATCGAGGGGGCGCGACTCTGGCGACTGTCTGCCGACGGCCTCACCGATGCTTTCGCCGACCGCCAGCTCCTGATCGCCGACGGTCACCATCGCTACGAGACCGCGCTCGCCTACCACGAGGAAGCAGGCACGCCCGAGAGCGCCTACGTGCTCGCTGTCCTGGTCAGCCTCGACGACCCCGGCCTGATGATCTTCCCGACGCACCGGGTGTTCGAGCACGAGCCCGAGGAGAGGCTCCCGGCGGAGGAGGATCAGCTGGGAGCGTCTGTCGCTCTCGAGGCTCTGCAGCGGGTGCCGCCGGATCGCGCCGCGGCGGTCGTCTATCGCGGCGGCGGCGCAGAGCTCGCGATCAACGGAAACGAGCTCGACGTGCAGCTCGTCGACCGCCTCGGCCACGAGGGGATCAGCTACACCCCCGACTGGCACGAGGCTGTGCGCGCGGTGGACGACGGCGAGGCCGAGCTGGCGGTGCTCATGCGCCCGACCCGCATCGAGGACGTCTTCGCCGTGGCTCAGCGCGGCGAGACGATGCCGCAGAAAAGCACCTACTTCTATCCGAAGCTCGTGAGCGGACTTCTGTTCCTCGAGCTTTGACCGACTGGCTCGCCGTCTGCCGCGGCGCGGTCCAGGACGTCCGCGGCGTCTTGCTCGAGCTGCCCACCCGGGACGAGCGCGAGCCGGTCGTGGGCGACGGGGAGGGCGGCGACGAGACGACCGCGGTCGACGCGGCCGCGGAGAAGGTGATCCTCGAGCGCCTGAGCGCGATCGAGGGCACGACGATCGTCTCCGAGGAAGTCGGCGTGATCGGTGACGGCCCGCTGCGGATCGTGGTCGACCCGATCGACGGCTCGCTGAACGCGAAGCGCGGAATCCCCTTCTTCTCGGTCTCGATCGCGGTCGCCGAGGGGGAGACGATGGACGATGTCACCTTCGGCTACGTCTACGACTTCGGCACCGGCGAGGAGTGGGTCGCCGAAAAGGGCAAGGGCGCGCTGCTGAACGACGCCGAC
>DATLPH010000120.1:0-5458 GCA_035535855.1 Gaiellaceae bacterium
GCGATCATCAGCAGGTAGCCGTAGACCGCGAGCCGCCCCGGGTTGGTCGGCAGCAGCACCCAGTTCCGGATCACCCCGGTCAGGAAGCCGCCGGAGGTGACCTGGCCCGCCGTGCCGCGCGACCAGACCGCGTCGACGATCGCATGCACCGCGAAGCCGAAGACCACGGTCGCCGCGAAGGCCGTGATGAGCCGCGGCCAGGACCTGCGCATCGTGAAGTAGACGGTTGCGATCAGCGCCGCGTAGAAGAGCACGCGCGCGACATTCGGCGGTGAGGTCGAGTCGAGCACCTGGTTCGAGGCGATGATCGCGATCGCGCCGACGATCATGCCGGTCAGGCTGCCGGTGCCACCGAGGATCACGACCGCGTAGATCAAAATCAGCACCTGGGTGCCGAAGTTCTGGGGGAACGCGCCGGTCTGCGCCGCCGCGAAGACGCTTCCGGCAAGGCCCGCGATGGCGGCGCCGAGGCTGAACGCCATGATCTTCAGCCGGTTCACCGGCATGCCCATCATCTCGGCCGCCAGCGGATCCTCCCGCGAGGCCTTCCAGGCGCGGCCCGTCCTGGACTCGCTGATGCAGTAGAGAACGATGAGCACGAGGACGACGCAGCCGAGCAGGAACCAGTAGTAGCCGCGCGTCGTGCTGATCGTGAACCTGCCGAAGAAGGTGAGCGGCGCGATGTTCGCGAGCCCGTTCGAGCCATTCGTGATCCCGTACGGGTCGGCGGCGTTGGTGAAGACGACGAACGCCTGGCCGAAGAAGAGAGTGACGATCGCGAGGTAGTCGCCGAGCAGCCGGCGCGAGGACGAGCCGAGGAAGAGCCCGAGCACGGCGCAGACGAGCACCGCGAGGAGGATCGAGTACTGGGCATCCCAGTGGTGGGTGAAGACGTGGCCCTTGTTCGAGTGCGTGCCGGAGAGGAAGGCGTAGGTGTAGGCGCCGAAGCCGAAGAACGCGACGTAGCCGAGGTCGAGCAGCCCCGCGAAGCCGACGACGACGTTCAGCCCGAGCGCCAGCAGGGCGTAGATCAGGATGAAGAGGCCGTAGTTGAAGAGGTTCCCCTCGCTGACGAACGGGAGGAAGGGGACGAGGATGGCCGGCGTCAGCAGCGCGAGCTTGCCGGCCGGCGGCAGACGCTCCCAGAGCCGGCCGATGTGGCCGGCGAGGCCTCCGCGCCGCTCGGTGAGCTCGTCCGCGCGCTCGACCCACTGATCGACGCCGATCTGTCCGGCGCTCTCGGGAATGCCCGGAGTGTTCTCGCTCACGGCGTCCTACACCTTCTGCAGCGCGGGCGTGCCGAGGAGCCCGCTCGGTCGCACGAGCATCACGCCGATCAGGATCCCGAACACGACCAGGTCGGAGATGTTGCCGTTCAGGTACCCCCGCGCCCACGACTCGACCAGGCCCACGAGCAGGCCGCCGAGCATCGCGCCGGGGATGCTGCCGATCCCGCCGACTACGGCGGCGGTGAACCCCTTCAGGCCCGCGAGGAAGCCCATCAGGTGGTAGATCTGGCTGAAGAGCAAGCCGAACATCACGCCCGCGGCGCCCGCGAGCGCGGAGCCGATGAAGAAGGTGGCCGCGATCACGCGGTCCGGGTCGATGCCCATCATCGCGGCCGCCTCCCGGTCGAAGGAGACGGCGCGCATCGCCTTGCCGAGGCGGGTCCAGCGCACGAGGGCGATCAGCGCCAGCATCAGGAGAAGGGCTCCGACGATCACGATCACGCCGAGGTATTGGATGAAGACGCCGCTGTCGCCGCCGAGATGGATGCCGTTGTAGCTGATCAGTTCGAAGCCGTCGTAGTTGCGGAACTGCGAGCCGAACAGCAGCAGCGCCGAGTTCTCGAGGAAGAACGCGACCCCGAGCGCGGAGATCAGCGGCGCGATCCGCGGCGCGTCGCGCAGCGGCCGGTAGGCGAAGCGCTCGATCGCGAGGCCGAGCAGCCCCGAGCCGAGCATCGCCACCACGAACATGCAGAACACGAGCACCGCCACGGGGATCGCCGGGTTCAGCGGTCCGCCGAGCAGCGTGAGCACGCCGAAGCCGATGAACGCGCCGATCATGTACACGTCGCCGTGGGCGAAGTTCAGCAGCTTCAGGATCCCGTAGACCATCGAGTAGCCGAGCGCGATCAGCGCGTAGACGCTGCCGAGGATGATCCCGTTCACCGTCAGCTGGAAGAAGAAGACCCAGCCCTCGGTGGGCGAGAAGTAGACCGCGTAGAACATCCACGCGACGAGGGCCAGCCCGAGGCCGGCCAGGTTGCCGAGCCGCTGTGAGGAAGCCGCGTTCACGCCGGCCCTAACTCTCTCAGAGCGACGTGCGGCCCATCGAGGATGGGCCGCACGTCGTTGTTCGAACCGCGGCGCTTGCTCAGCCGAGTCGCTTGAACGAGCCGTTCTTCTGGATCTGGAAGACCCCGAAGGTGGCCGGAGCGTGCATTTCGCCGGTACGCGCGAACGAGACCGGGAAGCCGATGATCGAGGTCTTCAGCTTCGTCTTCGCGATCTGCTTGCGCACCTCGGCACGGGTTGCCTTGCCGTCCGCGCAGGCCCTCGTGACGGCGCCCACAACCACCTGGGCCGCCACGTACGACGGGAGCCCGAAGAACTCCCCGTTGCCGTGGTGAGCCTTGATGTACGCCTTCACTGCTGGATCGGCGGGGTTGTACGGGAAGGCCGAGTCGTACGAGCCTACGATCTTCCAGACACCTGGGGCGAATAGGCCGTCCGAGCCAAACAGCTTGATCTTGGCCTTGCCCGCGGCCTTCAGCTGCTGCCCGAAGGCCTGGGCCTGCGGGGCGAGCTGCCACGGGATGTAGATGCCCTGGGTGTTACTCGGGATCTTCGCGATCTTCGACGAGAAGTCCGAGTCGGTCTGGCTGATCGAGTCGCGGGTGGTCTTGACGCCCTTCGCGTTGAGCCGCGTCTGCACGCCGTTCGCAAGGCCCTGCGAGTACGTCTCCTGGTCGTCGATGATGTAGACCCGCTTCCACTTCAGCTTCTTGGTCATCCAGTTGGCGACCACCGGGGCCTGTGCGCCGTCGTTCGGCACGGTGCGGAAGAAGTACCCGCGCCGGTTGCCGTCGGTGTGGCCATCCGTGAGCGTCGTGCGTGTGGCCGAGCCCGAGACGAACCCGAGCTTTCCGCCCTTGTACGCCGACGTCGACGCGACGACCTCCTGGCTGCCGGCCGGGCCGACGACGCCGAGGATCTTCGAGTTCGAGCTGAACGACTTGGCGACCTTGACCGCGAACGCCGTATCCACGCCCAGCTGCGTGTCGCCCGCGACGACCTTGATCCTCTTGTTCTTATTCGCCTTCACGGCGTTCCAGCGCTTGACGTAGTACTTCGCCCAGCGAACCTGCTGGTTCCCGATCGCGGCCGCGGGGCCTGTGATCGGGGCCGCGAGGCCGATCGTGCGCGTCGAGCCGCACTTGACGGTCGCCGCCGACACGGCGCTTGGCGCCGCTGTCCGGCTCGGCGAATTGATTGCTCCGAAGGCGGCCGTTGCGAGCGCAGCCACCCCTGCCGCGAGAACCGCGGCGATTACGAATTTCTTCACGTTGCCCTCCTCCGAGTTTCCCTATCCAAGGTTGAGACTCCGGTAGTCCTCATTCGTTTGCCTCGTAGGCCCGCGAGGCCGGGTCGCCGGCGGGATGGAAGGTGGCGACCACCTTCATCGGGCCGTCCCCGCTGTTCTCGAGCGAATGCTCGAGAAATGGCGGGAGATGAATGCACGTTCCGGCACCGACCGGCTCGTGCGAGTCGTCGATGTGAAGCATTCCTTCGCCCTCGAGCACGTAGATCACCTCGTCGTAGACGTGGCTGTGGTCAGGGGCCCGCCCCGGGGCGATGATCCCGAAGAACTGCGTCAGCTCGGTGCAGCCGACCTCGTCGGTGACGAGGTAGCGGAACTCGCGGTCGCCGCTCGCGGGCAGCGGCTCCTGATCCTCGTAGCGCACCGTGCGGCGATCGACTTGCGGGCCGCCGTCGGTCTGAGGCGCGACCGCCGAAATCACCAGCAGGGTCCCGGGCCCGGGGTTCTCGATCTCGTACGTCTCGCCCGCGCCCACGTAGGCGGCCGTCATCGGCTGGAGCCGGTCCGACCGCCCGTCGACGATCAGGCTCCCGCTTCCATCGGCCGCGTACATGATCTCCTGCACGCCCTCGAGCGTCCGCTGCTGCGAACGTCCCGGGTCGAAGCGCGTGACGTGGAGCTCGAGGACCTCCGAGCCGAAGCCCCGATCGATCGCGACGGCGCGCGCGGCCGTGTCGCCGTCGGCGCGGCTCGCCTGAAGTTCGCCTTCTGACACTGCGTGGCGCGTCACGCTGGGATTCTCCCACGTCGCGGCGTGCGCCACCAACTCGGGAATAGGCTGCGCCTGTGGACTTCCGGCAGCTGGGCGCCACCGGCCTCACGGTCTCGCGGGTCGGGCTGGGGTGCGGAAACTTCGGCGGCATCGGCTCCGCCCCCGAGCTGTTCGGCACCGGCGAGAGCGAGGATGAGGCGTTCGCGCTCATGGACGCGGCCTGGGCCGGCGGCGTCACCTTCTTCGACACCGCGGCCTCGTACGGCGGCGGGCGCAGCGAGACGTGGGTCGGGCGCTGGCGCGGTGAGCGCGGGCTGCCGCTCGTGCTGAGCACCAAGGTGTACTGGTCGGTCACGGGCGACCCGGAGGACCGGGGCCTCTCCCGCTCGCGCATCCTGCGGGAGCTCGACGGGAGCCTGGAGCGGCTCGGCGTGGAGCGGGTCGACATGTACCTCACACACGAGCCCGATCCGGAGACGCCGATCGAGGAGACGCTGCGGGCGCTGGACGAGCTCGTCGGTGCGGGAAAGGTCGGCGCGATCGGGGCGAGCAACCTCGACGCTGCGCAGCTCGAACAGGCGCTCGACATGAGCGAGCGGCTCGGCCTCGCGCGATTCGAGTGGGTGCAGAACGAGTACAGCCTGCTGCGGCGCGAACAGGCCGAGGCCGTCCTGCGCGTGTGCGAGCGAGAAGGCCTCGGGTTCACGCCGTTCAGCCCGCTAGCCGGCGGTTGGCTCGCCGGCCGGTATCGCCGCGACCAGGCGTATCCGGCCGGGTCGAGGATGACGCTGCGCCCGGAGCCGTACTCCGACCTCGAGCGGGAGGAGACGTTCGCCGCGCTCGAGGCCTTCGGGCGTCACGCCGCGGAGCGCGGCACGACGCCGGCGACGCTCGCGATGGCGTGGGTGCTGAGCCATCCCCGGGTGACGGCCGTCGTCGTCGGCCCGCGTCGCCCGGAGCACCTCGAACAGGCGCTGGCGGCCGTCGAGCTGCGGCTCTCGCCGGACGAGCGCGATCAGCTGGCGAGGCTGTTCGCATGATTCCGCTCGACGAGATCAGGGCGGCGCGCGAGCGGCTGGCCGGCCGCGTCCTGCGAACGCCGCTCGTCGAGCTGGACGGCGTTCACCTGAAGCTCGAGAA
>DATLPH010000121.1:0-9325 GCA_035535855.1 Gaiellaceae bacterium
GACGCCGCAGCGCTCGCAGATGATGCCCTTGTAGCGGACGCGCTTGTACTTGCCGCAGTAGCACTCCCAGTCCTTGGTCGGACCGAAGATGCGCTCGCAGAAGAGGCCGTCGCGCTCGGGCTTGAGCGTGCGGTAGTTGATGGTCTCGGGCTTGGTGACCTCACCGGACGACCAGTCCCGAATCTGCTTGCTGGACGCGAGCCCGATTCGGATCGCGTCGAACTCATTGATGTCGATCAAAGCTCTCCTTCGCCCTTCGGGTTATTCCTCAGCCTCTACGTCCGCGAGCTCGTCGGCGAGCGGGCCCGCCTGGGCCTGCGCCTCCTCCTTCGCGTCTTCCGCCGGCGCGACCTCGACGTCGGCCAGGTCGCCCAGCGCCTCGTCCTTCGGGAGGGTCAGCTCGCCCGTCTCGTCGACGCGCTCCTGGCCCTCTTCCGCCTCCTCGGCGGTGGGCTGGCGGGCTGCCGCCCGCAGCGAGCCCGGCGAGAGGTCGATGCCGAGCTCCTCGGCTGCCCGCAGCAGCTCGTCGTCCTCCTCGCGGACCTCGACCTTCTCGCCCTCGTCGGAGAGGACGTTCACGTCGAGCGCGAGGGACTGCATCTCCTTCAGCAGCACCTTGAACGACTCGGGGATCGACGGCTCGGCGATGTTCTCGCCCTTGACGATCGCCTCGTAGGCCTTCACGCGGCCGACGGTGTCGTCGGACTTGATCGTGAGCATCTCCTGCAGCGTGTAGGCCGCGCCGTAGGCCTCCAGTGCCCAGACCTCCATCTCGCCGAAGCGCTGGCCACCGAACTGAGCCTTGCCGCCCAGGGGCTGCTGCGTCACGAGCGAGTAGGGGCCTGTGCTCCGCGCGTGGATCTTGTCGTCCACGAGGTGGAGCAGCTTCAGGATGTACATGTAGCCGACGGTGACCTTCTGCTCGAAGTTCTCACCGGTGCGGCCGTCGAACATCCGCACCTTGCCCGAGCAGTGGCGACCCTCGGGCCGCTTCGGGTCGACGACGAACGTGATCGGCGAGTCGGGGTTCTGCTTCGTCCACGCGACGAGCGCCTGGTCGACGTCGATCTCGCTCGCGCCGTCGAAGACGGGGGTCGCGATCGGGCTGGCGTCGCCGTTCTCCGAGGCGCCGTTCTCGTGGAAGACACCATGTGCCGCCGCCCAGCCGAGGTGCGTCTCGAGGATCTGCCCGATGTTCATCCGGCTCGGCACGCCGAGCGGGTTGAGCACGACGTCCACGGGCCGCCCGTCCTCCAGGAACGGCATGTCCTCGTCCGGAACGATCTTGGCGATCACGCCCTTGTTGCCGTGGCGGCCGGCGAGCTTGTCGCCCTCCGCGATCTTGCGCTTCTTGGCCACGTACACGCGGACGAGTTCGTTCACGCCCGGCGAGAGGTCGTCTCCGGCCTCGCGCGAGAACGTCTTCACGTCGATCACCTTGCCGCCCTCGCCGTGCGGAACCTTGAGCGAGGTGTCGCGGACCTCGCGCGCCTTCTCCTTGAAGATCGCGCGGATCAGCTTCTCCTCGGCGGTCAGCTCGGTCTCGCCCTTGGGCGTCACCTTGCCGACGAGCAGGTCGCCGGAGCCGACCTCGGCGCCGATGCGAACCACGCCGCGCTCGTCGAGGTCCTTGAGCGACTCCTCCGAGCGGTTCGGGATGTCGCGCGTGATCTCCTCGTCGCCGAGCTTGGTCGAACGCGCGTCGATCTCGTACTCGTGAATGTGGATCGAGGAGAGGACGTCCTCCTTGACCAGGCGCTCCGAGATCACGATCGCGTCCTCGAAGTTGTAGCCCTCCCACGGCATGAACGCGACGAGCAGGTTCGCGCCGAGCGCGAGCTCGCCCAGGTCGGTCGAGCTGCCGTCGGCGAGCACCTCGCCGGCCTTCACCTTGTCGCCCAGCCGCACGATCGGCTTCTGGTGGATCAGGGTGCCCTGGTTCGAGCGCATGAACTTCGTAAGCGGGTAGTCCTGCTTGCCGTCCTTGCCGTCGACCACGATCCGGTCGGCGTCCACGTCGGCGACGGTGCCGCCGTCGTCGGCGAGGATCACGTCGCCGGTGTCGATCGCGGCGCGGTACTCGAGGCCGGTGCCGACGAGCGGCGCCTGGGTGATCATCAGCGGCACTGCCTGCCGCTGCATGTTCGCGCCCATCAGCGCGCGGTTCGCGTCGTTGTGCTCGAGGAACGGGATCAGGGCCGTGGCGACCGAGACGATCTGCGCCGGCGCGACGTCCATGAACTCGACGTCCTTGGGTCGCGCGGTGACTGCCTCGCCCTCACGTGAGCGGCACAGCACCATCTCGTCCACGAAGCGGCCGGTCTTGTCGTCGACCTGGGCGCTCGCCTGGGCGATGGTGTACTGCGCCTCCTCGGCTGCGTCGAGGTAGACGATCTGGTCGGTCACCTTACCGTTCGTGACCTTACGGTAGGGCGTCTGGACGAAGCCGAACTCGGAGACGGTCGCGAACGAGGCGAGCGAGCCGATCAGGCCGATGTTCGGGCCCTCAGGGGTCTCGATCGGGCACATGCGCCCGTAATGGGTCGGGTGGACGTCGCGCACCTCGATCGGCGCGCGCTCGCGCGTGAGGCCGCCGGCGCCGAGCGCCGAGAGCCGCCGCCGGTGCGTGAGCCCGGCGAGCGAGTTCGTCTGGTCCATGAACTGCGAGAGCTGCGAGGAGCCGAAGAACTCCTTCAGCGCGGCCACGACCGGGCGAATGTTGATGATCGTCTGCGGCGTGATCGTGTCCACGTCCTCCGTGGTCATCCGCTCGCGGACGACGCGCTCCATCCGGTAGAGCCCGACCCGGAACGCCTCCTGGATCAGCTCGCCGACCGTGCGCAGGCGGCGGTTGCCGAAGTGCTCGTACTCGTCGAGCTCGGCGCGGACCGGATCGCGCGGGAGCACGATCGCGTCCGCGGCGTAGTCCTTCGACTCGGGATCGACGCCGAGCATGTCGGGCATCGAGACGAGCTTCTTGACGAGCGAGAGGATGTCTTGCGTCGTGAGCACGCGGACGTCGTCCGGCACATCGACGCCGAGCCGCTGGTTCAGCTTGTAGCGGCCGACCTTGGTCAGGTCGTAGCGCTTCGGGTCGAAGAACAGCGACTTCAGCAGGTTGCGTGCGTTGTCCAGCGTCGGCGGCTCACCGGGGCGCTGCTTCTTGAAGACCTCGATCAGCGCCTCGTCCTCGCGCGTGGACGGGTCCTTCTCGAGCGTGTTCGCGATGTAGATCGAGTTCCCGAAGAGCTTCATGATCGCCTCGTTCGAGCTGGTGTCGAGCTGCCAGCCCGTCGTCGGGTCCTCCCCGGGCAGGGCGCGCAGGAGCGTCGTGATCGGCAGCTTCCGCTTCCGGTCGATGCGCGCGTAGACGATCCCCTTCTTGTCGATCTCGAGCTCGAGCCACGAGCCACGCGAGGGCATCAGGTTCGCCGTGAAGACCTGCTTCGCCGGGTCCTTCGGCTCCATCAGGTAGGCGCCCGGGCTGCGCACGAGCTGCGTCACGATCACGCGCTCGGTGCCGTTGATGATGAACGTACCCCACTCGGTCATCATCGGGAAGTCGCCCATGAAGACCGTCTGCTCACGGATCTCGCCCGTCTCCTTGTTGACGAAGCGGACCGTCATCGAGAGCGGCGCCTGGAAGGTGAGGTCCTTCTCGCGGCACTCCTGGATCCCGACCGGAGGGTCGCCGAACTTGTACTCGCCGAACTCGACGGCGAGCGTGCCGGTGTAGTCCTCGATCGGGGAGATGTCGTCGATCGTCTCCCGCAGTCCCTCGTTCAGGAACCAGTCGAAGGAGGCCTTCTGGATGTCGATCAGGTTTGGTAGGTCGAGAACGTGCTTGAGACGTGAAAAAGTTTTGCGCGCGCGAGGCGCAGCGACCCGGGTGGTCAAGTCTGGGTGCCTCCCTTAACGGCTATGAGGTGAAGTTCGAGATGCGGACAGGCGGAGTCGGCGCGGAACCGCCAAGAATAGCGAACAAAGCAGACGCGGCGCAAGCGCCACCGGCCGGGGGTGCCGCCCGGCCCGGAGAACTATAGCCAGCGGGTCGAAAACGCGCCACCTGAATGGTGTCCTGGCCACTGAAACGACGGAGGGGCCGTTCGCACGGCCCCTCCGCGTGTCCGCTTCAGGACGAGCTAGGACGCCGGCTCGGTGGTGGCAGCCGGATGCGCGCCGACCTTGCGCCCGGTCAACTCGGGCATGCCGCCGTTCTTGAGGTCGGCCTTGCAGGCCTTCGCCGTGACGTGGACGCGATCGTTCGGCGCGAGCGCGCCGAGCGTCTTCTCGCCCTGACGGCGAACGCGTGTCTTGGCGTCGACGAGGATCGTCGCCGTGCCGGCCTGCTTGTAGGCACGGCCGTGGCGGTTCGAACGCTGGACCGTGAGGACGAACGAGGTGTCGCCGTCGGCGGGATCGACGCTTGCGTCGAGCACTCCGGCGAGCATGACCGTCACGGACGGCTTGCAGCCGTGGCCCGTCTTGGGCTTCTTCGGGCCCTTGCCCGGGTGGTCCTTCGCCACCGCCGCGGAGACCGCGACGAGCGAGGCGACCAGTGCGAACACGAGAATCTTCAACCGCATGTGGATGTACCTCCGTAGGGGGTGGGGTTCCTCCAACTGACGGCGTTCTCGGCGCACACCTGCGCTCTGGCCGCGGAAATCCCTGGAATGAGGGACGAACGGCCCTGAAACGGCCGAAGGGCCGCTGTGCGCGGCCCTTCGCGGTCGTTAGAGGAGTGCGCTCGCTACTTGACCTCGACCTCGGCGCCGGCCTCTTCGAGCTGCGCCTTGATCTGGTCGGCCTCGTCCTGCGGGACGCCCTCCTTGACGGGATTGGGCGCACCGTCGACGAGGTCCTTGGCCTCCTTGAGGCCGAGGCCTGTGATCGCGCGGACGACCTTGATCGCCTGGATCTTCTTGTCGCCCGCGTTCGTCAGCACGACGTCGAACGAGGACTTCTCCTCCGCCGCCGCACCGTCGCCCGCGGCCGGTGCGCCCGCTGCGGCCACCGCAACCGGCGCCGCTGCGCTCACGCCCCACTCCTCCTCGAGCTTGCTCTTCAGCTCGACGAGGTCGAGGACGGTCATGCCGCCCAGGGTCTCGACGAGCTTCTCGGTATCGGTCTTAGGCACTCTGCTCTTCCTCCTCTGGTTCGGCCGAAGCCTGCTCGGCCTCTGCCGACGGCTCTTCGGACTGCTCTTCCGTAACTTCCTCTGCAGGCGCCTCGGCCTGCGGCTCTTCTGCCTGCGGTTCCTCGACGGGCTCCGCCTGCGGCTCCTCGGCCACCGGCTCACGGACGGTCTCGCCCTGCTCTTCGAGCTGGCGGATGCGCGCATCGAGCACACCGACCAGATCGCGCAGCGGCGCCGTGAAGAGGCCGACCACCATCGTCAGCGGCCCGGCCACCGCGCCGACGAGCTGGGCGCGCAGCACCTCTGCCGACGGCAGCGTTGCGAGCCGCTTGATCTCGGCGTCGCCCACAACGTTGCCCTCGAGCAAGCCGCCGCGGATCACGAGCACGTCGTTCGTCTTCGCGGTGTCGTTCAGCACCTTCGCCACCGCGGCCGGATCGCCGTCGGCGTCGAGGAACGCGATCGCGGTAGGGCCGTCGATCAGCTCCAGGACCTCCGTCGTTCCGGCTGCCTCGGCCGCGAGCTTCGTGAGCGTGTTCTTCACCACCGTGAAGCGCGCCCCGGCCTCGAGCAAGCGGGTGCGCAGCTCGTCGATCTCGGGCATCGTCAGGCCGCGGTAGTCCGCCACCATCAGTGTCTCCGTTGCGCGCAGGCGCTCGGCCAGCTGCTCGACTACTCGTTCTTTCTCGGATCTCAGCATCGCTTCACCTCCTTCACGAATCGAGCCCGCACGCAGGCGGGCTCGGAGAGGCTCGATGCCTTTCCTTGCTCCCGCCTCGACTGGTCTTCTGCCTTTCGGGCTGCCAGCGTTCTTCGGCGTGGGCTCTACGCGGTCACTGCTTCGGCTGCAGGCTCTCCTTCGGATTCCTCGACGATGCCCTTCGTCCGCGCCGGGTCGACGTGGATCCCCGGGCCCATCGTGCTGGTCAGTGTAACCGTCTTGATGTAGCGCCCTTTGGCGGCGGACGGCTTCGCGCGCATGATCTCGTCGATCAGCGCGGCGTAGTTCTCAAGCAGCTGCCGCTCGTCGAAGCTCTTCTTGCCGATGATCACGTGGACGTTCGCGCCGCGGTCGGTGCGGTACTCGAGCTTGCCCGCCTTCGCCTCGCGGACGGCCTTGCCGACGTCCATCGTCACCGTGCCGGTCTTCGGGTTCGGCATCTTCCCGCGCGGGCCGAGGATACGGCCGAGCTTGCCGACGACACCCATCTGGTCGGGGGTGGCGACGGCGACGTCGAAGTCGTCGAAGCCCTCCTCGATCTTCGTGGCGAGGTCGTTGGTGCCGACCACGTCGGCGCCGGCCTCCTCCGCCTCGCGCGCCTTCTCGCCCTCGGCGAAGACGGCGACGCGCGACTCGCGGCCGGTGCCGTGCGGGAGCATCAGCGTCCCGCGCAGCTGCTGCTCGGCGTGGCGCACGTTGAGGCCAAGGTTGAAGTGCGCCTCGACCGTCTCGTCGAACTTGGCGGTCTCGGAGCCCTTGAGCAGGCGAACGGCCTCGACCGGCGAGTAGAGCTGCTCTCGGTCGATCGTCGAGCGCGCGTTCCGGTAGGCCTTGCCGTGGCTAGGCATCAGAGATCGGTCTCCACACCCATGGAGCGGGCCGTGCCGGCGACGATCAGCATCGCGTGCTCGACGTCTCGGGCGTTCAGGTCGGGCATCTTCGCCTCGGCGATCGACTGCAGCTGGGCCCGCGTCAGGCGGCCGACCTTCTCGCGGTTCGGCTCGCCGGAGCCCTTCTCGAGCCGGAGCGCCTCCTTGATCAGCACGGCGGCCGGCGGCGTCTTCGTGATGAAGTCGAACGAGCGGTCCTCGTAGACCGTGATCTCGACCGGGATGATGCGGCCGTTCTCCTGCGCGGTCTGAGCGTTGAAGGCCTTGCAGAACTCCATGATGTTGACCCCGTGCTGGCCCAGCGCAGGGCCGACCGGCGGAGCCGGGTTCGCCTGGCCGCCGGGGATCTGGAGCTTGATGAGTGTCAGGACTTTCTTGGCCATCAGTCGATCTTCTTCACCTGGTCGAAGCCGAGCTCGACGGGCACCTGGCGCTCGAAGATGTCGACGAGCACCTTCAGCTTCTGCTGGTCGGCATTGACGTCGACGATCGAGCCGTCGAAGTCGGAAAGCGGGCCGGAGGTTACCTTCACCGACTCGCCGAGCGAGAACTCGACCTGCGCGCGCGGCCGGTCGCCGGTCTGAGCTCCGGTGCGCAGGATCCGGTCGACCTCGCCCTGCGACAGCGGCACGGGCTTGGAGCCGGCGCCGACGAACCCGGTCACTCCCGGCGTGTTCTTCACGACCGTCCAGGACTCGTCGCTGAGGTCCATGTTCACGAGCACGTAGCCCGGGAGGATCCGCTTCTCGGTCTGCACCTTCTGGCCGTCCTTGGTCTCCACGACCTGCTCGGTCGGCACGACGACACGCCGGAAGCGCTGCTGCTGTGCCATGGAGTCGATGCGGTGCTCGAGGTTCGTCTTGACCTTGTTTTCGTGCCCGGAATAGGTGTTGATCGCGTACCAGCGGAACAAAGAGATCAGCCTCCCAGCAGGACGTGTTGGACGAAGCGCCGGAAGATCTGGTCGGCGAGGAACAGGTACGCGCCCGTGATCAGACAGGCGACGAGGACGACGGCGGTGCCCTGGACCAGCTGCTGCTGGCCGGGCCAGTCGACCTTCTTCAGCTCGGCCCACGACTCGCTGACGAAGCGCTTGCCGCCTGCGCCGGGGACGTGGTGGCCGTCGGTGCTCTTGGCGGGCTCGGCAGGCGCGCGCACCTGCGGCTGCGCCGGCTGCGGCTGCTGCTGAGGGCGCTGAGGCGCGCGCTCGACGGCTGCGCGGCTCTCGGCCTGTGCCGCACGGCGGGCGCGGCGCTCGGAGCGGGTCTGTCTCGCCACTACCTGGTCTCCCGGTGCGCGGTGTGGCGGCCGCACCAGCGGCAGTACTTCTTGAACTCGACGCGGTCCGGGCTGTTCCGCTTCGACTTCTCGGTCTGGTAATTGCGCCGCTTGCACTCCGTGCAGGCGAGCGTGATTCCGACTCTTACTCCGGTTGCCATGTCTGCTCTCTCTTGCTCCGAATACTCGAGGAGGTAGCGGCGGGAGGACTCGAACCTCCGACACGCGGATTATGATTCCGCTGCTCTAACCAACTGAGCTACGCCGCCGCGCGCGGGTGAGTGTAGCAGTCCATCTTCAACGCTAGGCTCCTGCGAATGGCTGCGATCGAGGCAGAGGGACTTCGGCGGACCTACAAGACCCACACGGGGACGCTGCGCCGCCGGACGAAGGAAATCGAGGCCGTTCGCGGGGTCGACTTCGCGATCGAGGCGGGCGAGCTGTTCGGCCTGCTCGGCCCGAACGGGGCCGGCAAGACGACCACGATCAAGATGCTGATCACGCTCCTGATCCCAACCGCCGGGAAGGCGACCGTGCTCGGGCTCGACGTCGTCGAGAACGCGCGTGAGGTGCGCAAGCGGATCGGCTACGTCTTCGGCGGCGAGCGCGGCGTCTACGAGCGCCTCTCGGGTTACGACAACCTGCGCTACTTCGCCGAGCTCTACGGCGTGCCGCCGCGAGACCAGAAGCGGCGGATCGAGGAGCTGCTCGAGCTCGTGGGGCTCAAGGGCCGCGAGCACGAGCGCGCCGAGGGCTACTCGCGCGGGATGAAGCAGCGCCTGCACGTGGCGCGCGGGCTGTTGCACGACCCCGAGGTGCTCTTCCTCGACGAGCCGACGATCGGGCTCGACCCGGTTGGAGCTCGCGACGTGCGTGCAATGTTCGCCTCGCTCACCGACGCGGGCAAGACCGTGCTGCTCACGACGCACTACATGTTCGAGGCCGACGCGCTCTGCGACCGGATCGCGGTGATCACGCAGGGCGAGATCGTGGCCGAGGGCACGCCGGAGCAGCTCAAGCGCGGCGTGGCCGAGGGAACCGTGGTGGAGGTCGAGGTCTACGGCGTCGGCGACGAGGCCCTCGCCCGGGTGCGCGGGCTCGGTGGAGTGACGGCCGTCGCCGTGGAGGAGCGCGAGCAGGCCCAGGTGCTCGTCGTGCAGACGGGGCCGGGCGCACAGCTCACACAGGCCATCCTCGGCTGCCTGGACGGCTCCGACGTCGGCCGGATCTCACACCGCGAGCCCACGCTCGAGGATGCCTACGTCGCGCTGGTGTCCGAATGAGCTCGCTCCGGTTCGT
>DATLPH010000122.1:0-30291 GCA_035535855.1 Gaiellaceae bacterium
CGCAAGGCCGACGAGCTGATCAAGGCCGGCCGCGTGACCGTCAACGGCCAGCCGGGCGAGCTGAACACGTTCGTCGAGAAGCGTGACCGGGTCGAGCTCGACGGGCAACCGCTCGCCAAGCAGCCGCTCGTGTACGTGCTCCTGCACAAGCCCGCGGGCGTCGTCACGACCGCGAGCGACCCGCACGGCCGGCCGACCGTGGTCGAGCTCGTCGCCGAGCACCCGGCCCGCGTCGTCCCGGTCGGCCGCCTCGACGCCGACACCACGGGCGCCCTCCTACTCACGAACGACGGCGACCTCGCCCACCGGCTCGCGCACCCGCGCTACGAGGTCGAGAAGGTCTACGAGGCCGACGTCGAGCGCGAGCCGGACGACGACGCGCTCGAGCGCCTGCGCGGGGGCATCGAGCTCGAGGGCGGGCAGACGGCGCCTGCGCAGGCCCGCCGCCTGGAGCCGAGCCGAATCGAGCTCTCGATCCACGAGGGCCGCAAGCACCAGGTCAAGCGAATGCTTGCGGCGGTCGGGCACCCCGTCACGAGGCTGCACCGCAGCCGCTATGCGGGCTTGACGCTTGAAGGGCTCGAGCCCGGCGAGTGGCGCGAGCTCGAGCCCTCCGAAGTCGAGCGGCTTAGGTCATCGCCGCAAGCGCCTCCGACTGCGTGATCAGCGCCTCCGCCTGCGAAATCCAGGACGCGGCCTGGGTCTCGCTGATCGGCGTGTTGCTGAACGTCGCAGCGTTGAGCGCGCCGCGGATCAGCGAAGCGAGGTTGTCACGCGACGTGGTGAGCGTCGCGATCTGGTCCTCGATCGACGCGTAACGGCTGTCGTCCGCTGCCGTTCCGCTCTTGATCGCCCTCGTCGAAGCCTGCAGCGTGTTCATCGCGAACTGCCCGAAGGGCGCGTTCAGCTGCTTGTAGGTCTCGCTGAGGCGCACGAAGGTGTCGTAGTGGTTCCGAATCGCGCTCGGCAACACCTTCTGCTCGAGCTGCGGAGCGATGATCGCCCCGTCGCTCAGGTACGAGTCGCTCAGCCCGAGCAGCGACAGCATGGTCGGCCGCGTGTCGGCGTGGTCTGCCCACGTGCGGCCGTCGTTCGAGGACTGCTTGACGCCGGGGCCGACCATCCCGAGCCACGTGGTCGAGATCTCCTGCTGGATGCCGCCGTGGTTCCACGCGAACGTCTGCGTCGGCGGCGTCGTCGGCACCGTGATGCACGGCGGCGTCGCCCCGCCCTCGTCGCACGCGGCCGAGCTCGCGAACAGGAAGTAGTCCGGCATCGCGAACATCGTCAGCGTCGGGGTCCGCTGCGGATCCGCCGTGACCATGTGGAGCGTCTTCATCTCCACCGGGTCGGCGAGTGCCGCGGTGATGTCCTCCTTCACGCCCGTGTACGGGTTGGTCGCCCGCAACGCGCCGAGGCCACGGCCGAACGCGCGCGTCACCGGCGCCGTGCGGGCCGGGTTGCCGTTCAGGTACAGGGTCGGCGCCATGTCGGAGTGGATCGTGAACGGCGTCGTGATGCCCTGCTGCGTCTTGAGCAGGCCCTGCAGGTTGCCGTTGGCCTCGCCCACGAGGCTGTAGTTGCAGGGCGTGGTCACGCCGTCGCAGCCGGCCGGGGTCGGGATCGAGCCGGCGAAGTGGTCGCCCTCCTCGACGCCGAACACGAACAGCGTGTTCTTCTTGGTGATCCCGTCGCCGGCGAGCCGGTCGAAGAACTGACCGAAGGCGACGTCATAGTTGTGCAGCTGCTGGACGTAGTCGGCCTCGCCCGGCCCGCGGGTCGCGTGGATCTCGCCCGCAGCGCCGTGCTGGTCGTGTGCGTCCGAGATGTAGCCGTACGTGACCGGCACGCCGGCCTCCTGCATCTGTGCCACGTACGAGAGCGTCGTCGAGGCGAAGAGGCCGTCGAAGCCCGGGAAGCCCGGCTGGTTGTACTGGTCCGCGATCAGCGTGCCGTCGAGCTTCTTCAGGCCCGTCTGGCCGTTGACCGTGGCGTTCGTGCAGTTCGACGTCGAGACCGTGCAGATCGCCGGGTTGACGTACTTCGCGCCGAACAGGCCCTGGAACCCGCTGTAGCCGCCGGGCTCGTCGGGCAGCAGGTCGGGCTTCGCATTCGAGTTGTCATGGCAGATGCTCTTGCGGTTCGGCGCGCAGTGGATCGCCATCCCGACGAAGTCGGTCTGGGCGATGTTGCGGGCCGCGGTGTTGGCGGGCGCTGCGTTGGCCGCGAGAGCCTCGTTCCACTCGAGCGAGCCGTTGCCGAACACCTTTGTCATGTCACCGGCGGGGCCGGTGCCCGTGTTCTCGAGCACGACGTTGGCGAGCGCCGTCGCGCCCCAGTCGCACCCGTTCCTGGTGTACGGGACCCACGGAGCCGGCGCGTTGTGCGCCGTGCCGCCGTCGCCGTTGACCATGTTGAAGTTGGCGTCCGTCGGCGTCGAGTTGACGTCGTCGGTGAGGTCGGTCCAGTACTTGAACGAGCTCGAGGAGTTAGTCAGGCCCGAGCCGTCGTTGCGGAAGTACCGGTACGAGTTGCTGACCGCCTGACCGTGCCGGTCGGAGTACATGCCGCTGAGGTCGGTCAGGATCCCGTTCGCGGTGTGCGAGATCAGGACGGTGTGGTCGTTCGTGAGCAGCGTGCCGTTGCCGCGGATGAAGTTCAGCAGGTGCGGCATCTGCTCCAGGTCCGACGGGACGTTCGGGTTGTCCCGCAGGAAGTGGACGTTGTCGAAGATCAGGTAGACGACGTGCTTGATGCCGTGATCGAGCTTGCAGTTCGTCGGCACGGTTGCGGACGCCGTCTTCGACGAGAGGGTCGGCGTTGCGTCGGCAGCGCCGCCTCTGGCCGTGGTCGTCGCCCCCAGCACAACGGCGGCCGCTAGCCCGACGACCACGAGCGCGGTCGCGATGATCTTGGCTCTCCCCTTCATCAGCCCTCCCTCAGTGGATTGCGCCTCGAATGTAGAGGAGTCGAATTCGCCCCGTGACGGTCGGGCCACCAGGCCGCTGCAATGCGGTGAGAAGGGGTGCGTAGAGCGCGTGAGGCACACTGTCGGCGCGATGAGGAAGGTGACAATTCTGCTGCTCGCGGCCGCGTTCGTGACGGCGCCTCCCGCCGCGGCCCACGGCGGCAAGACGTTCCAGAAGGGCTTCGTCTCGACGGTCTCCGCGATCCTGCCGAACGTCCTCGGCGTGAGCGCCAACGTGACCGGCGGCGATGCGCGGTTACGAGTCAGCAACTACAGCGGCAAGATCGTCGTGATCCTCGGCTACGAGCGTGAGCCCTACCTCCGTCTCGGCAAGAGCGGCATCTGGGCCAACACGCGCTCGCCCGCCTTCTACCTCAACCGCTACCGCCGCTCGCGGGGATTGCGGACCGGCCAGGCCGACGCGGGCGCGCCGCCGCGCTGGAAGCAGGTCGGCGAGGGCGCCTCGTACGAGTGGTTCGACCACCGCATCCACTGGAACCCGACCAGGCCGCCCCCGGGCGTGCGGCGACGCCCGGACCGCATCCAGCGGGTCTTCACGTGGCGCGTGCCCGCAAGGGTCGACGGCAGGGCCTTCGCGATCACGGGCCTGCTGGGCTACACGCCGCCCTCGTCTGCCTCGGGCCGGCCCCGCTGGGCGCTCGGAGTGGCGGCGGCCGGCGGGCTCGGCGCGCTGCTCGCGGCCGGCGCGCTGGGAGTGAGGGCCCGCGGCCGGAAGCCGCGGGCCCTCTAGCTCTCAGCTCGTTACGGAGAGGGGACGAGCGTCGGGCAGTTGGGCAGTGCCGAGCCGTTCGTATCGGCACAGTTGATCCGCCCGCTGGGGAACGCCCTGACGACCGGGGTCAGGGGCGAGTTGGCGGTGATGTAGTCCGCCAGCACCTGCTCCATGATGTCCTGCGTCGTCATCCGGCTGGCGAAGTTCGGGTATCCGTCGCCACCGGTCGCCGTGAAGTCGTTCTCGGCGATCTTGTAGGTCGCTCCCGACGTCAGGTTGATTGTCGTGGCCGTGCAGCTGCCGTCGGCATTGCCGACAACGGCTGAAGTCACGCGGCTTCCTGCCGGGGCGGTGATGTCGTACGTGAAGCACAGTCCCGACACCTGCGGGAAGCGACCCTGGGCGGAGACGCCGAGCGTTGCCGGGTCGACGATCAGCGAGACGCCGTTCTCGAGCATCGTCTTCAGCTCCGCGCCGTTTACCTCGAGCGTCACGACGATGTTCCCGAACGGGAGCACGCCGAGCGACTGCCCGCGCGTGATCGGGTACGGAGGCGGCGTGAACGCCGGGCAGAAGTCGCCCGTGAGGTCGACCGTCGGGCAGGTCAGGTCGGCTCGCAGGCCGCCCGAGTTCGTGATCGCGAACTGGACGCCGATCGAGCTGTACCTGGCCCGCATCGCGTCGGTCGTCAGGTTCCCGACCAGCGACTCGCACAGGCGTCCGTCGGACCGGCCGCACTGGTCGGCGCGGGGGACCGCCTTCGTGGACGTGCCGATCTGCGTGCCCAGGATCGGCGCGAGCTGTGCGTTCAGGGCGTCGAGCTTGGCCTGAATCGCCGGGTCGGGCGTGACGCCGATGTTCCACGGCTTGTGGTAGTCGGCCGTCTTGTAGACGACGCCCTCGTGGCCGGGGCCCACGACCAAGCGCATGCGCGTGAAGCGGATGCCCTTGGCCCGGTTCTCGGTCACCAGCACGCCGTTCGACCGCAGCGCGTCCACCTGGACGTCGTTGTGGTCGCCGATCACCGCGTCGACGTTCGAGACGTTGTCGGCGATCTCGATCAGCGGGCCCGAGGGGTTGTCGACGGTGCCCGAAGAGGCGCCCTCGTGGCCGAGCGCGAGAACCGCGTCGACCCGACCGGCGATCCTGGCCGCCTCGGCGTTGACCGCCGGGACGACCGGCCGAACCTCGAATGGATCGAGGTTGCCCGGGAACACGATCCCCGGCGTCGACTCGGTCGTGAAGCCGACGACTCCGAGCTTCACGCCGTGCCCGAAGTCGATCACCTTGGACTTCGACCACTCGGCCGGCGAGCTGCCGTCGGGGAAGACGACGTTCGCCGACAGCATCGGGAACGGCGCAAGCGAGATCAGCTCGTTCCGCAGATACGCCTGCCCGTGGTCGAAGCTGTGGTTCCCGATCGCGTCGAGGTCGATGCCCATCATCCCCATGATCGGGGGCGTGGGCTTGTCGCCGAAGAAGTTCGAGATCGGCGGGGTGGCTCCACCGAAGGAGTCGCCGCCCGCGACTTCGATCACGTTCGCCGGGGCGTCGCCGCGCCTGCTCATTGCGGCCTCCGCCTCGTAGACGTCGAACCACGTCTTCAGGAACGCCGAGCCGGCGATCGAGAAGCTCGGCCCCAGGGTGTCAGCGGTCTCGGCCAGCGGCGTCAGCTGTGCGTGCCAGTCGCTGATGTCGAGGATCGTGATCTCCTGGAGCTCGTTGCCGCCCGTGGTGAGCTCGTAGAGGATCCGGCCGCGCGCGTTCTGCGGGCCGGGAATGTCCATCAGGAACGCGAGCGTGGGGGCGATGTCGACCGCCCTCAGGTCGGCCCTGTTCTTTTTGGCCACGCCCGGCCCGCCGAGCACGAACACCGCGTGCATGTTGATGTTGTTCTGAGTGTCCACGGTCTCCGGCAGGTAGCCGTGCTGGCCGAAGAAGTGCGACACGGTGATTGCCACATTGTTGGCGCCCGCGTCCGACTGGTACGGGGGCCGCAGCACGACCACGACGTCACCGCTCCGGTTCGGGTGGAGCGAGTCGGAGCCGTCGACGTTCCGCAGCTCCTCCTTGTCCATGATCCGGCTGACCACCGTCGCCGAGGGGTGCGCCGGGTCGCTCAGCGACGCGAACGCGTTCCGAATCGACGTGCGCATGGCCGCGTAGGTGATCCCGGCCGGCAGCGTCGTGTTCACGTAGACCTGGATCGTTCCGCCGGCCCAGCAGGCCTTGGCGAGGTCGGTCGCCGTGGCGCCACAGTTCGCCGCGTTGGCGTTGCTCGCGTGGAGCGAGACGTCCGTGTTGGTGACCGTGTTGTGCACGGTCGCCGCGTTCAGGACCTTCTGCGCGTTGACCGCGTAGTACGCGGGCGCGAAGCCGTGGTCCGAGCCCGCGAACGTGGTCGGGTTCCCGCCCATCAGCGAGCGCGTGATGCCAAGCTTCTCGTCGGCGTCGACGTAGGCGCTGCGGATGTAGCCCTCGCGGATCCCGGCGCGCCCGGCCGTGCCGCGCCCGGTGCACGCCGTGTCGTCGAACTTCGGCGTCACGTCGTAGCACGGGTTCGGGTTGCCGTCCGCGTCCGTCTTGCTGACGAGCCCCATGAACTGGTGCGAGACCTCGTCGGTGAACGGGTAGCCGACCATCGCGAGGTCAGTGTCCGGCTGCAGCGTCCCGAGGATGTAGTTGATCACCTGCAGGCTGTAGGCCCGCTCGAGGTCGCGGCCCTGCTGGACGTAGGTGTCCTCGTCGACCACGCCGGCTTCCTCCGGTGCGAAGTCGGCAGCTGCCCACGGCAGCAGGTTGTCGGCGATGTACTTCTCGAGCCGGTCCTCGCCGACGCCGCCGGCCGGGAGGCCGTTGCACGGCGTGCCGCACTTGGCGATCGCGCGCGCGAGCGAGGTGTCGTAGAGCTTGAAGTTGCTCAGGTCGCCGGCGAGCGAGATCAGCTTGATGTAGTGGCCGACCGTCTGGCCCGCGCGGGGGCCGATGAGGCCGTTGCCGGCCATCAGCTTGACCGGCAGGAAGTCGCCCACCTTCAGGTCGACGGATGGAGCGTCACCCGTCTTGCCGACCGGGCTCACGATCGCGTGGTTGTAGCTCGCCCCGCCGCCCGTGACGCTGTCGTAGAAGTAGACGTTGTACGTGCGGTTCGGGTTCTGGGCCGCGAACGTCGACGGGATCGCCCAGGTCGTCTCCTTGGGCGGAGCGGCCGGATCGCCGGTCGGAACGTTGCTCCAGCCCGTCGCCGCCACCGGTGCCGTAGACACCTGGTAGGTGACGCCGAAGAACGCGGAGCCGGCCTGCTCGACCGCGTTCGCAGCGCCCACGAGCACGCCGCGGTTGGAGAAGAAATTCGTGAAGTCGACCGTCGGGCCGTTGATGTTGGCCGCCGCGCCGCCGACCCAGTCGATCTGGGCCACCTTCTTGCCTGCACGCTCGGCGGCGTTGGCGATCGTGTCTGCCTGGAGCACGCCGGCAGCGGAGAAGGAGGTGCGGTTGGTGAAGGCGTCGCCGCTGCGGAAGAACGTGTTGTTCGTGGAGCCGTGCTCGGACGGGTAGGTGCCGGTGGCCATCGTGTACCAGCCGACGCCCGTGTTGGGCGGGAAGGCCTGCACCATGCCGTTCTTGCCGACGGCACCGTCGTCCATCAAGTGCTTGTAAGTAGGCATGACGCCCTGTTTGGCGTAGCGCTCCATCAGATCTGGGCGCATGCCGTCGGACGCGAACATCACGACGCGGTCGACCGGCCGGCCGTCGTGCTTGGCCATGGCGGTTCCTGCCGTGATCGTGAGCACAAATGCTGCCGCGCAAAGCATTGCCGGCGCAAGCCAGCGGGCCCAACGTTTCATGTGGTAGCTCCTCTCCCCGGGTTCTCGAGCACCGCGGAACCTACAACCTGCTGCAGCCGGAGGCAATGTTAGGCAACCAAGACGGCTTGCTTTGACGGGTAGCAGGAGCCCTGAAACACTCGCGGCGCCTCAAGAAAAGAGGCGGGGAGAGATGTCAACCGAGGAGGTCTTTGCATGCTTCGGCGCCTACCGGCGCTCGTCGCGATCATCGCGGCGGCCATGATCACGCTCGTCGTCTCCGGCGGTGCGGCCGCCAAGGGGAACGGCGACGACAACAAGCTTCGCCAGATCAAGCACATCGTCGTCATCTACGAGGAGAACCACAGCTACGACAACCTGTACGGCGGCTGGGAGGGCACGCGCGGCCTCTCCGACGCCGACGCGGCGCACACCACGCAGCTCGGCCAGACCGGGCCCAGCTCGTTCGCGCCGTACGAGTGCCTGTACCAGGACGACGCGAACCTGCAGGCCCAGTCGGCAGCGAACCCGTCGGCCCCGCTGACCGACACCTGCGACAACACGACCGGAGGGTCGTTCCCGAGCCACTTCGCTAACGCGCCCTTCTCGATCGATGACTACATCAGCCCGGGCGACGTCACCTGCCCACCGGTGCTGTCGGCCTTCAGCTTCCCGAACGGGTTGCGCAAGGGCGGCATCAACCCGGCCAACGGTCAGGTCGTTCCCGGCGCGCGCTCCGGCGGCTGCACGCGCGACATCGTGCACCGCTTCTACCACGAAATCTTCCAGCTGAATGGTGGGCAGCAGAACCGGTACGTGCTGGGCAGCGACGCTGCCGGTCTGGTGATGGGCACCTACGACACGACCGAGCTTCCGGTCTACCGTTACCTCCATCAGCCGGGCCACCCGAAGTACGCGATCCTGGACAACTTCTTCCAGGCCGCGTTCGGCGGCTCATACCTGAACCATCAGTGGCTGATCGCAGCGGCGTCGCCGGTGTGCAACGCAGCGAACGGCTGCCCGGCCAATGCCACGCATTCGGTGCTCGACCGCAATGGCTTTCCCGTTGCGACCTCGCCGCCAGTGTCGAACCGGCCGCCGGGGATGGGCGCGCTCTACACGTCGCCGGACAGCGGCCTGGTCAACGGGGTGCTGACGCAGTCGTGCGGTCTGCCGACGACGATCGCCGGATTCGCCTGCGGCGACTACTCGGTCAACACGCAGACACCGGCCTTCCAGCCGACGTCGAACTTCGCGCCGAGGCTCCCGGCACAGACGAACCCGACGATCGGCGACCGGCTGACGGCGAAAGGCGTCGACTGGGCCTGGTATTCCGGCGGCTGGTCGAACGCCAACGGCAACGTCGGCGACCCCGGCTGGACGAACGGCACGGGGCCGGCGCCCACGCCGACCGGCTGCTCCGACCCGAACGTCGATCCGACGGTCGCAGCCTGGCCGGAGTGCCCGGACAACCTGTTCCAGTACCACCACCAGCCGTTCAATTACTACGCGCCGTTCTCGACCCAGACGCCGGCCGGGCTGGCGAACCGCGCCGCGCACCTGCGCGACGAGCGGGAGTTCATCCAGGACGCGAACGACTCGACGAGCCACTGCGGCCTGAAGCCGGTGAGCTTCATCAAGCCGATCGGCGAGGAGAACGAGCATCCGGGCTACGCCAGCGAGCCGGATGGCAGCGACCACCTCGTCGACCTGCTGCAGTCGGTCGAGAACAGCAAGTGCAAGGAGAACACGCTCGTGCTCGTCACCTACGACGAGTTCGGCGGCCAGTGGGATCACGTGCCGCCTCCGGGCCAGGGCAACAACAACGGCCCGCACGACCAGTGGGGCCCGGGGACTCGCATCCCTGCGCTCGTGCTGGGACCGCACATCAAAGGCCCGGCCGTCGTCGACCACACCGAGTACGACACGACCACGGTGCTGGCGACGATCGAGCAGCGCTACGGCCTGGCGCCGCTCAGCTCGCGCGACGCTGCGATGAACAGCCTCGCGAACGTGTTCGACGCCCACTAGGGCGCGAAGGACACGTACTGCGACGCGGCCCCTCTTCGGAGGGGCCGTCGTCGTTCTAGGCGCGGGTGACGAAGCCCATGCGCTCGTACATCCGCTCGAGCGTGGGGGCCGAGGTCTCGCGGGCCTTCTCGGCGCCGCGGGCCAGCAGCGCGCGCAGCTGCGGCTCGTCGGCGCGCAGCTCCTGGTAGCGAGCCTGGATCGGCTCCAGCAGGGAGACGACCGCCTCGGCCACGTCCTGCTTGAACTGCCCGTAGCCCTGGCCGTCGTAGCGTGACTCGATCGCGGCGATCGAGTCGCCGGTGGCGACGGCCATGATCTCGATCAGGTTCGAGATCCCGGCCTTCTCGGCCGGGTCGTGCCGCACCTCGGAGCCCGAGTCGGTGACCGCGGTCTTGAACTTCTTGCGCACGACGTCGGACGGGTCGACGAGGCGGACGACTCCCTGTGGCGCTCCGCGCGTGGTGGACATCAGGCGCTCGGGCTCCTGCAGGTTCTTGATCCGGCCACCGTCCTCGGGAATCGAGACCTCGGGGACGACGAACGTCTGGCCGAAGCGCTGGTTGAACCGCTCGGCGATGTCCCGCGTCAGCTCGACGTGCTGGCGCTGGTCGTCGCCGACCGGGACGAGGTCGGTCTGGTAGAGCAGGATGTCGCCGGCCATCAGCACGGGGTAAGTGAAGAGGCCGGCCGAGACGAAGTCCTGCTCGGCAGCGCGGTCCTTGAACTGGGTCATCCGGCGGAGCTCGCCGAAGCTCGTGACCGAGCCGAGCAGCCACGCCGCCTGCGGGTGCGCGGTGACGTGGCTCTGGACGAAGACGGTCGAGCGCTCGGGATCGAGCCCGGTCGCGAACAGCATCGCCGCGAGGTCGAGCGTCGCGTCGTGCAGCTCCTGCGGCTCGAACGGCGTCGTGATCGAGTGCAGGTCGACGATGCAGAAGAAGGCTTCGCCGCGCTCCTGCGTGGCCGCGTACTGGCGGAAGCCGCCGCTGTAGTTGCCGAGCGTCTTCGCGCCCGAGGCTCTGATTCCGCTGAAAATCCGCATCGGGCGCAGTATCGCAACTACCTTTAAAAGCTTCGTGGCGACGAACGGCTCACCCGAACTGCTGATCGTGATGGCCACCGGCGCGACGCCGGACCAGACCGAGCACGTGCTCGCGCGCCTGCAGGAAGCCGGGGTCGACGCGCGGGTAACGCGCGGGCGCGAGTCGACGGTGATCGGCGCGATCGGCGAGCGCGAGCTGCTGGCGACGCTGCCGCTCGAGGGCTACCCCGGGGTCGAGCAGGTGCTGCCGATTCTGAAGCCGTACAAGCTGGTCTCGCGCGAGGTGTCGCCAGACCTGACCGTGATCGACGTGGACGGGCGCAAGATCGGGGACGGCTTCTTCGGGCTGATCGCAGGCCCGTGCACGGTCGAGTACCGGGAGCAGACGCTCGAGACGGCGCGCGCGGTGAACGAGGCGGGCGCGACGTGGCTGCGCGGAGGCGCGTTCAAGCCGCGCACCTCGCCGTACACCTTCCAGGGGCTCGGCGAGGACGCGCTCACGATCCTGCGCGAGGCGCGGGAGGAGACCGGGCTGCCGGTGGTGACGGAGCTGATGGACCCGCGGCACGTCGAGGCGGTGCTGGGCGCGGCCGACGTGATCCAGATCGGCGCGCGCAACATGCAGAACTTCATGCTGCTGGCCGAGGTCGGGCGGGCCGACAAGCCGGTGCTGCTGAAGCGCGGGCCCTCGGCGTCGGTCGAGGAGTTGCTGATGGCCGCGGAGTACGTCGCGCGTGAGGGCAACGAGCGGATCGTGCTCTGCGAGCGCGGGATCAAGACCTTCGAGCGGACGACCCGCTACACGCTCGATCTCGGCTCGGTGGCGGTGCTGAAGCACGAGACCCACCTGCCGGTGATCGTCGACCCCTCCCACGCGGCGGGACGGCGCGACCTGGTGCTGCCGCTGGCGCGGGCCGCGGCTGCCGTGGGCGCCGACGGGATCATCGTCGAGTCGCATCCGGCTCCCGAGGAGGCGCTCTGTGACGGGCCGCAGCAGATTCCGACCGCCGAGTTCGGCGAGTTCGCGCGCGAGGTGCGCAAGGTGGTCGAGCTGCTCGGCAAGCAGATCGGCTGAGCCCGCCGCCCTGCGCGGTTAGCCTGGGCCGATGGAGCTGCGGCGCCTCGCGGTGATCGGAACGGGCCTGATCGGCGCGTCCGTCGCGCTCGCGGCCAGGCGCGCGGGTGCGGCTGCCGAGGTCACGGGCTACGATCCCGACCCCGCCGGCCTCGAAGCAGCCGTGACGCGCGGCGCCGTCGACACGGCCGCCGGCTCGCTCGAGGAGGCCGTCACCGGCGCCGAGCTTGCGGTCGTCGCCGCGCCGGTAGCCCAGCTCGCCGCGCAGGTGCGGGCAGTACTCGAGGGAACGGGCGACGAGACGACCGTCACCGACGTCGGCTCGACCAAGGCCGCCGTCTGCGCCGCCGCCCGCGGCTCGGCCCGCTTCGTCGGCGGCCACCCGGTCTGCGGCTCGGAGGCACGCGGCGCCGAGCACGCGACCGCCGAGCTCTTCGAGGGCGCGAGCTGGTTCCTGACCCCGCTGACCGAGACCGACCCGGCCCGCTACCGGCTCGTCCACGGCTTCGTCTCCGCGCTCGGCGCCACGCCCGTCGCGGTCGATCCCGAGGCGCACGACCGGCTCGTCGCGCTGACGAGCCACCTGCCGCACGCGCTCGCCAACCTGCTCGTCAACCAGGCGGGCGCGACGCGAATCGAAGGCCACGAGCCGCTGGCCGGCGCCGGCGGATCGCTCCGCGACATGACGCGCGTGGCCGGCGCGAACCCGCGCATCTGGGTCGACATCTTCGTCGAGAACGCCGCGCCGCTACGCGAATCGCTCGCCGAGCACCGCCGCCGGGTCGAACAGCTCGAGGCAGCCCTCGACGCCGGGGATGCGGGGTTTCTCGCCCGCTGGATCGGCGAGGCCTCGGGCAACCGCCGGCGCATGCTCGCCGACGCCTTCCCCGACCCGGGAGAGCTCCAGCAGCTCCGCGTGCACGTGCCCGACCGCCCGGGCGTGCTGGCCGGGATCACCCAGGCGCTCGGCGCCGAGCGGATCAACATCGAGGACTTCGAGCTCCACCACGTCTCGCCGGAGCGGGGCGGAACGCTCACGTTGCTGGTCACCGGCGAGGACGAGGCCCGGCGGGCCGCCGCGTTGCTCGAGTCGCAGGGCTACGGCGTCGTCGTCTCGCCGGTGCTGGGCCAGTGAAGGTCGAGCCCGCGACCGCGATGCGCGGTCACATCGCCGTCCCCGGCGACAAGTCCATCTCGCACCGGGCCGTGCTGCTCGGAGCGATCGGCGACGGCGAGACCATCGTGAGCGGGTTCGGACGCTCCGGCGACACCGAGGCGACGATCGCTGCGGTGCGCGCTCTCGGCGCGACGGTGCACGAGGAGGACGTGGACACGCTCCGGGTCGAAGGCGCGGGGCTGCGTGGTCTCAGGGCTCCGGACGTCCCGATCGACTGCGGCAACTCGGGAACCACGCTGCGCCTGCTCGCCGGAATCCTGGCCGGACAGCCGGGCCGCTTCGAGCTGACGGGCGACGAGTCGCTGCGCCGCCGCCCAGTCGACCGGATCGCCGAGCCGCTCGCCCAGATGGGCGCGACCGTCGAGACCACCGACGGGACGCCGCCGCTCACGATCGAGGGCGGAGAGCTGCGCGG
Source organism: Gaiellaceae bacterium (assembly GCA_035535855.1). Taxonomy (GTDB): domain Bacteria; phylum Actinomycetota; class Thermoleophilia; order Gaiellales; family Gaiellaceae; genus AC-32. Next base: position 13,248 of record DATLPH010000122.1, read on the forward strand.
GATCCGCTACGAGCTACCCGTTGCGAGCGCGCAGGTGAAGTCGTGCGTCCTCCTCGCGGGCCTGTACGCACAGGGTCGAACGACCGTCGTCGAGCCGCTGCCCACCCGCGACCACACCGAGCTGATGCTCGCGGCGGCCGGCGTTCGCGTCACCCGCCAGCAACGGCGTGTCTCGGTGGGCCCGGTCGAGAGCCTCGGGCTCGGCGAGGTGGTCGTCCCAGGCGACTTCTCGACGGCGGCGCCGTTCGTCGTCGCCGCCACGCTCCTGCCCGGGTCGGAGCTGACGATTCACGACGTCGGGCTCAACCCGCGCCGCATCGGCCTCCTCGACGTGCTCGCGCGCATGGGCGCGCGCATCACGATCTTCCACCGGCACCGCAGCGGAGGGGAGCCGGTCGGCGATCTCGAGATCCTCTCCGCGGAGCTGACCGCGACGACCGTCCGCGCGGAAGAGGTGCCGCTGCTCGTGGACGAGCTGCCGCTGTTCGCACTCGCCGCCGCGTGCGCGCGCGGGGAGAGTCGCGTCGAAGGCGCACGAGAGCTGCGCGTGAAGGAAACGGACCGCATCGAGACCGTGACGGCTGCGCTCCGGGCGCTCGGCATCCGGATCACGCCGGCCGACGACGGCTTCGTCGTGCGAGGGGTTCCTTCCCGCCCCAGGGGTGGAGCGATGGATTCTCAGGACGACCACCGGATCGCGATGCTCGGTGCAGTCGCGGGCCTCGTCTCGCGTGACGGCGCGGACGTCGGGGGCGCGGAGGCGGTCGCTGTAAGCTTCCCCGGGTTCTTCGAGCTGCTCGACTCGGTAACTCAACGATGATCGTCGCCATCGACGGGCCGGCTGGCGCCGGCAAAAGCACGGTCGCGCGGCGCCTCGCCGAGCGGCTCGGTTTCCGCTACCTCGACACCGGTGCGATGTACCGCGCGCTCACGTGGCTCGCGCGCCAGCGCGGCATCTCGCTCGGCAACGGCGAGCAACTGGGTGAGCTCGCCGCCGAGCACCCCGTCGGCTTCGACGAGCACGGCCGCGTCTGGATCGCCGACACCGACGTCACCTCCTCGATCCGCAAGGCGGACATCGACAGCCTCGTCCCTGTCGTCGCGCGCCATCAGGCGGTGCGGCGCGTGATGCGCGAGCGGCAGCAGGAGCTCGCCGACGACGGGAGCGTCGTGATCGAGGGCCGCGACATCGGCACCGTGGTCGCGCCGCAGGCCGAGGTGAAGATCTACCTCAACGCCGACCGCGCGATCCGCGCGAACCGCCGCCTGGCCGAGCGGCCCGAGATCGGAGCCGACGCGCTCGCCACCGACCTGCGCCTGCGCGACGAGAGCGACGCCGCCCGCATGCGGCCCGCAGAGGACGCGATGCAGATCGACACCACCGACCTCGACGTCGAAGACGTGGTCGCCCAGATCGAAGAGCTGGTCCGAGCACGCCAGCCCGCGTAATGAGGCTGCGACGAACGCGCAGGTGAGCCTCATCACTCTCGGCGTACGGGACTTCGCCGCTCCCCAGGGGTACCTCTGGGAGGTGGCGACCGGTGCCACCCAACTACCGTTCGCCGAATAGCCGGGCTGCGGGGCGCTCGCGGCGAGATCCCGAGGCCGGCGAGGCCGTCGAGGAGGCCGCCGCCCCTCTGCTCGGCACCGTTGCGATCGTCGGCTTTCCGAACGTCGGCAAGTCGACCCTCGTCAACCGGCTGACCGAGACGCGGGCCGCCGTGGTGCACGAGACCCCCGGCGTGACGCGCGACCGCAAGGAGATCGTCGCCGACTGGAACGGCCACCGCTTTCGCCTGATCGACACCGGCGGCGTCGACATCGTCGACCCCTCGCCGATCACGCGCTCGATCGCCGACCAGGCGCGGGCCGCGATCGCCGAGGCCGACCTGATCCTCTTCGTCGTCGACGCGCGGGCCGGGATCACCCCGGGTGATGAGGAGCTCGCGGCGATCCTGCGCCGTGCGCGCAAGCCCGTGCTGCTGCTCGCAAACAAGATCGACGACCCGGAGCAGGACGCGTTCGCGCTCGAGTTCCACCGGCTCGGGCTCGGTGACCCGGTGCCCCTCTCCGCACAGCACGGCCATGGCACCGGCGATCTCCTCGACGCGGTCGTGACAATGCTCCCGGGAGCGGGGCCGCAGGAGGTCGGCGAGGACGCGATCCGCGTGGCGATCCTCGGCCGCCCGAACGTGGGCAAGTCGAGTCTCCTGAACGCCCTGCTCGGCGAAGAGCGGGTGATCGTCTCGGAGGTGCCGGGCACGACCCGCGACGCGATCGACACGGTGCTCCAGCGCGGCGAGCGCACGTTCGTGCTCGTCGACACCGCGGGAATCCGCCGCAAGCGCAAGCAGCGCCAGGGGATCGAGTACTACTCGGAGCTGCGCGCCCTCGCCGCCGCCGACCGGGCCGACGTCGCACTCGTCCTCGTCGACGCGAGCGAGGGCCTCGTCGACCAGGACCTGACCGTGGCCGACATCGCGCGCAAGACCCAGTCCTCGACGATCGTCGTCCTCTCGAAGTGGGACATCGGCGAGACGAAGCTCGAGGACGTGAAGCCGCGCCTCGAGTCGCGCCTGCGCCAGCGGCCGCCAGTCGTGACGCTCTCGGCGAAGACCGGCCGCGGGATCTCGCGCCTCCTCGACCGGATCGAGGAGCTCTACGAGAAGCACACGAGCCGAATCGGCACCGGCGAGCTGAACCGCTTCCTCGGCGAGCTGCGTGAAGCGCGCGAGCCCCCCTCGCGCAACGGCCGTCGCCTCAACCTCCTCTATGGCACGCAGGTGCAGGCGCGGCCGCCGCGCTTCCGCTTCTTCGTCAACGATCCTGGCCTGATCACCCGCGACTACGGCTACTGGGTCGAGAACCAGCTCCGCGGGCGATTCCAGCTCGAGGGCGTGCCGGTCTCGATCGACTTCGTGAGGAAGTCATGAGGGCGGCAGTGGTCGGAGCAGGCACGTGGGGAACCGCCTTTGCCTGCGTGCTCTCGGCGCGTGGCCACGACGTGACGCTCGCGTGTCGCGACGCGGAGCAGGCGCGCGCGATCGAGGAGACCGGGCACAACCCGCGCTATCTCCCGGAGGTCGACCTCGAGGGCGTCTCGGCGACCACGGTCGACGATCCGGCGCTCGCGGGCGCCGACCTGCACGTAGTCGCGGTTCCGAGCCGCTCCTTCGCCGAGGTCGTTCGCGGACTCCCTGGGGCAGCACCGGTGCTGAGCCTGACCAAGGGCCTCGACCCCGAGAGCGGCGGGCGGCTCTCGCAGCTCGTCGAGCGGCGGGCGGTGGCGGTGCTCTCGGGCCCGAACTTCGCCGAGGAGATCGCGCAGGGGCTGCCTGCGGCGTCGGTGATCGCGAGCGCCGACTCGCGCCTCGCGGAGGAGTTGCAGCAGGCCGTCAACTCCGCCACCTTCCGCGTCTACGTGAACGAGGATCTCGTGGGCGTCGAGCTCTGCGCGGCAGCGAAGAACGTGATCGCGCTCGCGGCCGGGGGCGTCGACGGGCTCGGCCTCGGCGACAACGCGAAGGCGGCCCTGATCGCACGCGGCCTGGCCGAGATGGCCCGTCTCGGGGAGGCCTGCGGTGCGCGCACCGAGACCTTCTTCGGCCTTGCCGGGATGGGCGACCTGATGGTCACCTGCTGGAGCCGGCACGGCCGCAACCGCAAGGCCGGCGAGCTGATCGCCCAGGGCGCGGAGCCCGAGGAGGCGGCGGCCCAGATCGGCACCGTCGAGGGCCTCACGACGGCGCCGGTCCTGCGTGATCTCTCGCGGCGAGTGGGCATCGAGCTGCCGATCACCGAGGGGGTCTGCCACGTCCTTGACGGGGAGGATTTGAACGACTTAGCTGCAAGATTGATGGGCCGCCAGCCAACCCGGGAGTAACCATGCGCGCGCCTCGTTCCGTGCCAGTCCTTCTCCTCGCCATCCTCGCCTTCCTGGCCGCAGGGTGCGGGAGCAGCACCAAGAGCCCGGAAACGGGCGGCGGCACGACGCCCGCGGGGGCCGGCCTGGTCGGCGCGAGCACGCTCGCCTTCGTCTCGATCGACAGCGACCTGAGCTCGGATCAGTGGCAGCAGCTGGACACCCTGTCGCAGAAGTTCCCGGGGCGCGACCATGCGATCACCCAGCTCAAGCAGGCGCTTGCCGGTCAAGGCCTCGACTACAACGCCGATCTCAAGCCGGCCCTGGGGCCGGAGTTCGACGTCGCCGTCGACGCGAGCACCGGCGCGGGGTCGGCCAACGTGGTCGGCCTGACGAAGCCGGCCGACCCGTCCAAGTTCCAGACGCTCGTCAAGAAGATGAACTCGACCGGTTCGACCTCGAGCACCGCCGTGACGCGCGACCTGGGCGACGGCTGGTGGGGCATCGCCGGCAAGGCACAGGCCTTCGACGCTGTGCTCAAGGGCTCGGGATCCGCGCTCGCGGACAACGCGACGTTTTCGGCGGCGATGAAGCAGCTGCCGGCCGACGCGCTCGTGAAGGCGTACGTCGACGGCCCGCAGCTGGGCGCGTTCATCCGCAAGTCCGCTGCGCAGAGCGGCTCGAGCTTCGACACGACGTCGCTCGGGCTCGACAAGCTGAAGTACGTCTCGGCCGCGGCTGCCGCGGAGGCCGACGGGCTGCGCGTCCGCGGCGCGTCGAGCGGCGACACCCTCGGCGGAGGCGACTTCGCCTCGAAGCTGGTCGAAGGAGTGCCCGGCGACGCGTTCGCGTTTCTCGCCTTCCAGGGCAAGGGCACGACCGACCAGCTCGACAAGCTGCAGTCGAACCCGCAGTTCGGGCCCGCGCTCACGCAGATCCAGAGCCAGCTGGGGGTTCCCTTCCGCCAGGTCCTCGCGCTGCTCGGCAACGAGGTCGCGTTCTGGGTGCGGCCCAGCATCGGGATCCCGGAGTTCACTCTCGCCCTCGACCCGGATGACGAGAGCGCAGCCCTCGCGACGCTCGACAAGCTCGCGGCACGCCTCGCCGCGGCCACGGGTGGCCGGGTCGTGTCGGGCCAGCAGGGCGGCCACGAGGTGAAGACGGTCAACCTCGGCCGGTTCGAGATCCACTACGGGAGCGTCGACGGAAAGATCCTGATCACAAGCGGGCTCAACGGGATCGCCGACTACGGCTCCGGAGAGCAGCTCGCCGACAGCGCGGACTTCAAGGAGGCCAAGGACGCCTCCGGGCTCCCCGATGAGAACAGCGGCATGGTCTACATCGACCTGAAGAACGCGCTGCCGCTGCTGGAGACGTTCGCGGGCCTGGCGGGCCAGGGACTTCCGTCCGATGTGACGGAGAACCTGCGGCCGCTGCGCTCGTTCGTCGCCTGGTCGTCCGGCTCCGGCGACTCGCGAACCTTCGACGCGTTTCTCGAGATCAAGTAGCGTTGCCGGCCGATATGGCGGCTCGTGAGTTCCTCTTCACCTCGGAGTCCGTGACCGAGGGCCATCCGGACAAGGTCGCGGACCAGATCTCCGACGCGGTGCTCGACGCCGTCCTCGCGGACGACCCGAGCGGGCGCGTTGCTTGCGAGACGCTGATCACGACCGGCCTCGTTGTAGTGGCGGGCGAGATCACGACCGAGACCTACGTGGACATCCCGGCGCTCGTCCGCAGGAAGATCGCCGAGATCGGCTACACACACTCGGAGTGGGGCTTCGACGCGCACACCTGCGGCGTCGTGGTCGCGCTCGACGAGCAGTCGCCCGACATCGCGCAGGGTGTCGACGCGTCGTACGAGACCCAGCACGACCCGGCCGAAGATGACCCGATCGATCGGGTCGGCGCGGGCGACCAGGGAATGATGTTCGGGTACGCCTCCAACGAGACGCCTGAGCTGATGCCGCTGCCGATCATGCTCGCGCACAAGATCTGCAAACGCCTGGCCGAGGTGCGCAAGGCAGGAGACCTGCCGTACTTGCGGCCCGACGGCAAGGCTCAGGTGACCGTGCGCTACGAGGTCGACGAGGAAGGTCGCCAGACGCCCGTCGAGCTCGAGCGGATCCTCGTCTCGACCCAGCACGCGGAAGGCTGCGACGCGGAGTCGCTGATCAAACCAGACCTCGTCGAGCGTGTTCTGCGGCCGATCCTGCCGCCCGACCTCTACGACGAGAAGCGCCTGCAGGACCGCGACTTCGTGTACGTCAACCCGACCGGCAAGTTCGTGATCGGCGGCCCGATGGGCGACACCGGCCTCACCGGTCGCAAGATCATCGTCGACACCTACGGCGGCGCGGCCCGCCACGGTGGCGGCGCGTTCTCCGGGAAGGATCCGACGAAGGTCGACCGCTCGGCGGCCTATGCAGCGCGGTACGTGGCGAAGAACATCGTCGCCGCCGAGCTCGCCGACCGCTGCGAGGTGAACGTCGCCTACGCGATCGGCGTCGCGCACCCGGTTTCGGTCGCCGTCCGCACGTTCGGCACCGAGCGCGTGCCGGTGGCTCGGATCGAGGAGCTGATCGGCGACCGCAAGCTCTTCGACCTCCGCCCGGGCGCGATCCTGCGCGACCTCGACCTGCGGCGGCCGATCTACGTGAAGACGGCTGCATACGGCCACTTCGGCCGCGACGACCACGACTTCACCTGGGAGCGGACCGACAAGGCCGCAGCCCTACGAGACGCCGCCGGCGTCACCGCGAGCGCGTCCGCCTGACCCACGGGGTGTGACGCCGCGGCGGGGCTGCGCCGTATTCACGTCGTGAGGCTCGCCTGCGTCGCCGCTCTGCTCGCAGTCGCCATGGTGGCGGCGTCGTGCGGAAGCGCCTCCGAGCGCCCGCGGAGCGCGGCGCCCGCCACCTTGCGGGTAGCCCAGAAGCTCGTTCCCGGCAGTCTCTACTTCGAGGGCTCGTATTCGTACGTGCGGGTGGAACGCGACGGCCACGAGATCGCGAAGGTCAAGCTCGAGGACTCTCGCGGCGAGCTCCGTCTCGACGCGGGCTCGTACCGGCTCATCAGCTTCCAGCGCCCCTGCGACGGGAACTGCGGGTATCTCGATCCGCCGATGGACCTGTGCGACCTCCCCGTGGAGGTCGCGGCAAACCAGGTCGTCACGACGACGGTGCGGCTCAGCCCCGGGAAGGGCTGCACAATCGCGCTCGCCGACGGCGGCGCCTAGCTCGCGGGGCGAACGAACAGGCCCGCAGCGGCCTTCTCGGCGATCGTCTGCTCGTGGCCGTTCAGGCGGACGGTGAGCTGCTCGGCCGCGGGCTGGGCCTCTCGCATCTCCACCCTCGTGCCCGGCACGAAGCCTTGGTCGTAGAACCAGTGCAGCAGGTCGCCGTCGTGCTCGGCTAGCCGCACGATCTCGGCGCTCGTCCCCGGCGCGAGGTCGGCGAGAGGAGCGAGCTCCCGGTTCTCGGCCTGCTCGAAGTCGGTGTCGACGGGCCAGCCGTGCGGGCAGCGGTCGGGGTGGCCGAGCTTCTCGCTCACACGCTCGATCATGTCGTCGCTGAAGCTCTCGCCGATCTCGTCGGCGTGAACGTGCGCCTCAGCGGGTGTGTAGCCCATGAAGTCGGTCAAGAGCCGTTCGACGATCCGGTGCTTGCGCACGACCTGCTCCGCGCGCTCGCGCCCCGCCGCGGTGAGGATCGCCTCCTTGTGCTCGCCGCGCTCGACGAGGCCGTCGGCCTCGAGCCGCTTCAGCATCTCCCCGGCCGAGGCGCGCGAGACGCCGAGCATCTCGGCGACCCGTGAGGCCAGCGTGGGGGAGCCCTGGGTCTGTGGCCGGTATTCCCCGATCGGGAAGGCGAGGAAGTAGATCGTCTCGAGGTACTCGTCGACCGAATGACCTTGCGCCACGGCCGAAACTCTACTTGCCGCCTCTTGTAAGGGCACCCTTACAAAGCTGCTACGGTCCAAGTAGATGTCCACCGGACACATCCTGCTGCTCGGCGCGCTCGCCGGCCTGACGATCTTCATCGGGCTGCCGATGGGCCGGCTGCACGACGTTGGGCAGACGTTCAAATCGTTCCTCAGCGCGACGGCGACCGGGATCCTGCTGTTCCTCTTCTGGGACGTGCTCGTCGAGGCGATCGAGCCGGTCGAGGAGGCGCTGAACGGCCGCGACTGGGGCCAGTTCACCGGCTACTCCGCACTCGCGTTCGGTGGCTTCGCCGTCGGCTTGCTCAGCCTCGTCTACTACGATTCGTGGATGAAGGCTCGGCGGCGCAAGAGCTTCCTCGGCCCGGGCGCAGCCTCGGCGACGGAGCTCGAGCGCTCTCACTTCGTCGGGCTCACCCCCGCCCGCTGGCTCGCCCTCTTCATCGCGACCGGGATCGGCCTGCACAACTTCTCCGAGGGCCTCGCGATCGGGCAGGCGGCGGCGCTCGACAAGCTCAGCCTCGCCTACGTGCTCGTGATCGGCTTCGGCCTGCACAACGCGACCGAGGGCTTCGGCATCGTCGCTCCGCTCTCCGGGGATGCTGAGAAGCCGAGCTGGCGCTTCCTCGCCCTGCTGGGCGTGATCGGCGGCTTCCCGACCTTCTTCGGGACCGTGGTCGGCCAGGCCTGGACTTCGACGGGCGTCTCGATCCTCTTCCTCGCGCTCGCAGCCGGGTCGATCCTTTACGTCGTGATGGAGCTGCTCAACGTCTGCCGTCTCTTCTCGAGCAAGACCGTCACGGCCTGGGGCTTGCTGCTCGGGCTGACCCTCGGCTTCGCCACCGACTTCGTGCTCGTCGCCGCCGGCGTCTAACGTCGGCGATGTGCGTTTCGGCACGGTAGTCCCGCTCGTCACCACGCGCGCGCTCGGTGGGCGCGAGTTCACCTACGCGCTCCCCGACGGGGCGGGCAAGGGCGCGGTCGTCTCCGTGCCGTTCGGCCGGGGGCGGACGCGCGGTGTCGTCGTGGACGTGGTCGACGCGCCGCCGCCCGGGGTGAAGGCGCTGCCCGTCGAGAAGGTCGTGCACGAGCTGCCGCCGGCGCTCGTGGATCTCGCGCTCTGGCTCGCGGAGTACTACGGCTCCACCCCGGCGCGGGCGCTCGAGCTCGTCGCGCCGGTCAGGCGGGCGCGGCGCAAGGAGCAGGCGCCACCGGCCGAGCGGCAGTCGCTCGAGGGCGAGGCGCCGCCCGAGCGGCTGAGCGACGAACAGGAGGAGGCTCTTGCGCGCGTGACCGGGGCGCTCGCTGACGCCGGCGGCCACTTCCTGCTCTACGGCGCCACGGGGAGCGGCAAGACCGAGGTCTACCTCCGCGCAGCCGCGGCCGCGCTCGAGCGGGGTCTCGGGACGATCGTGCTCGTCCCGGAGATCGCGCTGGCGCCGCAGACCGTCGGCCGCTTCCGCGCGCGCTTCGGCGATTCGGTCGCGATCCTCCATTCAGGCCTCACCGACGCCGAGCGGCGCGACGAGCGGGAGCGGATCGCGAGCGGCGCCGCGCGCGTGGTCGTCGGCGCGCGTTCCGCGATCTTCGCGCCGATGCACGGCGTCGGGTTGATCTGCATCGACGAGGAGCACGACCCCTCCTACAAGCAGGAGTCGGATCCGCGCTACGACGCGCGCACCGTCGCGGCCAAGCGGGCCGCGCTCGAGGGCGCGGTCGCCCTGTACGGCAGCGCCACGCCGCGGCCCGAGAGCTGGGAGCGGCTCGAGCGGCTGGAGCTCGGGGGGCGGCTTGGCGCGCGGCTGCCGCCGGTGCGTGTGGTCGACCTGCGACGCGAGGCGGGGTACCCGCTCTCGGGGCCGCTGCTCCGGGAGCTCGGCAAGGTCGCCGAGGAAGGCAGCAAGGCGATCCTGTTGCTCAATCGCCGCGGGATCGCGCCCGCGCTGCACTGCCGCGCCTGCGGCACGACCTTCCGCTGTCCGCAGTGCGACGTGGCGCTCGTGCTGCACCGCGACGAGCGCCTCCACTGCCATCACTGCGGGCACATGCAGCCCGCGCCGGAGGAGTGCCCTGTGTGCCGCTCGACCGAGCTCGCGCGGATCGGCGCGGGCACGCAACGGCTCGAGCGCGAGCTGGCCGCCAAGGTTCCGGAACTCGAGCTGATCCGGCTCGACGCCGATACGGCCTCGGACCCCGACGAGCTCGCCGCCGCGCTGCGCCGCTTCCGCGAGACCGACCGCGCCGTGCTCCTCGGCACGCAGATGGTGGCCAAGGGCCACCACTTCGCCGGGGTCGCCCTCGCCGCGGTCGTCGACGCCGACACAGGGCTCGGGCTGCCCGACTTCCGGGCCGAGGAACGCACTTTCCAGCTCGTGACACAGCTCGCCGGCCGCAGTGGCCGAGACGCGCCGGGCCGTGTGCTCGTGCAGAGCTTCCAGCCCGACGCGCGGCCGCTCGCGCTTGCGGCGAACCACGACGTGCCCCGGTTCCTCACCGACGAGCTCGAGCGGCGCAAGGAGCTCGGCTACCCGCCGTACCGGCACCTCGTCCGCATCGTCGCCTCCGGGCCCGACGAGCGCGGTCCGGCAGCGCTGCTCGAGGAGCTGAAGGCCGGGCTCGGCGCGGAGCTGCTGGGCCCGGCTCCGCTGCTTCGACTGCGCGGCCGGCACCGCGCGCAGCTCGTTGCGAAAACGGACGAGCCGAGGCGCGTCGCGGCCGGCGCGGCGCAGCTGCTCGCCGCCGCGGCTCCGGCGATGCGCCGCGCCGGCGTGACCGCGGTGGTGGACGTGGACCCCCAGAGCCTCTGACCTAAGATGCGCGACGTGGCGGAGGAAAGCGGCGAGGTCCGGAACCAGAAGCTCGACCCCGAAGCGGAGGCGCGTCGGCGGCTCGCCCTTGCGCAGATCCGCCAGTACCCGGACCCGGTGCTGCGCATGAAAGCACGGGAGGTCGAGCAGTTCGATGGCGACCTCGGGAAGCTCGTCGAGCGCCTCTCGCACCTGCTCGGGGACGCGAACGGGCTCGGCCTCGCGGCAACCCAGATCGGCGTCCTGCGCCGAGTGTTCGTCTTCCTGCCCGACCCGGAGGAGGAGCCCGTCGTGCTCGTGAATCCGAGCTTCGCCGAGACATCGGACGAGCGGGAGAGCGACACCGAAGGCTGCCTTTCGCTCCAGGGCGTGGTCATTCCCGTCGAGCGGCATGCAACGCTGACGCTCGAGGGCAAGGACGCGCAGGGGAACGACGTGCGGCTCGAGCTCGAGGGCCTGCCCGCGCGGATCGCGCAGCACGAACTGGACCACCTCGACGGCGTGCTGATCCTCGACCGGACGACGCCGGAGGCGCGCCGGGAGGCGCTCGCGCTCCTACGCTCGCAGCCGGTCCTCGTCCGTTAACAAGTGCCTCTCCCGGCGATAGCCGCCTGCCTCTCGCCCGCTATCACGCTGCGCCAGAGCCCACCCTCGCCCTTGCCCAGGCAACCAACCTGGCCTGCGGTCGAGTCCGGCCTCTGGCTTGGTGCTAGCGAACGAGAGCCGGGGCACGATCACCGGCAGAGGCACTGATGCGCCTCGCGGTCGCCGCGACCGCTCCGCTCGGCGCGGACGTCCTCGAGCGGCTGGCGGCCGAGCACGACGTCGCCTACCTGCTCACGCGGCCTGACCGGCCGCGGGGGCGGGGGCAGCGAGTCGCGCCGCCGCCGGCAAAGGAGGCTGCCGAGCGGCTGGGGATCGAGGTGCGCCAGCCTGAGCGCCTCGAGGACGACTTCGAGCCCGAGCTGGACACGGTCGTCGTCGCGGCCTACGGGCTGCTGATCCCGACGCCGGTGCTCGACCGCGCGCTCTGGCTCAACGTCCACCCGTCGCTGCTCCCGCGCTGGCGAGGTGCCGCGCCGATCGAGCGGGCGCTGATGGCCGGCGACGAGGAGACGGGCGTCACGATCATCAAGCTCGTGCCGGAGCTCGACGCGGGGCCGATCGCGGCGCAACGGGCGCTCGCGCTGAGCGAGGAGGACGACTTCGGCACGGTTTCGGCGCGCGCGGGCGAGGCTGCTGCCGAGCTCCTCGCAGAGGCGCTGCCAAAGCCCGAGCTTCGCCCTCAGCCGGTCGAGGGGGTCACCTACGCGGAAAAGATCCGCCCCGAGGACCGCGAGCTCGACTGGAGCCGGCCGCCGCAGGAGCTGCTGAACCGGATCCGCGCCTTGTCGCCACACATCGGCGCGCGCGGGGAGCTGCGCGGGCGGCCGCTCACGATCTGGCGCGCGCGTGTCGAGGGCGGCGAGCTCGTCCCGGTCGAGGTGCAGCCGGAGGGCCGCCGCCGCATGAGCTACGACGAGTTTCTGCGCGGCCTGCGGTGACAGTCTCGCCGGCCCGGCGCGCCGCGTACGAGACGGTGCTACGGGTCTTCGAGGACGATGCCTACGCGGATCGAGCCTTCCGGACGGCGGCCGCGCCGCTCGACTCCCGCGAGCGCGCCCTGGCGCAGCGGCTCGCCTACGGCACGATCCAGCTCCGCCGCACGCTCGACCACGGAATCGGGCAGCTCGGCAAGCGTCCCGTCGCCAAGCTCGACCCGCCGGTGCGGGCGGCGCTGCGCCTCGGCGCGTACCAGCTCGCGTTTTCCGAAGTCGCGGCGCACGCGGCCGTGAACGAGTCGGTCGAACTCGTCCGCGGCGCGGGGCTCGAGCGGGCGGTCAAGTTCGCGAATGCGGTCATGCGGCGCCTGGCGCTCGGACTGCGCGAGCTCGTCGACGCGCTGCCCGAGGGCTCCGCCGCCGAAGCGGCGCTCAGGCACTCGTACCCGAACTGGATCGCCGAGATCTGGTGGCGTGAGCTCGGCGCCGACGAGGCGCTCGCCCTGATGCGCGCGCAGAACGAGCCGCCCGAGACGGTCGTTCGCCGGAACGGCTTGAGGAAGGGCGAGGTCGCGGGTGAGCCGGATCCGGAGCTCCCCGGCGCGCTGCGCGTCGAGCGGGTGGACGAGCGGGCGCTGGCGGACGGGCTCGTCTGGCCGCAGAGCCGTGGCTCGCAGCTGGCGGGCCTGGTCGTCGGCGCCCGACCCGGCGAGCGCGTCCTCGATCTCTGCGCCGCTCCGGGGGGAAAGGCGACGCAGCTGGCGGAGGCCGCCGCCGAGGTGGTGGCGGTCGAGAAGCACCCTGGCCGCGCACGAGAGCTCGAGGAGAACTGTCGCAGGCTCGGCGCGACGAACGTGCGGGTCGTCCAGGCCGACGCGCTCGAGCTTCCCGGCGAGCTCGCGGGCTTCGACCGGGTGCTCGTCGACGCGCCCTGCTCCGGGCTCGGCGTGCTCGCCGCGCGGCCCGACCTGCGCTGGCGGGGCCGACCGCTGCCCGAGCTGCAGGGCGACCTGCTGCGAGTCGCCTCCGAGCGGGTCAGGCCGGGGGGCACGATCGTCTACTCGGTGTGCACGATCAGCGAAGCCGAGAACGAGGCGATCGTCGACGCGAGCGGCCTCGTGGCCGAGCCGCTCGGCGAGGAATGGCCGCAGTTCGCCCACCCGCGCCGGCCCGAGTTCCTGCTCACGCTGCCCCACCGCGACCGCACCTCGGGCTTCTTCATCAGCAGCCTAAGATCACCCGCGTGAGCTGGAAGGAATGGATCCGGACCGTCGAGGTCGAGCCGTCGCTGTACGCGGCCGACTTCTCGCGCCTGGGTGAGCAGGTCGAGGTGCTGCTCCGCGCCGAGTGCCGCGTCTTCCACTGGGACGTCGGTGACGGTCACTTCGTCCCGCCGATCACGATGGGGCCGATCGTGCTCAAGTGGATCGCGCCGATCGTGCACCGGGTCGGCGGCGTACTCGACTGTCATCTGATGGTCGAGGGGCCCGAGCGCCACATCGACCAGTTCGCAGAAGCAGGCGCCGACAGCGTCACCGTGCATTTCGAGACGTGCCCGAACCTGCCCGGGGTGGTCGCGCTCGGGCGGGAGCACGGGCTCCAGATGGGCATGGCGCTGAACCCGGAGACTGGCGTCGAGGAGGCTGCCGCAGCCGCCCTCGAGGCCAACGTCGACCTCGTTCTCTGCATGAGCGTCCATCCGGGCTACTCGGGCGAGGCGTTCATCCCCGAGTCGCTCGAGCGGGTGCGCTTGTTGCGGGAGCTCCTGCCGGAGTCGATGGAGCTACAGGTCGACGGCGGCGTGGGCCCGGACAACATTGTGGAGCTGCGAGAGGCGGGTGCGAGCCTGTTCGTGGCCGGCACCGCCATCTTCGCGCGTGAGGATCTCCCACGCGCCTACCGGCGGCTGATTCAGGCTCTCGCGTGAGCCTGGAGCGGGCGCTCGAGCTCGCGGAGCGCGGGCGCGGGCGGGTCGAGGGGACGCACCCGCTCGTCGGCGCGGTGCTCGTGCGCGACGGCGAGGTCGTGGGCGAGGGCTGGTACGCGGGCCGCGGCGCGCCGCACGCGGAGGTGGCCGCGCTCACAGCCGCGGGCGAGCGGGCACACGGCGCCACGTTGTACGTGTCGCTCGAGCCGTGCTCGCACCACGGGAGCACGCCTCCGTGCGCCGACGAGGTCGTGGCGGCCGGGGTGGTGAGGGTGGTCGCTGCCGTGGGCGATCCGAATCCAAAGGTTGACGGCCAGGGGTTCGAGCGGCTGCGGCACGGCGGGGTCGAGGTGGAGGTCGCCGATCTCTGGGAGGCGCGGCAGCAAAACGAGGCATGGCGAGTCTGGATCGCGCGGGGGCGCCCGCTGGTCACCTACAAGGTCGCGATCACGCTCGACGGGCGGGTGACAGTGCCCGGCTCGCGCTGGGTCTCGGGTGAGGAGAGCCGGCGGCGCGTTCACGAGCTGCGGGCTGCGTCCGACGCGGTCGCTGTCGGGATGGGAACGGTGCGCGCCGACGCCCCGGCGCTGACTGCGCGGGGGGTCGAGGTCGAGACGCAGCCACGTCGGCTCGCGTTCGGGCGCGGGCCCTTGCCCGAAGGCTCGGAGCTGGAGCTGCGCTCGGGGCCGCTGGCCGAGGAGCTTCGCGAGCTCGCCGCCGAGGGCGTGCGCAGCCTGCTGCTCGAGGGAGGCCCGACGCTGGCCTCGGCCTTCCTCGACGCCGGCCTGGTGGACAAGCTGCTCGTCTTCCTCGCGCCGACGTTGTCAGGGAAAGGGGCGGGCCCGGTGGCGGAGCTGCCGGAGCCGCTCCGGCTGACCCGGTTGTCGTCCGAGCGGGTGGGAACTGACGTGCTGCTGACGGCCTACGTCCACGAGCCCTGAACGGTTGATCCTTTTGCCCCGTAGTTTGGTTCGCCCGGCCTCCTCCCCGAGGCGAGCGTATCCCGGAGCGCCGCGCGTGTCTGTGACGTTTCGTGACGAAAGCGTGACGGGCGGCCCACACCCACGACCGGGATACCCTTTCCGGCATGTTCACCGGGATCGTGCGGGAGCTGGGCCGCGTCCTCGCGGCCGACAACGGTGCGGGGTCGCTTCGTCTCCGCGTCGCGGCCGCGCAGACGGCGGCTTTCTCGCAGCCCGGCGACTCGATCGCGGTCGCCGGCTGTTGCCTGACCGCTACCGGCGTCGACGACGGGACGCTCGAGTTCGACGCCGTGCCGGAGACGCTCGCGCGCACGAACCTCGGCCGCCTCGAGGCAGGAGCCGAGGTCAACCTCGAGCCGGCCCTCCGCGCCGGCGAGCCGCTCGGGGGCCACTTCGTCCAGGGCCACGTCGACGGCCTCGGCCGGGTCACTGCGCTCGACCGGGAGGGCGACGGCGCCCGCCTCCGCATCGAAGTCGAGCCGAAGCTCCTGCGCTACTGCGTCGAGAAGGGCTCGGTGGCTCTCGACGGGGTCTCGCTCACGATCGCTGCGCTGCAGGGCAACGGCTTCGAGATCGCGCTCGTGCCTTTCACGCTGGAGCACACCACCCTCTCGAGCCTGCGTCCCGGCGACGAGGTCAACGTCGAGGTCGACCTGCTGGCGAAGTACGCCGAGCGGCTCGCCGCGTCCTGAGGGATACGATCCGGGGCGAGATGGACACCACCGAGCGCTCCACCGCGTTCGCCACCGTCGAGGAGGCGATCGAGGACATCAGGCAGGGCAAGTTCGTCGTCGTCGTCGACGCGGCCGACCGCGAGAACGAGGGCGACCTGACGATCGCGGCCCAGTTCGCGACGCCCGAGGCGATCAACTTCATGGCCACGCACGGCCGCGGCCTGATCTGCCTCTGCCTCACCGACGAGCGCTGCGAGGAGCTCCGTCTGCAGCCGATGACCGACCGCAACGAGACGCCCTTCGGCACTGCGTTCACGATCTCGATCGAGGCGCGCGAGGGGATCTCGACCGGCATCTCGGCGCCCGACCGCTCGCGCACGATCCAGGTTGCGATCGACCCGAGCAAGGGCCCGGGCGATCTGGTCCAGCCCGGCCACGTCTTCCCGCTGCGCGCCCGTGCCGGCGGAGTGCTCAGGCGCGCGGGCCAGACCGAGGCGGCAGTCGACCTCGCCCGCCTCGCCGGCCTCAACCCCACGGGCGTGGTGTGCGAGGTGATGAACGACGACGGGACGATGGCGCGCGTGCCCGACCTGATCCCGTACTGCGAGCAGCACGGGCTGAAGCTGATCACCGTCGCCGACCTGATCGAATATCGCCGCCGGCACGAGAAGCTCGTCGAGCGCACGACCTCCGTGCGGCTACCGACCGGCTACGGCGAGTTCACCGCCGTCGCCTTCCGCGAGACGCTGACCGGGAGGCACCACCTCGCGCTGGTGAAGGGCGAGGTCGACGGCGCGCACGACGTGCTCGTCCGCGTCCACTCCGAGTGCCTGACCGGCGACGTCTTCCACTCGCTGCGCTGCGACTGCGGCGAGCAGCTCGACCAGGCGCTGCTCCAACTCGGTCGCGAGGACCGTGGCGTGCTGCTCTACATGGCGCAGGAGGGTCGCGGGATCGGCCTGCTGAACAAGCTTCGCGCCTACGAGCTGCAGGAGCAGGGGCTCGACACCGTCGAGGCGAACCTCGAGCTCGGGTTCCCCGCCGACGCGCGCGATTGGGGAATCGGCAATCAGATCCTGGCCGACCTCGGCCTCTCGACGATCCGGATCCTGACGAACAACCCGAAGAAGATCAGCGGCCTGGAGGGGTACGGTCTCACCGTGACCGAGCAGGTCCCGATCGAGACGTCGCCCAACTCCGAGAACCGTCGCTACCTCGCGGCGAAGCGCGACAAGCTCGGCCACCGGCTGCACCACCAGGATCTGCGCTTCGACTCGGAGGAGCGGTGAGCGACGGCCTCGACCAGCC
>DATLPH010000123.1:0-3651 GCA_035535855.1 Gaiellaceae bacterium
TTGGCCTCGAGCAGGTTCTTGACGTGCAGGTAGTAGAGGGCGCCGACGATCGAGCCGCCCGAGACGGTCGAGATCACCTGCACCAGGCGCAGCAGCCCGAGTTCCGCGAGGCAGGCGAGGACGCCGATGTGGAAGAACGCCGCGCGATGCCCGCCCCCTGACAGGGCGAGGCCGAGCTTCGGGTGTACCCGGTCCTCGGTCACTGGCGGCACGCCCACCTTACGCTTCGGCACTGTGGCCGTCTATGCGGTCGCGCGCCCTCGACTTTGACCCACCTGGGTCATGACACCCACCGCGTTTCGATGACAAGCTCGACCTTAAGCCCGGACGGTCAAGGTATGCCCATACCTTCCCCCCTGAGGCCGCCTCCCATTGGGCTGGCTACAGGAACCTCGCGTCGCCCGGGCCCTTCCCTATCGGCCGCCCGCGGCGGGGCGGCCGGTAGGGCCCTAATTTCATGGCCAACAAATGATCCCCAACGGCGACCACGCGAGCCTCGACCTGACCGGGGCGATGGAGGATCTGGCCGCGCCCGCGTACGTGATCGACCGCGACGGCCGCTTCACCTGGGTGAACCGTGCCTACGCCGAGCTGATCGGCGACATCCGAGGGAAGCCGTTCATCGAACACGTCGCGCCCGAGCACCGTCAGATCGCCCGCACGAATTTCGCGCGCAAGGTCGGGGGGAAGACCACCACGATCTTCGACCTGGTCGTGATCGACGTGCACGGCGGCCGGGTCACGCTGCGCATCAGCTCGGCGCCCCTGCGCCGGAACGGCGAGGTGGTCGGGATCTTCGGGATCGGCTTTCCGCTCGCCAAGGCATCCGTTCCCGGGCGGTCCGTCTTCGAGGACTTGACTCCGCGGCAGCACGAGGTGCTGGGGCTGCTCGCCGAGGGGCTCGAGACCCAGGAGATCGCGAAACGGCTCGGGGTCGCCGACGAGACGGCTCGCAATCACATCCGCGCCCTGCTGCGCGCGACCGGCGCGCACTCGCGCCTCGAGGCCGTGCTGATGGGCATGCGGATGGGCGCTATCGCACCGGATTTGACTCACCCGGGTCAGCATGTGCCGCTCGCCGCTGCCGAGGAGTGACCAGGGCCGCGGCGTGTTGCTCGCCGCATCGAACCGAGCGCTGGGTGCCGACTCACGCTCGGAGCCGCGGCCCGATCTAACTCGCCGCCCCCTGGGCCGACCGGTCGTCGTGCCGCCCTAGCCTCAGTCACAATCGGACGCGATGAAGCTGGGCATCGTCGTCCCGTACTCATGGTCCTACTGGGGCGCCGTGCCCGAGCACGCCGAGTTGCAGGCGGAGTCGCTGCAGCGGGTCGGCGTCGAGACGCGGACGATCATGGGGCACGATCCGCCCGGGAGCTTCACGCGCGTGCTCCACCCGCGGCACGGACGGCACGGGCGGCCGCCCGAGGACGTGATCCCGGTCGGCCGGTCGGTGATCGTGCCGGCGAACGGTGCGCTGCCGAACATCATCCTCAGCCCGGCCGCGATCCCGCGGATCAAGCGGATCCTCGAGCGCGAGCGCTTCGACGTCCTGCACCTGCACGAGCCGATGACGCCGGTCGTCTGCACTGCCGTGATGGCGTGGGCGCGCTGTCCCGTGGTCGCGACCTTCCATGCCTCCGGCGGGCTCGGCTGGCTGCGCGCGGGGAGGCCGGTGTGGGGCTTCCTGATGGATCGCATCGACTGGCGGATCGCCGTCTCCGCGGCGGCGCGCGACTCGGCGGCCCGCTGGTTCCCGGGTGACTTCGAGGTGATCCCGAACGGCGTCCTGATCCCGCCGCACGCCGAGCCGGGCGGACGCGAGCACCGGATCGTGTTCATCGGGCGGCACGATCCGCGGAAGGGCATGCCCGTGCTGCTGCGAGCGTGGCCGGAGATCCACCGGCGCACGGGCGCGCGGCTACGCATCGTCGGGGCCGACCCGCTGATGGTTCGCCTCGCGGTGACCAGGGCCGGCGGCGGCGACGGGGGAATCGACGCGCTCGGCTTCCTCAGCCAGGATGACCTGACCGCGGAGCTGCTGAGCGCCAAGGCCCTCGTAGCGCCCTCGCTTGGCGGCGAGAGCTTCGGGATGGTGCTCACGCGCGCGTTCGCGTGCGCCACGCCCGTCGTGGCCTCGGACATAAGCGGCTACCGTGACGTCATGACCGACGAGACGGGCGTGCTCGTTCCGCCGGGGGAGCCGCAGGCGCTCGCGGAGGCGGTCACAGCGTTGCTGGAGGACGAGCCGAGGCGGGAGCGTCTCGGATCGTCCGCTCGCGCGCTCGCGCAGGAGCGGTACTCCTGGGACGACATCGCGCGACGGCTCGCGGCGATCTACGGGGAGCTCACGTGAACCTGCGCATCCCCGGGACGCCGCTCTGGCGCGTCCTCGTGGTGCTGGCCGCGGCGGCCGGCGTCGTCGCCCTGCTCTGGTGGCGCGGGCCGGACTGGCACGTGGTCTGGCACGCCTTCGACGCGGTGCGCTGGTACTGGGTCGCGGTCGCGGTCGCGCTCAACCTCGCCTCCGTGTTCTGGCGCGCGCTCGCGTGGCAGACGGTGATCAAGCAGGCGATGGCGCCGCCGACCCCGCGGTTCCCACTCGTCTTCTCGGCCTTCTCGGTCGGGCTGTTCGCCAACGCAGTGCTGCCCGGGCGCATCGGCGAGCTCGCACGCGTTGCCGTCCTCACCCGGAAGTTGCGGCTGCAGGGCCGCGAAGAAGGCATCTGGGCGCTGCTCGTCGGAACGGTCTTCGCGCACCGGCTCTTCGACCTCGTGCCGACGCTCGGGCTGATCCTGTACGTGCTTGCGACCGCGCGGATCCCACACTGGGCGATCTCGAGCCTCCTCGTGGTCAGCGCGGTCGGCTTCGGGCTGTTCGCATTTGCCTTCGCCAGTGCCCGGCACCACCACCAGTCGGTGCTCGACGGCCTCGGCCCGATCCGGCGGCTCGTGACGATGGGCCAGCACGGGCTCGCCGTGCTGCACGCGCCCGGGCCGGCGGCGCTCGCCGCCTTCTTCCAGTGCTGCGGCTGGCTGTGCCAGCTGCTCGCGGTCTACACGGCGATGCGCGCGTTCGACATCCACGCGCCGATGCCGGCCGCCGCGCTCGTGCTGCTGCTGATGAACGTGGCGACCTTGTTCCCGCTCTGGCCCGGCAACATCGGCCTCCTGCAGGCGGCGATCGCGCTCCCGCTCAGGTCCTACGGGGTGCCGGCCGGAGTGGCGATCGCGTACGGCTTCGGGCTCCAGGCGATCGAGGCCTCGGTCGGCGTCGGGGTCGGTCTGATGTTCCTCGCGCGCGAGGGCCTCTCGTTCGCGATGCTGCGGCGGATGCCAGGCGCCGAGGAAGCCGAGGCGCCCGCGGAGGAGGAGCGGCCGGAAGAGGAAGAGGAGGCCGCCCAGGACGACGGGGCCCGTGCTCGCACTCGCGTCGCCGGCTAGCCTCAAGGGCGTCCTCTCGGCCGGCGAGGCGGCCGCCGCGCTGGCCCGCGGGCTCCGGCGAGCGGGGGCCGACGCGATCGAGCTGCCGCTGGCCGACGGCGGCGAGGGCACTGCCGAGGTGCTCGGAACCCGGGTCGTGCGGGTCGAGCGCGTGCACGACGCCTTCGGGCGGCCGCTGGAGGCTCCGGTGAGGGCGCTGGCGGACGGGAC
>DATLPH010000124.1:0-4370 GCA_035535855.1 Gaiellaceae bacterium
GCTCGGCATACGAAGTGCTGGCCCTGCAAGTCGAATCCTGTTCGCCTGGGCTCATCGCCTCGCGCGTCGACGCGTGTTGGCGGCCTTCGGGCTTTCGGCCGGGGTTCTGGCCGCAGGGCCAGTTGATGGCCACTCTACTCCTCTGAGCCGCCTCCCGCCGTGCAGAAACTCGAGGTATGCACCGGGGTATGCACCGCACGTGCTCCCCGGCACACATGTTCCGCGTCTGACTCGCATGGTTAAGCGAAACCGGCCTAGCCATGCTGCCTAGTAAGGCGCATACGGGATTCGAACCCGTGCCGCCGCCGTGAGAGGGCGGTGTCCTAGGCCACTAGACGAATGCGCCCGGCGGGGTCGTAGTGTAGCGACCGCCGTCAGGCCGAGACGTCGCGGTAGCGCGCGTCGACCAGGCAGTAGACGCCGTACGCGATCAGGCCCACCGCGGTGAGGCCGAGCAGGTACGGGCCGTAGTCGGCGCGCGCCAGCTTCTGCAGCGCGCCGTCGAGGCCGATCGCCTCTTTCGGGTCGTACTGGAGCGCGGCCCTGATTACGAAGACGCCGATCAGCGTGAAGACGACCCCGCGTGCGAGGTGACCCACGGCGCCAACCCGACCGCCCCAGGCGCGGGCCGTGTGGCCCATCTCGCCGGTGCGCCACTTGTCCTCGAACTTGCGCTTCAGGCCCCGGTAGGCGTTCCAGAGGCCGACGCCGATCACCACTGCCCCCGCGAGGCCGACGAGCCAGGTGCCTGCCGGCCAGGAGAGAACGACGGCCGTCGTGTGGTGCGCCTTCTCGTTCTGCGACTCGTGCCCGCCGGAGCCGAAGAGGATTTTCGCCGCCGAGAAGGCGAGGGCGGCGTAGATCACTCCGCGGCCGACCGATCCGAGACGCTTGCCCCACTTCTTCTTCTCGTCGCCGCGCGCGGCGAGCGCCTCGACGAAGCGCCAGAGCGCGTACGCGGCGAAGCCGAGCACGAGCAGGGCCAGCACGACCTTGCCGAACGTCTCCTGGGCGAGCGCATGCAACGCGCCCTCCCGGCTCGTGGCAGCACCGCCTTCGCCGACCGCCAGCTTCACCGCCAGAGCTCCGACGATCCCGAACGAGACACCCTTGGCGACGAGGCCGAGGCGCGCGACCCACTCGTACCACCCGTCACCGGTACGGCCGCGCTCCCGCGCGTGCTCGACGGGTCGCTTCAGCTGCTGCTCGTTGACGACACTCATCGGGGGACAACGGGCGACTGCCCCAGGAAGGTTCGCGAGCCCGGGCGGATGGCAGCTGCGAAGAGGAGAGAACCCGCCGTTTTGCAGCGGGTTCGATCGTAGCGCCGTCCGCCGTCCAAGAATCGAAAACTGGACTCCCGAGGGGGGCGTCCCGCATGCAGCCAAACAACACTGAGACGTAAGCAATCGTGGAAACGAGGTGGAGAATGTTCCGAAAGATCCGACCGCAGAAGGTCGGCGTGCTCATCGCGACCGTTGCGACGGCTGTAGTGGTCGCCGGGGTGGCGGCGTCGCCTGCGGCGGCGCACGGGTGCACACCAGGCTTCTTCAAGAACCACACCCAGTACTTCACGCCGGACTACCCGACGACCCGCACGCTTGGGGCGACGTTCCCGCTCGTCTATCCGGCGCTCGCCAACGACTCGCTTCTGAAAGCGCTGTCGTACCCGGGAGGCCCCGGGATGCTCGGTGCGAACCAGATCTTCATGCGTGCTGCGGTGGCGGCGCTCTTGAACGGAAACAACACCGACATCGGAAGGCCCGGCGCGGACTTCAACATGTCGACTGCCTACGTGCTCTCGTTCGTCAACATGATCTACACCGAGAGCAACTATCGCGGCGGAATCATCATCGGCGCTGCGACGCTCGACGAGGCGAACAACTTCGGCATCTGCCAACTCGTGCAGTAAGCGCCTGCCGGCCCGCTGGAAACGGCAAACCCGCCGTTTCCAGCGGGTTCGAGAGGCTGCGGGGCTAGGATTCGAACCTAGACTACTCGGTCCAGAGCCGAGCGTCCTACCATTAGACGACCCCGCAACGTGCCGTTGCGGCAGGGCGAAGTGTAGCCCCGCTCAGGCGCTGGTGGCGCTGAACGCGGAGGAGCCGTGGCGGCGCAGGCGCCAGCCCGGATCCTGCAATGTCGAGGCGCGCCGGAGCGCCTGCCAGGTGCCGTCCGGGCGGGCCAGCTGCAGCCGGCCGAAGCGGTAGCCGTAGCGGTTGCACTGCTTGGTCTCGGCGTAGCTCTCGGCGGTGGCGACCGGCTCCCAGGCGCGGTGGCTGCGCGGGAGGTAGAACGGCCCCGCGATCCCCATCGGCGTGACGACGATCCAGAGGTTCCGGACGAAGGGCAGCTCCATCACGGCGACGCGCAGCTTCCGGCCTGGTTTGATCCCGCTCGCGAGCTCGGTGTACTCCGGCGGCCGCCCGGGCTGCGCGAGCTCGTAGTAGAGGCGGCCGTCGGTCGAGTCGCCGAAGGTCGCCAGGCCGACCTGGAGCCACTCGTCCTCTTCGTGGGGCCCGAGGCCCGGGCCGCCGACGCCGACCCAGCCGGCGACGTGGCTCGAGGGTCCCGAGACGAGCGGCTGGTCGAGCATGCTGATCGTCGCCGCGACCCCGGAGGCCTTCGCTGGGCCGTAGAGCCCGGCGTACGAGTAGCCGCGCGGGCACGCTAGAGCCGCGGGCGCGAGGACCGCGGTGGTGGCGAGGGCCAAAACCCCCGCGAGCAGGGCGATGCGAGCGCGGGTCACCACGCTCACGATCGGGACTGCCCATAGCCCCTCGGATCCCTCGTTTCAGGGACTCGACGCTTAAGTCACGAAGTCGTGCGGGAGCGCGCGGTCAGGCGACGTCCGCGGCCCAGTCGCCGTACAGCGACGTGTAGAGGCCGCGCCTACGCATGAGCTCGTCGTGCGAGCCCTGCTCGACGACCTGGCCGTGCTCGAGCACGACGATCAGGTCGGCGTCGCGGATCGTCGAGAGGCGGTGCGCGATCACGAACGCCGTCCGGCCCGCGAGCAGGCGCCGCAGCGCCCGCTCGATCTTGCGCTCGGTGCCGATGTCGACGGACGAGGTCGCCTCGTCGAGGATCAGGATGCGCGGGTCGGCAAGCAGTGCGCGCGCGAGGGCGACGAGCTGTCGCTGGCCGAGCGAGAGGCGGCTGCCGCGCTCCTGCAACTGAGTGTCGTAACCGTTCTCGAGCCGGACGATGAACTCGTTGGCGCCGATTGTCTCCGCGGCCTCGACCACGTCGTCGGCGGGCGCATCCGGTCGGCCGAAAGCGACGTTGTCGGTGACCGTTCCCGCGAACAGGAATCCCTCCTGGGGGACGATCCCGAGCTGTTGCCGCAATGAGGCTTGCGTCACGTCGCGCAGGTCGTGCCCGTCGATCTCGATCCGTCCCTCGCGCGGGTCGTAGAAGCGCGCGAGCAGCTTGGCGATCGTGGACTTGCCCGCGCCGGTGTGGCCAACGAGGGCGACGGTCGTGCCGGCGGGCACTTCGAGGTCGAGGCCGTGCAGCACCTCCGGCCCGTCGCCGTAGCCGAAGCGGACGCCGTCGAAGCGGACGTGGCCCTCGACGGGCGGCAGCGGCTGCGCTCCGGGCCGGTCGACCACCTCGGGCTCCTCGTCGAGGACGTCGACGATCTTGTCGAGCGCGGCCGTCGCCGAGAGGAAGGTCCCGTAGAGCTGCGAGAGCTGCTGCACCGGGTCGAAGAAGTTCTGCACGTAGAGCATGAAGGCGAAAAGCGTTCCCAGGGTCACGTCGCCCTGGAAGTAGAGGTGGCCGCCGTAGCCGAGCACGACGGCGAGCGCGATCGAGGAGAGCAGGTCGACGAACGGGAAGTAGAGGCCGTTCAGGACGACGGTCTGCATGTTCGAGTCGCGGTAGCGCTCGGTGACGTCTTGGAAGTTGCGCATGTTCGTGTCCTCGCGCGTGAACGCCTGGACGATCCGCATGCCCGCGATGTCCTCGGCGAGCGTGGCCGTGACGAGGCCGAGACGCTCGCGGACCGCCGAGTAGGCACGCGCCGAGCGCGTGCGGAAGATGACGGAGGCGATGCTCAGGAACGGGATCACGACGAGCGTGGCGAGAGCGAGGCGCCAGTCGAGGATGAAGAGCAGGATCGCCGTCCCGATCAGGGTGAGCGTGTTCTGCACGAGGCTCGTCACCCCGTCGGTGACGAGCTGGTCGATCGCCTCGACGTCGTTCGTCAGGCGGCTGATGATCACGCCCGCGCGGTTGCGCTCGAAGAAGCCGAGCGAGAGCTTCTGCAGGTGGTCGAAGAGCCGGTTGCGCAAATCGGCCAGGATCCGCTCGCCGACCCAGCCCGTGAGGTACGTCTGTGCGTAGCTCAGCCCCCAGTTCAGGAG
>DATLPH010000125.1:0-2156 GCA_035535855.1 Gaiellaceae bacterium
ACGACGAGCGCGGGGGTGCGCGCGAGCTGCGCGAGGTCGGCCGAGACGTCCAGGTGCTCCGCGAACCCGCGGTGGACGCCGCCGATGCCGCCTGTGCCCATGAAGCGGATTCCGGCGAGCCGCGCGGCCGCGAGCGTGCCGCCGACGGTGGTCGCGCCGAGCTCGCCGCTCGTCACGCAGGCCGCGAGGTCGCGCGGGCCCGCCTTGCGCGCGTCGGGACCCGCCTCGCCGAAGCGCGCGAGCTGGTCGGCGTCGAGCCCGACCGCGACCACGCCGTCGACCACGCCGACCGTTGCGGGCACGGCTCCTTCGGACCTGACCGCCGCCTCCGAGGCCTGGCCCACCTCCACCCCCACCCCGGGTGGGAAACCGTGTGCGACGAGCGTAGTCTCGAGCGCGACGACTGCGCCGCCGTCGTGGAGAGCTTGTTGCACTTCCGGCGCAATCCGGAGTAGTTCGGTCACACCGGCACCGCTCCGAGCTGGCCCACGCAGCGGGCCGCCGCCTCGAGCCCGAGCTCGATTTCGCCGACCAGGTACCCGGCCGCCAGCGCGTCGCCGGCGCCGGTGGTGTCGACGACCTCTGCGCCGAGCGGCGGGTGCTCCTCGACGCCGTCGGCGGTGCGCACCTCGACGCCGCGCGACCCGCGCTTGACGATCGCGATCTCTGCCAGGGCGTAGGCCCCGCCGACCATCTCCCACTCGGCCTCGTTCGCAAAGACCACGTCAGGCGCGACGGCGTCGAGGTTGGCACGGAAGCGCTCGGCTCCGTAGGCGCGGATCGCGCTCCAGGACGAGAGGTCGACTCCGATGCGAGCCTCGCGCGCCCGCGCCAGCCGCGCCGCCGCGAGCGCAGCCTCCGCGATCGGCTCGGCCAGCAGCGCGTACCCGGAGAGCTGCAGCCACGAGCAGCCCTCGAACCAGTTGGGGTCGAGCTCGTCCTCCCGCAGCTCTACGGACACGCCGCGGTCGGTGGCCATCGAGCGCTCGCCGTCGGGCGCTACGAGCGCGACGACGATCCCGGTCGAGCCTGGGACGAGCGGCCCGGCGAGCTCGACGCCCCGCGCCTGCAGGAGGGTTCTCGCGAGGCTTCCGGCCGCGTCGTCGGCTTGCTTTGCCACGCAGCGCGCCTGCCCGCCGAGCTCCGCCACCCACGAGGCGACGTTCGCAGCCTGGCCGCCGGTCGCGAGCCGGGTCTCGACCGGGCTGTCCGCGCCGGGCGCCAACGGCTCGGCCGTGCGGACGACCACGTCGAGCAACACGTCTCCGAAGGTGCAGATCAAGGCACCTACAATCGTGGCATGGACCGGGACACGCAGTCGGGGCGGCTGCGATCGTTCGTGATCGGCGGGCTGCTGGGCGCGTCCGCGGTCCTGGCCGCGGTCCGGCGCAAGCGTCCCCGGCCGAGGCCCACCCCGCCCGGGCTCGCCGCCTTCGAGGACGCGCCGTGCTACCAGGAGACGCTGGAGCGCGAGCGGCGGCCCTAGCCACCGGCCCCACTATCCTTAGAGCGATGCCGATCTACGAGTACCGCTGCCCGAACGCGCACGTGTTCGAGCTCCTCCAGCCGATCGGCGATCCGCCGCCCGAGGTGTGCGAGGTGTGCGGCGAAGGCCCGGTCGAGCGCGTGCTCTACCCCGTCGCCGTCCACTTCAAGGGCTCGGGCTTCTACACGACCGACTACGGCCGCGGCTCACGCATGAAGGATTCGTCCAAGGACGGCTCCTCCGGCGACGGCGACTCGAAGCCACCGAAGGAAGAGAAGAAGAAGGCCGCCGAGGCCTAGCCCTTGCCGACGAGGCAGCCGGGTGGATACGTGTCGCCCGAGGGCGCCGGCGGCTGCGCAGCCGAGCGGCCGAGCACCATCAGGATCACCTTTGCGTTGTCCTCGCTTGGCGTGATGTCGCCGCCTGTCGAGGTGCCGCCGAGCCGGCAGTGGAGCGTGTGGCCGGCGCGGAGCTTGGCCCAGCCGAGGCCGATGAACTGGTTCGCCGAGAGGTCGGTCGCGAGCGGCTTCATCAGGTCGTGCCCGATCCACGGCATGCGCATGAACGTGCCGAAGCCGGCGAGCTTGCTCATCAGCGCCTGCAGCACCGCCTGGTTGCGCTCCCCGCGTGTGATGTCGCTCTCGGCCGGGTTGAGGGCGTTCTTGCGCAC
>DATLPH010000126.1:0-5612 GCA_035535855.1 Gaiellaceae bacterium
CTTGTAGCTCGTCACGTAAAAGCTCGTGAGCAAAGCGGCCACAGCCGCGAGAGCGACCGCGATCAGGATGTTTCTAGCTCGATATGCCATTGCTCCTTGTCCTTGAGTTGTGGGTCAGTCGATGAGCTGGACGGCCCGGGCGCCGAGGTTCGGCAGCCCGTTCGAAGTCGTCGCCTGGATCCCGGTCCAGACGACCTCTGTGAACCAGCCGGTGATGGTTCCGTCGCTGCCCGACTCCTGGTGGCCCGTCAAGTGGAAGCCGACCCAGCCGACGACGTGGTACTGGGCGTTTGAACCGTTTCCGACGACGACGTCGTAGACCGGGAAGAGCAGGTCGGTCCCGATGCGCGAGTCGAGCGCGTTCCCGATCTGGGAGGAGTTCCATTTCGCGCCGGCGTCCGAGTAGTACTCGCCGAGCGGCATGTAGGCGTCGAGGCCCTTCAGGATCCAGCCTGCGAGCGTGCTCGGCCCGGTGCCGCCATGGCTGCTGTCGATGTTGATCACGTCGAATCCGCCCGGTACACCGGTCTTGCCCAGCGGCAGGGTCGTGGTGTTCCCCGCGCCGAAGCACGGGCACAGGGCGGATCCCTTCAGCTTCGGATGCGCGAGGTTGACGCCGATCGGCGCGACGTACTTCGCCTCCGACATCACGGTTGCACGCGCGGTCGCCTTGGAGCCGACCGTCACGGAGTTGACGCCGAAGAGCTTCGCGAAGAAGCCTTCTGCCGGGCGGGTCAGCTGCACCTTGATCGTGTCGTTCGTCAGGACGCCGCTCGAGACGGTCACGGTCGAGTTGCCGCCGCCGTTCTTGCTCGCGTACTGGAGGGCCAGGGTGTTGGCCGCGCCGGGGTTCTGGGGCAAGGCCTGCGCGCCGGCGAGCGCCGAAGCGTCCGCCGCCGCCTGGGTTGCGCGATCGGAGCGGTACCACGATCCGAGGTCGAGCACCAGCGCCGCCATGCCGAGCAGGACGACGAGAAAGACGAGAGTCAGGATGGTTGCTTGGCCGCGGTCGCTACGAGGGGTCATTCCACACGCTCCGTGGTTGTGCTCGACAGGCGGCCGCTCTTCACGACCATGCCGAGCAGGCTGATCGAGTACGGGTAGGTGGCCTTCACGGCCACGTCCGCGCCCGGCTGCCACGTCGAGGTGACCGTGATGCTGAGGTCGCTCTGCTTGAGGTCTTGCGCCGAGGCGCGCACTGCGGTGACGGTCGCGCTCGAGGGATTCGAGAGCTGTCGTCCCACGGCCGCCTTCCGGGCGCCGGCACGCGTCGCATCAGTCAGCGTCACGTAGTTGTTGAAGGCGATCCCGAACTGGATGACCGCAAACAGGAGCAGCGCGAGGACCGGCAAAGCGAGTGCAAACTCGGTCAGCGACTGACCCTTCTGAGATCGGATGTCGATTTTGCGGCTGATTCCATTCATCACGGGATTTCTTTCGTTGGGTGTTGAAGTGGAGTGGGCCCCTTCGGTCGAAGGGGCCCCCTACCGGAGAAACTGCGGTGGTTACTAGCCGGGCAGAATCCCGGCCACGTTCTCGATCGCAGCGCGGACGTTGTCCGAGAGGAGCGTGATGGCACCGATCACGGCGAGCGTGATCACGGCGAGAACCACGCCGTACTCCGCCATCGTCTGACCCTCCTCGCGCTTGCGGAGCGAGTCGGCGGCGATCTGCACGAAGGTGAAGAACTTCAGCATCTGTGTCACCTCCTTTCGCTGATCGATGCGCACGCGGTCGCGCGCGAATTTCCCGAGAGGAAAACGGGTTGGATCGATGGATCTCGGTGCTGAGAGAGCCGATTGATCGAGCTGGCGGTGCGCTTGGTCACGCCGGAAGAACCTCCGAATGTGTCTCGGCGTGGCCGCGCCGCCTTTGGCTCAGATGCCGCGATCATCGTTCCGAGAGCGCAAACGGCTGATCCCTCGACCTAGGGATATGCGGGCGAGTTCCCCATTTCGGGGGAGAGGCGACGTAGGCGGGGGCGCGATACAGGCTTCAGTCCGTACGGCCCGCGGATGTCAAATCGAGATCCGCGCCCAGGTGGCGGCCCACCGGCGCCCGACGAACGGGAGCAAAAGGCAATGCCACCACGGAAGTCTCTGACCAGGCGGTTCATTCACCACCTTCTCCTCCTCTCGCTCGCGAGGACGATCCTGACCGTGCTTGGCCGGGGCCGCGCCTGGGACGAGTGGGACGAGCGGAACTACGAGTCGCAGCCGGCGCAGCAGCGCGGCTACCGGCTCCGCCTCGCGCACACGGTTTCCTTCTGCATGCTCTTCTTCGCCGGGCTCGCGCTCTCCGCGGGTGCGGGGAACGGCGTGCAGTCGCTGCTGGAGGCCGACCAGTCGGCCCCCGCTTCGGCAGACGGCACGACCGGGCCCACCGGCCCGACCGGAGCCGCGGGACGAACGGCCTTCCAGTCGGCCGCCCGCGGAATCGAGGCGCAACAGCGGGTCGCGCCCGCGAAGCCGGTCGCTCCCGCCACGCGCGTCGTGGCCAAGACCGCAGTCCTGAGCTCGCGCCCGACGCACGCGGCAACGCTCTCCGCCGCGGCACCGTCGTCCGCGACGAAGAAGACCGCGATCTCGAAGACGCACGTCGCGCGCCCCGCAGTCGTCCGCTCCAAGCCGGGCTCGAAGCCGAAGCGGAAGGCGCCCAAGGCGCATCCCGTCAAGGCGCCCGCGCTCGACCCGGAGGTCAACGACTACCGGGCGGCGACGATCTGGCTGAACCGGGCCGCTCCCGACCCGACTCCGCCGGCCGCCAGGCTCAGGCTCCGCTTCGCGCGTGAGCTCGTCACGTACGCGCACCAGGCGCACGTCGACTGGGCGCTCGTGCTGGCGACGCTCCGGGCCGAGGGCCACAACGGCCGCGTCCCGGCCGGCTCGGTCGCGCTGCGCGCGCTCGCGTTCCGGCTCTCCGGCCTCGGCGGTCGCGCGAACCCGTGGGCCGCCGCTCTCGCCGTCTCGAGCGACACCGCCGTCGCCGACCGCGTCGTCGCGCTTCGCCACTACTACCGCGCCGTCGGGCTCGCGAGCCTCGTGCACGGCCTGCTCTCGCAGAAGGCCGACCTGCAGGATCGCGTGCTCAACAACAGCCGCTTGGCCCTCTACTCGGGCGGGCGAAGCGACGTCGCCAAGGGTCGCGTGGACGTGCGCGTCCTCGCGGTGATGCTGTACCTGGCGCAGAGCTACAACTCGGTCAGCGTCTCCTGTCTCGTCTCGGGTCACCGGCTCTTCGCCCGGCCCGGCGTCGTCTCCGCGCACATCTACGGGCGCGCCGTCGACATCGCGGGGCTTGGCGGCACCTCGGTCGCTGGACACCAGCAGCCCGGCGGGATGACCGAGCACGCCGTCCGCAGCATCCTGATGCTGCCTGGCGGGATGCTGCCCAAGCAGGTGATCTCGCTGCTCGGGATGGGCGGGCCTTCCTTCGCGCTGGCCAACCACGCCGACCACATCCACGTGGGCTACTAGGAATGCAATTGCCTCAGGTCGCACTGGCGAACGGCGACGGCGACGTCGTCTGCGAACGCTGTCTCCTCGCGGAGACGGCGTTCGCGCGCATGCGCGGCCTACTTGGCCGGAGCGGTCTTCCCTCGGGCGAGGGAATGCTGCTCCGGCCGGCGTCCTCGATCCACACCGCGTTCATGCGGTTTGCGATCGATGCCGTCTTCGTCGACCGCGCGAACACGGTGGTGAAGGTCGCAGCCGACCTTGCTCCGTGGCGAGCGGCGGCGTGCAGGGGAGCGCGGGCCGTGCTCGAGCTTCCGGCAGGGGAGGCCGCGAAGCGCGGGCTGCGACCCGGGGTCTCGTTGACGCAGGTCTGGCGGAGCGCGCCGGCTAGCCCGGCCCGCCCGCCGGCGCCTGCGTCGCCCAAAGCTCTCTAGTCCGGGCTGAGGAATCCCGTCGCGGGTGTGGTATGAGGGGTGTATGAGCGCGCCCGCATCCGTCCTCGTCGTCGATGACGACACGGATGTGCGCACGCTGGTGCGGGAGCTGCTGGAGCGGGCCGGCTACCGCGTGGCCGAGGCCCCCGACGGGCTCGCCGCCTTGCGCGTGCTCTACGAGGAGCGGCCCGATCTCGTCCTGCTCGACGTCTCGATGCCGCAGCTCGACGGCTGGGCGACGCTCGCCCGGATCCGCGAGCTGAGCGACGTGCCCGTGGTGATGCTGAGCGCCCTCGGAGCCGAGCTCGAGAAGGTGCGCGCGCTGCGGATCGGCGCCGACGACTACGTGACCAAGCCCTTCGGGCGGCAGGAGCTCCTCGCGCGCGTGGAGTCGGTGCTCCGGCGCTCACCCGACCCCCAGTTGCGCCGGTCCTACTCCGACGACGTGCTCAAGGTCGACTTCGCCGAGCGGCGGGTGAGCGCGAACGGCCACGACGTCGAGCTGACCCCGCTCGAGTTCCGGCTGCTGAGCGCCTTCGTCGACCACCCGAACCAGCTGCTCGGGCACGACCAGCTGCTCGAGCTCGTCTGGGGCGGCGAGCGCGGCAGCTCCCGCGACCAGGTCAAGCTCTACGTCGGCTACCTGCGGCGCAAGCTCGCCGAGGCTGGAGTCGACCCTGGCGCGATCGAGACCGCGCGCGGGTTCGGCTACCGCTACGTGCCGGGCTCGGGCTGAGCGCCGACGAGCGCCGCCACGCGCGCCTGCAGCTCCCGCGGGCTGAACGGCTTGCGCACGTAGTCGTTCGCGCCGGCGGCGAGCCCGGCCTCGGCGCCACCGTCCTGCACGCGGGCCGTGAGGAGCACGACTCGCACGCCGCGCGTGCCGGGGTCGTCGCGCAGCAGCCTTGTCAGCTCGAGCCCGTCCAGCCGCGGCATCGCGACGTCCAGGACGGCGACGTCGGGGCTGCGCTCACGGATCAGCTCGAGGGCCTCCTCACCGTCGCGCGCGCGGTGCACCTGGTGGCCGGCGCGCTCGAGCGTGAGCGCAACCAGATCGAGTATGTCGGCGTCGTCGTCCGCGACGACGACCACGCCGGGACGGCTTTGGCTCACCGTTCGACTATAGGCCGTTTGACGCGGCACTTGGCCGCGCGCCAAGGTGTGTGCATGGATCCGGCCTCTGCGAGCTCCGTAGCCGCGTGGGCGCGCACGGAGAACTTCCCAGTCGCCTCGCTGCTCTTCCCCCGCGCTCTGCGCCCGCACCTGCGCGCGATCTACGGTTTCGCGCGGCTCGTGGACATCCTCGGCGACGAGCTCGAGGGCGACCGGCTCGCCGCGCTGGGCGACCTGGAGGCCGAGCTCGATCGCTGTTACACGGGCGAGCCGGCCTGGGAAGTGATGCGCCGCTTGCGGCCGACGATTCGGGCGTGCTCGCTGCCGCGTGAGCCGTTCGAGCGCCTGATCGAGGCGAACCGGATGGATCAGCGCATCGCGGCCTACGAGACCTGGGACGACCTGAAGCACTACTGCGTTCACTCCGCCGACCCGGTTGGACGCCTCGTGCTCGGCGTGCTCGGGCGATACGACGCCGAGCTCGTTGCGCTCTCCGACGACGTCTGCACGGGCCTGCAGCTCGTCAACTTCCTGCAGGACGTGCCGCGTGACCTTGCGCTCGGGCGCGTCTATCTCCCGGCCGACGACCGGCGCCGCTTCGGCGTCACGG
>DATLPH010000127.1:0-4707 GCA_035535855.1 Gaiellaceae bacterium
GCGCGCGCGTCGCGGTCGTCCAGGAGCACCTGCGCCCCGGCCTCGTCGAGCGCACGCGCGGCTTCCTCTGCCTGTTGCTCGACGCCGGGCAACGCGACCACGTGGACATCGTACGGGGCGATCGTCGCCGGCCACACGATCCCCTGCTCGTCGTGGCTCTGCTCGACGGCCGCAGCGATCACGCGGCCCGGGCCGATGCCGTAGCAGCCCATGATCAGCGGGCGCTCGACGTCGTCCTCGTCGACGAAGGTCGCGTTCAGCGGTTCCGAGAACCGCGTCTCGAGCTTGAAGATATGTCCCACTTCGATAGCCGCCTGTAGACGTAGATGCCCGCCGCAGCGAGGACATGCGTCTCCTGCGCGAACTTCTCGCAGGTCGGCGAAGCGAGCCTCGAAGTCGCGGCCGGCCTGCACGCCTCGCAGGTGCACGTCGTCGCGGTTGGCGCCCACCACGTACTGGCCTTCGCGCAACGTCTCGTCCGCGATCACCTCGACCGACACACCCACCGGGCCGATCGAGCCTCCGTCCGCGCCGAAGGCCTTGCGGATCTCCTCAGGCTCGGCCGGCCGGAAGTTGTCGCCGAGCTCGGCGAGGAGCTTCATCTCGTTCAGCCGGTCGTCGCCGCGCACGAGCGCGAGCACGAGTTTCTCGCCCACGACCACGGGCATCGCCTTCGCGGTCGCCCGCGGGTCGACGCCGAGGAACTCGGAGACGCCCTCGATCGTCCTCTGCCCCGGAGTCTCCACCTCTTGCGGTTCGGCTAGTTCCTCCGGGAAGTCCGCTGCCGAGGGGACACCGCTGGCGATCTCGATGTCCGCGGCGTAGTCGCCGTTCTCGCACATGACGAGCGTGTTCTCGCCCGAGCCGGCGTGGGCGAGGAAGTCCTGGCTGCCGCTTCCGCCCATGATCCCCGACTCGGCGGCAACCTCGACCGCCTCGATCCCGCAGCGGCCGAAGATCCGCTTGTACGCGCCCGAGTGCTTCTGGAAGCTCGCCTCGAGCCCCTCGGCGTCACGGTCGAACGAGTAGGCGTCTTTCATGATGAACTCGCGCACGCGGATCAGCCCACCGCGCGGACGGGGCTCGTCGCGGTCCTTGACCGAGAGGTGGTAGAGGATCTTCGGCAGCTCGCGGTAGCTCTGGATCTCGCGGACGTGGAAGGTGACCGTCTCCTCGTGGGTCATCGGAAGGACGAACTCACGGCCGGCGCGGTCGTGGAGCTTGAACAGCTCCGGGATCACGTAGCGGCCGGATTTCTGCCAGAGCTCCGCGGGCGTCAAGAGAGGCATCAGCATCTCCTGGCCGCCGATCGCGTCCATCTCCTCGCGGATGATCTGCTCGACCTTGCGGTGCACGCGCCAGCCGAGCGGCAGGTACGTCCAGATCCCCGCGCTCACCTGGCGGATGAAGCCGCCGCGCACGAGCAGGCGATGACTGGCCGCCTCGGCGTCGGCCGGGTCGTCGCGCAGGGTCGGCAGAAAGAGCTCTGAAGCTCGGGCGATCATCGTTGTCGCCCCAGGCTACTCCAGCGGGATGAGGCTCGCCTCGGCCATTGCCAGCGCCGCCGGCTTGGCCATCTTGAGGCGCTTCGGACGGTGCATGCCGTCGGCGATCCACTCGTCGATCGCGTGGAAGAGCTCGTCGACGAGGATGTCGGAGGAGACCTTCTTCAGCACGCGCCCGTGCGCGTAGACGAAGCCGACGTCCCGTCCGCCCGCGATTCCGAAGTCGGCGTCGCCGGCCTCTCCGGGCCCGTTGACCGCGCAGCCCAGCACCGCCACCTCGAAGTGCTGCGGATACTGATGCAAGCGAGCCTCGACGACCTCGGCGAGCTGCTGCACGCCGACGTTGTCGCGTCCGCACGACGGGCAGGCGATCATCACCGGCCCGCGCTCCCTCAGCCCCAGGGCCTTGAGAATCTCGAATGCCGTCTTGACCTCCTCGACGGGGTCGGCGGTCAGCGAGACCCGGATCGTGTCGCCGATCCCGTCCGCGAGCAGGGCGCCCATGCCGACGGCGCTTTTGATCGAGCCCGAGTACGGCGTCCCGGCCTCGGTGACGCCGAGGTGCAGCGGGTAGGGCACCTTCGAGGCGAGCAGTCGATACGCACGGATCATCGTCGGCACGTGGCTCGACTTGACCGAGATCTTGAAGTCGTAGAAGCCGAGGCTCTCGAGCAGCCGCACCTCCTCGAGCGCGGCCTCGACAAGGGCCTCCGCCTGATCGCGCTGCGCGAGGTCGGCGAGATGCTTCGGGAGCGAGCCCGAGTTGGCGCCGATCCGCATCGGGATGCCGGCCCGCTGGGCGGCGCGCACGACCTCGGCGACCTTGTCCGGCCCGCCGATGTTGCCCGGGTTGATCCGCACCGCGGCCACGCCGGCCTCGATCGCGCGCAGCGCGAGGCTCGCGTTGAAGTGGATGTCGGCGATCACCGGGAGCGGCGAGAGGCGGACGATCTTCGGCAGAGCGTCAGCGTCCTCGCCCTTCGGCACGGCCACCCGTACGACCTCACAGCCCGCGGACGCGAGCGCGGCGATCTGCGCGGTGGTCGCCTCGACGTCGTGCGTCTTCGTGAGCGTCATCGACTGCACGACGACGGGCGCGCCGCCGCCGATTGGCACGTTTCCTACCCGGATCTGGCGCTCACTGGCCATCCGGGATGAGTCTAGCCCCCGTGGATGTTTCCTATGTCATTGGACAGGCCGACGAAGAAAAGCAGCAGCACGAGCGCGATTCCGACCGCCGAGACGCGCTCGTAGATCGCCCGGCTGACCGCGCGGCCGCGCACGCCCTCGATGATCGAGAACGCCATGTGGCCCCCGTCGAGCGGCAGCAGCGGCAGCAGGTTCAGGAGGGCGAGGGAGAGGCTGATGATCGCGAGCACCTGGAGGTACTCGCGGTAGCCGAGGTCGACCGCCTTGCTCGACTGCTGCACGATCCCGACCGGAGTCGAGACCTCCTTCCGGCCCGAGCCGTTGGCTATGTGCCCGAGCCACGTGCCCATCGCCTTCGTGACGAGCCACGTGTCCTCCGCGGCCAGGCCGAACGCCTCCGCGGGGTTGTAGTGCTTGTAGCGCACCGCCGCGGGCTGGAAGCCGAGCGTGTAGACGCCCTGCGTCTTCTTCGCGCGCACCGCCTGGAGCTCGACGTACCGGCCGTCGCGCAGGACCGAGATGATCAGCGGCCGGCCGTGGCTGTTGCGGATGGCGTCGCGGACGTCCGTGAAGTCGCTTGCAGGCACGCGGTTGACCCCGATGATGCGGTCGCCCGAGTGCAGGCCCGCCGCCGCGGCCGGGGAGCCCGAGATGACGTTGGAGACCTTGCGAGAGGCGTCCGAAGGGATGCCGAGCATGTAGACGGTCGCGAGCAGGATGATCGCGAAGAGCAGGTTCGTCCCTGGCCCCGCCGCGATCACGGCCAGCCGCTTCCAGGTCCGCTGGCGCCAGTAGGCGTCGGTCCCGAGGGCGTCCTGCAGGTCGACCAAGCCCCTCTCTGCAGACCTTCGCGCCTTGGGCGTGAGCTCGGCCTCCTTGAGCGACTGCTCGAGGAGCGCGAGCTCGGCGCGGGCGTCCTCGAAGCTCTCCTGAGCGATCAGGCGCTTGACCCTTTCGATCTCCGGGAGCAGGCGCGGCTGCTCGTACAGCGCCGGGCCGAAGTGCAGGTCGAGGTCCGACGAGGCCGGCCGGTGCATCCCCGGGATCTTCACGTAGCCGCCGAGCGGGATCGCCCCGATCCCGTACTCGATCCCGCTCCGCGTCCACTTCACGAGCGCGGGCGGGAAGCCGATGTAGAACCGCCGCGGGCGCAGGCCGACGACGCGGGCCGTGTAGAAGTGGCCGGCCTCGTGGATCAGGATCAGCAGGGCCAGGCCGAGGATGGCGACGAGGACACTCACGTTACGGCGGCCCTTTCTGCGAGCCGTCGCGCTTCCCTGTCGGCCTCGACGAGCTCGGACAGCTCGCGGGCGGGCGCGCCGTCGACCTCGGCGAGGGTCTCCTCGACGGTCGCGGCGATGCCGAGGAAGGGCAGCCGGCCCTCGAGGAACGCGGCCACGGCGACCTCGTTGGCGGCGTTGAAGGCGCACGGGTAGGTGCCGCCGCGCTCGCCTGCGCTCCGCGCGAGGGCGAGCAGCGGGAAGGTCTCGAGGTCGGGCGGCTCGAACTCGAGCACGAGGCCCTGGGTGAAGTCGAGCGGCTCGACGGGTGTCGCCGTGCGCTCGGGATAGGTCAGGGCAAAGGCGATCGGGACCCGCATGTCCGGGTAGCCGAGGTGCGCGAGCGAGGCCCCGTCACGGAAGCGCACGAGCGCGTGCACGATCGAGGTCGGCTGTAGCACGACGTCGATCCGCTCGTACGGGACCCCGAAGAGGAAGTGCGCCTCGATCAGCTCGAGGCCCTTGTTCGCCAGCGTGGCGGAGTCGATCGTGATCTTCGGGCCCATGCTCCAGGTCGGATGCGCGAGCGCCTCCTCGAGCGTGACGTCCTCGAGCTCGTCCCGCGTCCGTCCGCGGAAGGGGCCGCCCGAGCCGGTCAGGACGAGCGAGCCCACCTGCTCCGTCGTGCGGCCCTCGAGGCACTGGAACGCGGCCGAGTGCTCGCTGTCGACCGGGAGCAGCGTGCCCCCGCCCCGCTCCCGGGCCGCAAGCGCGATCTCTCCGGCAGCGACGAGGCTCTCCTTGTTTGCGAGCGCGAGCGTCACGCCGCGCTC
>DATLPH010000128.1:0-3263 GCA_035535855.1 Gaiellaceae bacterium
CCAGCCGCGCGTCCAGTCGGGCTGCGCCATGATCTGCAGGTCGTGCATCTCGGCGACGCTGGCCGCCGCCAGCACCGACTCGTCCGGATCACAGAGGAACGACCCCCAGCGCGCGAGATCCCCGACCGTGCTGTAGAGCCCAGACTCGCCGCCCTTGCCGCCGAGCTCGAGCGACGGCTCCCGTCGCAGAGCGTCCGAGTAGGGCTCGACGAAGTACGGCACCGCGTCGGGCGGCGTCGGCCCCCACGTCGTCCGTTCGAGCCCGAGAGGCCCGAGCAGCCGCGTCTCGACGTGCTCCCGGAACGGAACCCCCGAGACCCGCGCGACCACGTGACCGAGAAGCGCGAAGGCGAGGTTCGAGTAGTGCCAGGCCGCCGACTGCGGCAGCACCTGCTCCGCCTCCTCGAGCGAGCTCAACAGCTCCTCCTCGTCGGGGAACTGCAGGGTCTCCCAGATCTCACCGGGCGGCTCGCGCTGGAGGCCCGACGCATGCGAGAGCATCCGGCGCAAGGTCGGCGTCCCGTGCGCCGCCTCGGGCAGGTGACGGGAAAGCTGATCCTCGAGGTCGAGCTTCCCCTCGTCCCTGAGCTGCAGCACGGACGCCGCCGTGAACGTCTTCGTTATCGAGGCCACGGCGTACTGGTCCTCCGTCGTCGCGTCACGCCGGTTGTCGGCGTCCGCGAGGCCGACCGCGTCGCTCCAGACAGGCTCGCCGCCGCGGAAGACCGCCGCGCTGACGCTCGGGAGCCGTCCCGCCTTCTGGGCCTCGAGGACGAGCCGCCGGAAGCGCTCAGGCGGGGGCAAGGGCTCCAAGCGCGCGCGGGATCAGCTCGACCGCGCGCTCGATGTCGTCGTCGTCGATGCCGAGGTGGGTGACGGCACGGAGGAGGGTCGGGTGTACCGTCATCGAGAGGCCGACGCCCTGCTGAGCGAGCCGCTCGAGCGCCTCCTCGGGGCCGAGGCCGAGCGGTCCGACGTCGACCTGGACGAAGTTCGTCTCGACCTGCTCGAGGTCGACCGGCACGCCTGCCTCGTGGAGTCCCTCGCCGAGCCGTCGCGCGCGGGCGTGATCGTCGGCCAGGCGCTCGACGTGGTGGTCGAGCGCGTAGACGCCGGCCGCCGCCACGATTCCCGCCTGCCGCATTGCGCCGCCGAACTGGTGCTTCAGCCGTCGCGCCTTCGCCATTCGCTCGGACGAGCCCGCGACGAGCGCGCCGAGCGGGCAGCCGAGCCCCTTCGAGAGGCAAATCGTGGCCGTGTCGAAGTGCCGGCCGATCTCCGACGCCGGAGTTCCCAGAGCGGTCGCCGCGTTGAGGACCCGCGCGCCGTCCAGATGCAGCAGCAGCTCGAGCTCGCGAGCGCTCGCGACGACCGCCTCGAGCTCCTCCATCGGCCACACGCGCCCGCCGGAGGCATTGTGCGTGTTCTCGACCGAGACGATCTTCGTGGCGGGCGTGTGCGTGTTGTCGCCAGGCCGCCGCGTCTCGCGGAGCTGCTCCGGCGTGAACCGCCCCGCGACGCAGCGCAGCTGCCGCGTCATCAGGCCCGCGAAGACCGCGGCGCCGCCGAGCTCGGAGATGAAAATGTGCGAGTTCATCTCGGCGACGACCTCGTCGCCGGGCTCGCCGAGGACGCGGAGCGCGATCTCGTTCGCCATCGTCGCGGTCGGGACGTAGACGGCCTCCTCCTGCCCGAGCAGCTCCGCTGTCCTGCGCTCGAGCTCGTTGACGGTCGGATCCTCGCGCCGCTGCTCGTCTCCCACCTCGGCGGAGGCGATCGCCGCGCGCATCTCCTGCGTGGGAAGTGTCTTCGTGTCGGAGCGCAGGTCGATCATCAGACGCCCTTCGGTGCCTCGACGACAGCCTCCACCGGCTCCCCGGAGAGGTCGGGATGGTCCTCGAAGCCGTAGCGGACGACGACGCGCTTGGCCGCCTTCACCTCGTCGAGCCGCCCGACCGGCCGGCCGTGTGGAGCGGTCTTCAGCTCCTCCGCGTCCTCGCTCGCCTCACGCGCAATCGCCAGCATTGCGTCCGCGAACGAGTCGAGCGTCTCCTTGGCCTCGGTCTCGGTCGGCTCGATCATCAGCGCCTCGGGAACGACGAGCGGGAAGTAGATCGTCGGCGGGTGGAAGCCATAGTCCATCAGACGCTTCGCGACGTCGAGCGCGGTCACGCCATGCTCGCGCTTCAGGCGCCGCGCCGAGAGGACGAACTCGTGCATGCAGAGCCGGTCGTACGGAAGCTCGTACGCGTCCCGCAGCAGCGCGAGCAGGTAGTTCGCGTTCAGCACGGCGACCTCGGACATCTCGCGCAGGCGTGGGCCGTAGGCGCGGATGAACGCGTACGAGCGCACGAAGACGCCGAACGGGCCGGCGAAGCCGCGTACCTTGCCGATCGTCTTCGGCCGGTCGTAGTCGAAGCCGTAGCCGTCGCCCTCGCGGACAATCGCCGGAACCGGCAGGAAGGGCTCGAGCCGCCTCGTGACCGCGATCGGCCCGCCGCCAGGACCTCCACCGCCGTGCGGCTGCGAGAACGTCTTGTGCAGGTTGATGTGGACGATGTCGAAGCCCATGTCGCCGGGCCGCGAGATCCCGCAGACGGCGTTCAGGTTCGCGCCGTCGTAGTACATGATCGCGCCGACGCCGTGGAAGATCCGAGCGATCTCCTCGATGTGCTCGTCGAAGAGCCCGAGGGTGGACGGGTTGGTCACCATCAGCCCCGCGGTGTGCTCGTCGACCTTGCCGCGGAGATCGTCAACGTCGATGTTTCCGCGCGCATCGGTCTTCACCGGCGTCACCTCGTAGCCGGCCATCGTCACGCTCGCGGGGTTCGTCCCGTGCGCGGTGTCGGGGATGACGATCTTGCGCCTCTGCTCGTCCTCGCTGCGGTCGGCGAAGTACGCGCGCACGAGCATCAGGCCCGTGATCTCGCCCTGCGAGCCGGCCGCCGGTTGGAGCGACACCGCGGGCAGCCCGGTCACCTCGGCGAGGATCTCCTGGAGCCGCCACATCAGCTCGAGCGCGCCCTGGGCGCCGTCCTCTTCCTGGTGCGGGTGAAGGTGCGCGAAGCCGGGCAGCCCGACGAGCCGCTCGTTGATCCGCGGGTTGTACTTCATCGTGCAGGAGCCGAGCGGGTAGAAGCCGGTGTCGATTCCGAAGTTGCGGTTCGACAGCGCAGTGAAATGGCGAAGGATCTCGGGCTCGCTCAGCTCGGGGAGCCGCGGCGGGTCTGCCCGGCGCAGCTCTTCCGGCACGTCGACGCGAG
>DATLPH010000129.1:0-18218 GCA_035535855.1 Gaiellaceae bacterium
CACTCGCACCGGCGCGAGCAGCTGGGCGACATCATCGGCGCGACCGAGGAGACGACCACCGGCGTGATCCGCCTAAAGGCCCTGGAACGCGACGGCGCGCTCGGGTTCCCGGTGATCGCGGTCAACGACGCGCTGACCAAGCACATGTTCGACAACCGCTACGGCACGGGGCAGTCGACGATCGACGGGATCGTTCGGGCGACGAACATCCTCCTCGCCGGGCGCACGTTCGTGGTCGCCGGCTACGGCTGGTGCGGCCGCGGCGTCGCGATGCGCGCGAAGGGCATGGGCGCGCACGTGGTCGTGACCGAGGTCGACCCGCTGCGCGCGCTCGAGGCGGTCATGGACGGCTTCCAGGTCCTCACGATGGAGCAGGCGGCGAAGGTGGGCGACATCTTCGTCACCGCCACCGGCGACAAGTCGGTGATCACGCGCGACCACATCCTGCAGATGAAGGACGGCGCGATCCTCGCCAACACGGGCCACTTCAACGTCGAGATCGAGATCCCGGCGCTGCGCTCGCTGGCGACCGAGACCCGGACGCTGCGGCAGTTCGTCGACGAGTTCAAGCTCGAGGACGGGCGGCGCATCTATCTGATCGCCGACGGGCGGCTCGTGAACCTCTCCGCCGCCGAGGGACACCCGGCCCAGGTGATGGACATGTCGTTCGCGAACCAGGCCCTCTCGGCGGAGTACGTCGTCGGGAACGCGGCGACGCTGGAGCGGAAGGTCTACCCGGTGCCCGAAGAGATCGATCAGGACATCGCGCGCCTCAAGCTCGAGACGATGGGCGTCGGGATCGACGTGCTGACCGAGGAGCAGGCCAAGTACCTGGCTTCTTGGGACGAAGGCACCTAGCTCCGCGGGGGATAGCCTGATGAAGGCGGTCGTCCTCGCCGCGGGCTACGCGACGCGCCTCTATCCGTTGACGCTCGACCGCCCCAAGGCGCTTCTGCCTGTTGCGGGGCGCCCGATGCTCGAGCACCTGCTCGAGCGGCTCGAGGAGGTCGAGGGCCTCGACGAGATCTACGTCGTGACGAACTCGAAGTTCGCTGCAGCCTTCGAGTCCTGGGCCGCGAGCAGCGGGAGCATCGTGCGGATCGTCGACGACGGCACCAGCGACGAGGAGACGAAGCTTGGCGCGATCGGCGACCTCGACCTGGCGATCCGCGAGGGCGGGATCGACGACGACCTGATCGTCCTCGCCGGCGACAACCTCTTCAGCGAGAGCCTCGCGCCGTTCGCGGAGCTCGGGCGCGAGAAGGCCGCGCCGGCGATCGGCGTCTACGACGTCGGCGATCTCGAGGCGATCCGCCGCTACAACGCGATCGAGCTCGACGGGGAGGACCGCGTGACGTTCTTCGAGGAAAAGCCCGAGCAGCCGCGCAGCACGCTGACCGGGATCGCGCTCTACTTCTATCCGCAGGCGCTGCTCGGGCTCGTGCGCGAGTACCTCGACGGGGGTAACAACCCCGATCAGCCGGGGCGGCTCGTCGAGT
Source organism: Gaiellaceae bacterium (assembly GCA_035535855.1). Taxonomy (GTDB): domain Bacteria; phylum Actinomycetota; class Thermoleophilia; order Gaiellales; family Gaiellaceae; genus AC-32. Next base: position 1,500 of record DATLPH010000129.1, read on the forward strand.
GGCTCTATCCGCGGACGCCGGTGTACGCCTGGCGCGTGCCGGGGCGGTGGTACGACGTCGGCTCGAAGGAGACGCTGGCGGAAGCCGACAGCGCGTTCGCCGCCGGGGGATAACCCGGCACACATTCGTCACGAAGGCGTCTCAGACACGTGACGTTCTCGCCTCTAGGCTCGGTCGCGGAGGTGAGTGTGGTGTGACGTGAAGCTCCTAGATCTGATCCTGCCCGTGCGCTGCGTCGTGTGCGACGCCGACGGCGAGCAGCTGTGCAGAGCCTGCCGCGACGCCCTCCCGCGGCTCGGGCCGCCGCTCTGCGACCGCTGCGGCGCCCCGACCGCCTGGCCCGTCGCTCGATGCCGCGAGTGCGCCGGCCGTCGCCTGGCCTTCGCCTCGGCTCGTGCTGCGGTCGCGTACGACGACGCCGTGGGCCGCCTCGTCCGCTCGTGGAAGGAGCGTGGCCTCCGCACGCTCGCCGACACGGCTGCCGACGTGCTCGTGGACGCGCTGCCCCCGCCGGCCCGGGCCACCGCCCTCGCGTTCGTCCCGCCCGACCGGGCCCGCGGCCTCAGGCGCGGGCACCAGCCGGCGGAACGGCTCGCGCGCGAGCTCGGCGAGCGCTGGTCGCTGCCGGTCGTCCCGCTCCTGGGCCGGGCTCGCCCTGCTCCGCGCCAGCGCGGGCTGTCACTCGCCGACCGGCGGCGCAACGTCGCCGGTGCGTTCGCCCCAGCGCGCGAATCCCCGCCGCGGGTCGCGCTCGTGGACGACGTCTACACGAGCGGCGCGACAGCCAGCGCCGCCGCGAGCGCGCTCCGCAAAGCCGGCGCGCGCCGGGTCGACATCGTGACGTTCGCACGGGTCGTCCGTTAGATTCTGAAGAGGAGCCCAGCGTCGAAGGAGAGCTCATGCAGTTCCAGGTGAAGGGCAGGAACCTCGAGGTCAGCGACGCGATCCGCAGCTATGCCGAGGAAAAGCTCGGCAAGCTCGAGCGGCAGCTGACGGACCCGCGCGTGGAGCTCGAGCTGACCGTCGAGAAGAATCCCTCGATCGCAGAGAACCAGGTCGCCGAGGCCACGATCTGGACGGACGGCCCCGTGCTGCGAGCCCGCGAGTCGTCCTCCGACATGCGGGCCTCCATCGACCAGCTCGTGGAAAAGCTCGAGCGTCAGGTGAAGCGGTACCGGACGCGCGGCCGCTCACGTCGCCGCCGGGCCGCCCGCGCCAACGGGACGACGGCTCAAGCGACCCCGATCACCGCCGACGAGGCGGAGCCGCGGATCGTCAAGACCAAGCAGTTCGCAGTCACTCCGATGACGCCCGAAGAGGCAGTTCTCCAGCTCGAGCTGATCGGGCACGACTTCTTCGTCTTCCGCAGCGCCGACTCGGACGTCGTCAGCGTCGTCTACCGCCGCCGCGACGGCGAGTACGGGCTGATCGAGCCCCAGTGATCTTCCGGCGCGAACCGATCCACAAGAAGCTCGCACGCGAGGCTAGGCTGGAGCAGCAGCCGGAGACACAGCCCCTCGACCCGGGCCCGCACTGGGGCGTCACCGGGATCCACGGCGTCCCGCGCCCACGCCGCTGGGATGCCGTCGCCTCCGCCGATGCGCCCGGGCTCGCGGGCGACGAGGTCCACTTCGTCGCGCTGCCGAACGGTGACCTGGTCGTCGACGAGGACGAGCCGCCCGACACGCTCGCGCCGCTCGCCGACGCCGTCGAGCAGACCGTCGAGCCCCCGTATCGGGCCGAGGCCGTGCGCCAGGGCGAGGGCGTCTGGGCGGTTGCCGCCCGCCGCGTCCGGGTCGCGTCCTTCGAAGCGGACGGAGAGCAGCTCGAGCTGGTCGCCGCCGAGACCGGCCGCACCTTGACCGCGGACGGCGAGCGCGCATTCGGCAGCATTCCGGAGCTCGAGCGCATCGGGCGCGAGGAGGGCGACACGTACGTCGTGCGCGCCTCCCGCCTCGACGGCGACCTCTGGGAGGTCGAGGCGAACCCACTCTAGAACAGTGGTGCCGCTACCCTAAGACGGATGGCACAGCAACTCGGATCGCTCGAGAAGGTCCTTCGCTTCGGCGAAGGCCGTCGCGTCAAGCGGCTGGCGGAGCAGGCCGCCTACATCGGCACCCTCGAGCCCGAGTTCGAGGCTCTCAGCGACGCCGAGCTGACCGGCAAGACCGCCGAGTTCAAGCAGCGGATCGAGAACGGCGAGCCGGTCGAGGAGCTCGTCTTCGAGGCGTTCGCCGCCGTCAGGGAGGCGTTCAAGCGCACCATGGACATCCGTCTCTTCGACGTCCAGCAGATGGGCGGCATCGTCCTCCACGAGGGCGACATCGCCGAGATGAAGACCGGCGAAGGAAAGACCTTCGTCGCGGTCCAGCCGCTGTATCTGAACGCGCTCGCCGGCTCGAGCGTCCACCTCGTCACGGTCAACGACTACCTGGCCAAGCGCGACCCGGAGTGGACGAAGCCGGTCTGGGAGGCGCTCGGCATGCGCGCCTCCTTCATCCAGAACATGATGGCCTTCGACGAGCGGCGCGAGGCCTACGCCGCCGACGTCATCTACGGCACGAACTCCGAGTTCGGCTTCGACTACCTCCGCGACAACATGGCCGTCACGCTCGAGGGGCTCGTCCAGCGCGGCCACGACTACGCGATCGTGGACGAGGTCGACTCGATCCTGATCGACGAGGCGCGCACGCCGCTGATCATCTCGGGCGAGCCGGAGACGGCGGCGCAGGTCTACTACGACTTCGCGCGCATCGCCGGCCAGCTCGAGGGCTACGCGACCAAGGTGGGTGAGCCGAAGGGCTCGGCCGAGGCCTCCGGCGCGGACTACGAGTACGACGAGAAGCACAAGACCACCTCGCCGATGCACGGCTCGATCGAGGCGGTCGAGCGCGCGCTCCGGATCGACAACCTCTACGACCCGCGCAACGCGCAGCTCGCCAACCACCTCAACCAGGCGCTGAAGGCGCAGGCGCTCTTCCACCGCGACGTCGACTACGTCGTCCAGGACGGCGAGGTGAAGATCGTCGACGAGTTCACCGGACGGATCATGGAAGGCCGCCGCTGGTCCGAGGGGCTGCACCAGGCAGTCGAGGCGAAGGAAGGCGTGAACATCCAGGAAGAGCACGTCACCCTGGCCACGATCACGCTGCAGAACTACTTCCGGCTCTACGACAAGCTCGCCGGGATGACCGGCACCGCGAAGACCGAGGAGAAGGAGTTCGTCGAGATCTACGACCTGCACGTGGTCGAGATCCCCACGAACGTGCAGGTCGCGCGCGACGACAAGAACGACCTGATCTTCAAGACGAAGGACGCGAAGTACAACGCGGTCCTCGACGACATCAAGGAGCGGCACGACAAGGGCCAGCCGGTGCTCGTGGGCTCGATCTCGGTCGAGGTCTCCGAGCACCTCTCGCAGCTGCTCGACCGCGCCGGGATCGAGCACAACGTCCTCAACGCGAAGCAGCACGAGCAGGAGGCCGGGATCATCGCCGAGGCGGGCCAGAAGGGAGCGGTCACGATCGCCACCAACATGGCCGGCCGCGGTGTCGACATCAAGCTCGCCGACGGGATCAAGGAGGTCGGCGGCCTATACGTGCTCGGCACCGAGCGCCACGAGGCGCGCCGCATCGACAACCAGCTCCGTGGCCGCTCGGGTCGCCAGGGCGACCCCGGCGAGTCGCGCTTCTATCTCTCCGGCCAGGACGACCTCGTCCGCCTGTTCGCCGGCGACCGGATCTACAACATCATGGAGCGCTTCAAGGTTCCGGACGACCAGCCCATGGAGGCGAAGATCCTCTCGAACCAGATCGAGAACGCGCAGAAGAAGGTCGAGGAGCAGAACTTCGTCATGCGCAAGAACGTCCTCAAGTACGACGACGTGATGAACAAGCAGCGCTCGGTGATCTACGACCAGCGCCGCCGCGTGCTCGAGGGAGAGGACCTCTCGGGCGAGGTCGGCCTCTGGATCGACGAGGTGGTCGAGCGCACGGTCGACGCGTACACCCAGGGCGAGTTCACGGAGGAGTGGGATCTGGACGCGCTCTGCAAGGCGATGATCGATCTCTACGCCACCGACGACCCGATCACGCCGGAGGAGTTGCGCGAGGAGGTCGGCCTCGACCGGCCGGCGCTCGTCGAGGAGTTCCAGGAGGACGCGCGCGACACGTACGCGGAGAAGGAGAAGGGCCTAGGCCCGAACCCCGAGACCGAGCAGCCGCTGTTACGGGACGTCGAGCGGTTCGTGATCCTCCAGGTGGTCGACCACCGCTGGCGCGAGCACCTCGAGAACATGGACTACCTGCGCGAGGGCGTCCACCTGCGCTCGATGGCGCAGAAGGATCCGCTGGTCGAGTACACCGCCGAGGGCCACCGCATGTTCGAGGAGCTGAACCTCGAGATCCGCGAGGAGGTCGTGAAGACGCTCTTCCACGCCGAGATCGAGGTCGAGGAGGTCGACCAGCTTCAGCAGGCCCAGGCGGCGCAGGCTCTCGACGGGGGCGGTTTCGCCTACGAGCACGAGTCGCTCGCGGGCGCGGCCGCGATCGCGGCGGCCGGAGCCGGGGAGGGCCTCGTCCTCGCGGCGGACGGCGGCTCGTCGGTGAGCGCAGGCGGGATCGGCGGCGGTGGCGGCTCGGTCGCGACCCAGCAGCGCGTCACGAGCGACCGCGAGAAGAACATCGGCCGCAACGACCCGTGCTGGTGCGGCAGCGGCAAGAAGTTCAAGCGCTGCCACGGCGCGTAGCCGGGCTACGATCGAGCTCGCGTGACCGAGCAGACTCCCGCCGCACCGCTCGACCAGCAGCTCCAGGAGATCGGGACCCAGCTCGCCTGGGTTCGTGATTACCTTTGACCCGGAGCAGCTCGAGAGCCGCATCGCCGAGCTCGAGCAGGAGCTCGGCCAGCCCGGATTCTGGGACGACCAGCGCCACGCGGCCGACGTCTCGGCCGAGCATGCGCGGCTGACCAAGCGACTCGACCGCTACCGGCGCCTGACGCAGGAGTACCAGGACGCCCAGGAGCTCCTCGGGATGGACGGCGAGATGGCCCAGGAGATCGAGGCCAGCATCGTCCCGCTCCGCCGCGAGCTCGAGCGACTCGAGGAGGACGCGCTCTTCTCCGGCGAGTACGACGCGGGCGACGCGCTCGTCACGATCCACGCCGGCACGGGCGGCACCGACGCGCAGGACTGGGCCGAGATGCTGCTGCGGATGTACCTGCGCTGGGCGCAGGACCGCGGCTTCCAGACCGACTTGCTGGAAGCGAGCCCCGGTGAGGAGGCCGGCCTCAAGTCCGCCACCTTCGCCGTCCGCGGCGAGAACGCCTACGGGATCCTGAAGGCCGAGCGCGGCGTTCACCGGCTCGTCCGCCTCAGCCCCTTCGACCAGGCCCACCGCCGCCACACGAGCTTTGCCCAGGTGATCGTCGCACCGCTCCTGCCCGAGGACGTGGACGTCGAGATCGACGAGGCCGACCTGCGCATCGACACCTACCGCGCGAGCGGCGCCGGCGGCCAGCACGTGAACAAGACCGACTCCGCGGTCCGGATCACGCACCTCCCGACGGGGATCGTCGTCCAGTGCCAGAACGAGCGCTCCCAGAGCTCGAACAAGCAGACCGCGCTGCGCATGCTCAAGTCGCGGCTGCTGGAGCAGGAGCAGGAGCGCCGCGAGGAGGAGCTGGCCAAGGAGCGCGGCGCCGCCCAGCAGGCCGACTTCGGCAGCCAGATCCGCAGCTACGTGCTGCATCCGTACCAGCTCGTCAAGGACCATCGCACCGAGTACGAGACGGGGAACACGCAGGCCGTGCTGGACGGCGCGCTGGACGATTTCGTGCGGGAATACCTGCTCGCGAGAGCCGCTGGAAAGGTGCTCTAGCCGGGACTTTCGCTACAGTGGGCGGCCCGTAGCCCCCCGGCGCACCCCCGGCGTCGAGTCGCTCGTTTCTCGCCGTGCAGGAACCGGACCTCACGCAGACAGACACCTCCACCGCGGTCCTCGACCACGAGCCCGCCGCGCCGCCGCCTGCTCCCTCGAGTTCGGCGATGGTCACGTTCGAGAACGTGACGAAGATCTACGAGCCGGACGTCGCAGCCCTCCGTGACGTGTCCTTCGCGATCGACAAGGGCGAGTTCGTTTTCATCGTCGGCGCCTCCGGCTCGGGGAAGTCGACCGTCATCCGCCTGGTGCTGAAAGAGCTCGAGCCGACGCAGGGCAAGATCGTCGTCGGCGGCCGCGACCTCGGGCGGCTGAAGCGCTCGAAGGTGCCGTTGCTGCGGCGCAACGTCGGGTGCGTCTTCCAGGACTTCAAGCTGCTTCCGAACCGCTCGGCGGCCGAGAACGTCGCCTACGCGCTCAAGGTGCAGGGCGAGAACTCGACCGCGATCCGGCGCAAGGTGCCGGAGGTGCTGAACATGGTCGGCCTGACGCACAAGATGTCGTCGCTCCCCGACGAGCTCTCCGGCGGCGAGCAGCAGCGCGTCTCGATCGCGCGCGCGTTCGTCAACCACCCGCCGCTCCTGATCTGCGACGAGCCGACCGGCAACCTCGATCCCGACACGAGCGTCGGGATCATGCAGCTTCTCTACCGCATCAACCGCTCCGGGACGACGATCCTGATGGCGACCCACGACCGCGAGATGGTCGACAAGATGCGCAAGCGCGTGATCGCCCTCGAGAGCGGGAAGCTCCTGCGCGACGAGCGGCGCGGCGGGTACACCTCCGAATGACCCGCTTCCGCCTGGTTGTCGCCGAGGCGGTGCGCTCGCTCGGCGCGAACCTCTCCACGACCTTCGCCGCGACGACGACCGTCCTGATCGGGATGTTCATGCTCGGCCTCGTCGTCGGCCTCGGCAGCTGGGCGCTCTCGCTGAGCGACCACTACAAGAAGCAGCTGCTCGTGAACGTCTACTTCTGCACGACGCTGCGCTGTGGCCACGAAGCGTCGGCGGGCAGCATCGACACCGTTCGCCAGCAGCTGCTCGCGATCCCGCAGGTGAAGCGCGTGCAGTTCGTCTCCAAGGAGGAGGCGTTCGCGATCGAGAGCAAGAAGCACCCGGAGATCACCGCCAATCTCCCGGGCAACCCGCTGCCGAACACGTTCAAGGTCTACCCGAAGCGCGCGGAGGACATCGACACGATCTCGACGCAGCTCGCGGCCTCGAATCCCAAGGACGTCGAGAGCGTCTGCCCGCCTGCGCCCGGGTCGAAGGCCTCGAAGACGGGAGTGGGCGAGAGCTGCAACCTGATCACCCACAAGGTGCTCTCGGTCGCCCGGTACCTCTGGTTCGTCGTCCTGATCGCCTTCGTGGTGCTCCTCGTCTCCTCGACGCTGCTGATCGCGAACACGATCCGGCTCTCGATCTTCGCGCGCCGTCGCGAGATCGAGGTGATGAAGCTCGTCGGCGCCACGAACTGGTTCGTGCGCGGGCCGTTCATGATCGAAGGCGTGCTCGCAGGCCTGGCCGGGGCGGTCGGCGCGGTCATCCTGCTGTTATTAGGGCGCACGCTGTTCCTCGGGCACGCCATCCACCTGAAGCAGAGCGACGTCCACGCCTGGCCCTTCGGCCTCCACGTCCTGATCGTGCTCGGAGCCGGTCTCGCCCTCGGCGCCCTGGGCTCTGGCCTTACCATCCGGCGTTTCCTCCAAGTCTGATCTCACGCGCCCCCGGCCGGCACCGGCTCACGCCGGGCGGAGTCCGGCTCCGCCGCTGCCTGACGCCGCTGGCGGCCCGGAGCTCTCCGGGGCCGTGCTGACAGCACTGTCCCCTCCGGCTCCGAACCACCAGCGACGACCCGGGAACACGTGAGCGGGTCATTCGTGGTCGAGCTCGCAACGCGAGGCAAACACCTCGTCGGCGAGCCGCACTTCGTGCCCGGCACGCCGGTTCTGCTCGACCGCAAGGGTCTCGGAGATGCAGGCCCGGGCGATCTCGCCGTGGTGCGCAAGGGCCGTGGCCGCGCGCGGATCGAGCGCGTGCTCGGGCCGGCGAGCTCGATCGGGGTGGTGCTCGAGGGGCTGCTGGTCGAGGAAGGTGAGCTGCGCGGCTTCGAGCCGTACGATCCGCCCGCGATCGAGCTAGAAGGCCGGGTCGACCTGCGCGACGAGCTCGCGTTCACTATCGACCCGGACACGGCGAAGGACTTCGACGACGCGCTCACGATCCGCGACGACCGCGCGTTCGTCCACATCGCCGATGTCTCGTGGTTCGTCCAGGCCGGCTCGCCGCTCGATCGAGGCGCGGCCGAGCGTGCCTTCTCCGTTTACGTCCCCGGGCTCGTTTCGCCGATGCTGCCACCCGAGCTCTCGGAGGAGCTCTGCTCGCTGCGGCCGGATACCGACCGGCTCTGCGTGACCGTCGAGGTGCCGCTCGAGAACGGCCTGCCGGCGGGGGAGCCCAGCCTCTACCGCTCGGTGATCCGTAGCCGCGCGCGGCTGACGTACGGACAGGCGCAGGCGACCCTGCGCGGCAACGAGCGCGCCGACGGCGAGCTGACGGAGGCCCTGCGCCGGGCCGAGCGGCTCGCCCAGGCGCTGCGCGATCGACGTTTCGCCCGCGGCGCCCTGCGTGTCGAGAGCCCGGAGGTCGTGTTCGCGTTCGACGGCAAGGGGGGCGTCGAGCGCGCGTGGCGCGAGTCCGAGCCGCACGCGCACATGCTCGTCGAGGAGCTGATGATCCTCGCGAACGAGCTCGTCGCCGAGCTGCTGGCCGGCCGCCGCCGCGAGGCGCTCTACCGCGTGCACGAGCAGCCTGAGCCGCAAGCGGTCTCGCTCATGCTCGCCCGTCTCGCCGACCTCGGCGTGCCGACGCCGCCGGCCCCGGAGCGAATGGGCCCGGGCGACGCGGCGCGGGTCGCCGGCGCGGCCAGCGAGTCCGTCACCGAGTACGTTCGCAAGGCCAGTCGCGGCCGTGACGCGTTCCCGCCACTCGTGCTCCAGGCGCTCAAGCAGGCGCACTACGACCCGCACAACCTCGGCCACATGGGCCTGGCGAGCACGGCCTACTGCCATTTCACCTCGCCGATCCGCCGCTACCCCGACCTGGTCGTCCACCGTGCGCTCCTCCGCGAGCTGGGCGTCTCCGACGAGCCGCTTCCGGAGGATCTGCCCGAGCACGCGGAGCATGCATCCGTGCGCGAGCGGCACGCCTCCAAGCTCGAGTACCGCGCCGACGAGCTCTGTCTCGCCTGGCTGCTCGAGCAGCGCCTCTTCGAGCTCGGCTGGGAGGCGACCTTCGAGGGCGAGATCACCGGCGTGATCGTCTCGGGCCTGTTCGTCCGCTTCGGCGACGTGTTCGAGGGCTACGTGCCTGCTCGGCGGCTCCCGGGCGACTACTTCGAGCTGAACGAGCTGGCGACCGCGCTTGTCGGCCGCCGCGGCGGCAAGACCTACCGCCTGGGCGACCCGCTCGAGGTGCGAGTGCAGGACATCCGCCGCAGCGAGGGCAAGGTCGAGCTTGCCCCGGCGGGCCGTCCCTAGACTTGAATCGTGGCCGAGAAGCTGATCTCCGAGAACCGCCGCGCGCGGCACGACTACCACTTCCTCGAGCGCGTCGAGGCCGGCCTTGCCCTGAGCGGGAGCGAGGTCAAGTCGCTGCGCCTAGGCCAGGCGGTGCTGCAGCGTGCCTACGCGGACGCGCGCGACGGCGAGCTCTGGCTCGTCGGCCTGCACATTCCGCCCTACGAGCAGGCCTCGATCGAGCCGCACGACCCCGACCGCGCCCGCAAGCTATTGCTCCACCGGCGCGAGATCGACCGGCTCTCGGCGCAGGTCGCCGAGAAGGGGCTGACGCTCGTGCCGACGCGGCTCTACTTCAAGAACGGCCGCGTGAAGGTGGAGCTGGCCCTGGCGCGCGGCAAGGAAGGCCGCGACAAGCGCCGCGACATCGCCGACCGCGAGACGAAGCGCCGCATCGAGCGCGAGCTCAAGTCGCGGCGCCGCTGAGCGAGAACAGGCGCCACTCGCCCGGCACGCCTTTCAGCGAGGCCGTCCCGCGATCCTCGAACTCCAGGCCCGAGCCGGCGACGAGATCGCGCACCGTGCTGGAGACGAGCACCTCGCCGGCGCCGGCCTGACCGGCGACGCGCGCGCCCACGTGGACGGCGATGCCCGCCAGCTTGCCGCCGTGCAGCTCGCACTCGCCGGTGTGCACACCGGCGCGGATGTCGAGACCGATCCCACGCACCGCCTCGATCGCCGCCTCCGCGCAGCGGATCGCCCTCGCCGGGCCGTCGAAGGAGGCGAGGAAGCCGTCGCCCGCGGTGTCGATCTCCCGGCCGCGGAAGCGCTCGAGCTGTCTCCGGACGGCCGCGTGGTGGGCGTCGAGCAGCTCGCGCCAGCGCCGGTCGCCGAGCTCAGTCGCCCGTTCGGTCGACCCGACGATGTCGGTGAAGAGCACCGTCGTGAGCACGCGGTCCGGCTCGGGAGCCTCCCGTACCCCGGTCAGGAACTCCCGGATCTCCTCCAGGATCTCGTCACCGCTGCTGCTTCTGCCCGCCCAGGGCACGTGGACGTCGCCCGGGAGCTCGACGTAGCGCGCGCCCGGGATGTGCTCGGCGAGGAAGCGGGCGTTCTCGACATGGCAGATCGGGTCGTCGACTCGGTGCACGATCAGCGTCGGAACGCGCACGGACGGGACGACGTCGCGCACGTCGATCTCCATTGCCATCGTCAAGAATGCGATCGCATCGCGCGGCGTCATCGAGCTCGTCTGCAGCCTGGCGAACCAGCGGCGCGTAGCCTCCGGGTCCGGGTCGTGCGGAAAAAATCGGTCGACGATGAACGCGTTGCCCCAGCGCTCGGGGAGCAGGGCCATCCACTCGTCGAACTCTTCGCGCGTGCCCTCGCCCCAGGGCCAGTCGTCCGTCTTCTGCTCCTTGACCTCGGCACCGATCAGCAGCAGCGCCTGCGTGCGCTCGGGGTAGGTCGCCGCGAAGAGCATCGACATCGGGCCGCCCTCGGAGACGCCGACCAGCGCCGCCTGCTCGGAGCCGACGGCGTCCATCACAGCGCGCACGTCGTCCATGCGCTCCTCGAGCGTCCCCGCCCGTGTGCGCTCGGAGAGGCCCATGCCGCGCTTGTCGAAGAGGATCAGCCGTGAGAACGAGGCCAGCTGCTCGCAGAAGCGCCGGTATGCCGGGTGCTCCCACATCACGTCGAGGTGGGTGATCGCACCGGCCACCCAGACCAGGTCGAAAGGGCCGTCCCCGAGCACTTGGTAGGCGATGTCGACCTCGCCGCTCGACGCGTACCGGACCGGAGGAGCCGCGTCGCTCACGCGGGCGCCTCCGGCGCGAGCTCGAACTCGAGCTCTTCGCCGTCCTCGTCGTCCCAGTGGCGGCCGACCTCGCGGAAGCCGAGCCGCCGGACGAGCGCCAGCGACGGCTCGTTCTGCGGCCCGACCGACGCGACGAAGCGGTGGATTCCCTGCGCTCGCGCCCAGTCGAGCAGCGCTCGCACGGCCTCGGTGGCGTAGCCGCGGCGGCGGTGCTCCGGAAAGATCGTGTAGCCGACCTCGACGGCGTCGGCCGCCTTCAGGGCGTTGTAGCCCGGCGGTCCGTGGAACCCGACGTGGCCGACCATCGGCCGGGCCTCGTCGCGCGGGACTATCGCCCGCACGAGCCAGCGCTCGCTACCTGGCTCCTCGCGCATCTGCCGCAGCCGGAACGTTAGGAACCGGCGGTCGTGGTCGTCCGGCCAGTCGTCGGGGACCACGAACTCGCCGAGGCGTCCGCAGTCCGCCCGCGTGCCCTCGAGCAGCGCCGCGAGCATCTCCTCCGTCAGCGGGACGAGCTCGAGGCGTTCCGACTGGATCGTCGCGGTCAAGCGAGCGGCCTCGTCAGGTAGATGCGGCCGATCGCGGGCCGGTAGCCGAACTGCTCGTTCAGCCGGCGGATCGGCGCGTTCCGCTGGTCGTTGCGGGTGTGCAGCGACTCGTAGCCGTTCGCCTTGGCCCAGCCGATCTGCGTGGCCTTCAGCGCCTTCGCGACGCCCTGGCCGCGCCACGCTCGCTTGACCCCGGTCAGGTCGTGGTGCGCCGTCGTCGGCTGCGCGTCGGTGAGCGAGAACTTCGCGAAGCCGACGACCTCGTCGCCGGAAAGCGCGACGAAGGTCGCCTCCGGCTTGTCGCCCGAGCCCTGCATTTCGTGCACGAGCCACTTCTCGAACGGCTCCACCTCGTCGTCCGCGAAGCCCGGGATGTCAGGCAACGCCTCCAGCGCGACCTCGTACATCCCGCGCGCGAGCTCGGGCCGCTCGGCCCAGGTGACGACCTCGATGCCCTCGGGCGGCTCGACCGGCGGCGGGTCGGTTTGAGTCAGGTCGAGCGCTACACCCTGCTCGTGTCGCTCCTGGACGAAGCCGAGCCCCTCGGCGAAGGCGAGGCTCTCTGGGTCGTTATCGCAGACCACGGCCTCGATCGTGCCGAGCCCGCGCTCGCGCCCCCAGGCCGAGATCGCCTCGTAGAACGCCGTGCCGGTGCCGCGGCGGCGCTGAGTGGGAAGAACGGTGACGAGCGCGACGACGCGGTCCGGCACCTGCGGCTGGAGCGCCGCGAAGCCCGATCCCGTGACCTCGCCGTCGATCCGCGCCAGGAGGTCGACGTGGTCGACCAGGCCGGACTTGTACGAGTGCACCTCGGCGAGCCCGACCCGGTCGTGCGGCCAGACCTCGTTGTAGACGTCGAGCGAAAGCTGCTCCTCGGCCTCGTCTGCGATGGGGGAAACCTCGATCACGTGGGCAACGATATGACTTAGACGAGTGGGGGTTGTAGCCCGCCGGGCCGGTAGCTACCCTGGTGGAGCCGCCCCCGTGTTGTTGTCTACCGAGAAGTACCGTTCCCGTTTCGCGTTTGTTGCCGCCGCCGGTCTTTTGCTGGTCGCTGCGGCCGCCGCATTTCTCGTGCTGCTCCAAGACCGGTGGGCTCGAGCCGCCGCCGCCGCGGGGCTGGTCGCCGCCGCGGCCTTGGTGATCTTCCTGATCGTCCGCCGGGCCCAGCGCCGGGAGCGCGAGCGCCGGGATGAGCTCGCGACCGCCGAGGCCAGGCACCGCGCGCTGCTCGAGGGCCTGCCACTCGTGACGCTGCTCACCGCGCCCGGCGACCGCAGCGACACGGTCTACGCGAATCCCGCGGTTGGGGAGCTGACCGGCTACTCGGCCGCGGACTGGACCGAGGGCGACGACCTCTCCGCCAAGCTCGTGCACCCCGAGGACCGCGACCGTGTACTCCCCGCGTGGGAGCTCGGCTCGAACGGGACCCCGGTCTCGATCGACTACCGCCTGCTCGCGCGCGACGGACGGACGGTCTGGATTCGCGAGGAGACCTCGATGGTGCGCGACGCGAATGGCGACCCGCTGTACGTTCAGAGCTTCCTGGCCGACATCAGCGAGCTGAAGCGCTCGGAGGGCCGGCGAGAGGTCGTCCAGGCCGCCGAGCGCACCGCCACGTCCGAGAATGCCGAGCGCCAGTCGCGGCTCGACTTCATCCGCCGCGCCGGCGACGAGCTGGCGGCGACGCCCGACGTTCACCGCGCGCTGGCCCGCGTCTCCGAGCTTGTCGTCGTGGACTTCGCGGACTGGTGCCTGGTCGACCTCGTCGACGACGCGAACGACTTGCACCGGGTCGCGGCCGCCCGCGCACAGCTGGCGAAGCAGGACGGCCGACGCGGTCCGCGCGAAGAGCCGGCAACCGAGGTCCGCGAGGTCGTCGCCGGCGGCCAGACCCGCGTTCTCCCGCCGATCGGCGAGGACGCGAGCGCCGAGCCGATCAACTTCGTGCCCGGTCTCGAAGCGCGCTCGGTGATCTGCGTGCCGTTGTGGGCGCGCAAGCAGCCGCTCGGTGCCCTGACGCTCGCACGCACCGACCGCGGCACGGCCTATGCGGCCGACGACGTTGCCCTGGCGCAGGATCTCGCGGGCCGGATCGCGCTCGCGCTCGACCGGGCGAGGCTCTACCGCGAGGTCGAGGAGCGCGCCGACGCGGGCCGGGTGCTCGAGCACGTCGCCGACGGCGTGCTGCTGCTCGACCGGAACAACGTGGTGCGGCTCTGGAACCCCGCGGCCGAGGCGATCACGTTCATCGCCGCCGACGAGGTGATCGGCCGGGCGGCCGCAGCCGCGATCCCCGGCTGGAAGGACGCGGTCGAGACCGTACCCGTGTCGGCCTCGCCCGACCCGGGGCACGACGAGGTCATGATTCCGCTCGAGACCTCGCGCGGCGAGCGCTGGATTGCGATCTCGGGCGTGCGCTTCTTCGGCGGTACGGTCTATGCCTTCCGCGACCTCACCGACTCGCGTCAGCTCGAGCAGATCAAGGCCGACTTCATCGCCACCGCCTCGCACGAGCTGCGCACGCCACTAGCGGCCGTCTACGGCGCCGCCCAGACGCTGCTTCGTCACGACTTCGCCCTGGACGAGACAGGCCGCGACCGCTTCGTCTCGCTGATCGCCGACGAGTCCGAGCGGCTGGGGCGGATCGTCAACGAGATCCTGCTGGCGAGCCAGCTCGACTCCGGCCGGCTCGACCTCGAGTCCGAGCCCTTCGACCCGCACGACCTCGTCGAGCGCGTCGTCGAGGCAACGCGCACCTACGCGCCGCCCTCGCTCACCGTCGAGGTCGACTCGAGCAACGAGGTGCCGCCGGTCTCCACCGACCTCGACAAGGTCCGGCAGGTGCTCGTGAACCTCGTCGAGAACGCGATCAAGTACTCGCCCGACGGAGGCCGGGTCGAGGTCGGCGTCGAGGCGCGTGACGACGAGTTCGTCCGCTTCCACGTCCGCGACGAGGGGCTCGGCGTGCCCCCGGAGGATCAGGAGCGGATCTTCGAAAAGTTCTACCGCGCCGACCCGCAGATGACCCGCGGTGTGGGCGGGACCGGCCTCGGCCTGTACATCTGCAAGGAGCTGATCGACCGCATGGGCGGCACGATCTGGGTCGAGTCGAACGACGGCAAGGGCTCCACCTTCGTCTTCGACCTGCCCACCGCCGAGGTCATGGCCCACGGGGAGAACGCGGCGCGGCGGCTACACTTACGGAACTGACATACGGGGGCGACCTGGTTTCGACGTGGTCGGTTCTCCGGCAGAGCTGCAAGCGGAGGTCCCCGGTCGGCCTCCTAAAACAACCGGGACACAACGTAAGTGCGAAGCAGAACAACGCACTCGCTCTCGCTGCCTAACCCGTAGCGAAGCGCGTCGCTCCGAGGTCGGCCCGTGCCTCGGTCAAGCGGCGTCAGAAACGGGCTCGGCGCCAAGGGAGAGCCAATCGCCCGAGGCGCGACCCCAAAGGATGGCTAGCCCGGAGGTTGGTCGGCTGCCAACCGGCCGCCGGGCGAAACTGAACGGCAGCCTAAGCTTGTAGACGCTCTTGCCGGTGCGTCCGCGGACGCGGGTTCGATTCCCGCCGCCTCCATCGTCCCTGCAAATAGGGATTTCCGGTCGGAACGATTCCGGTTGGTCATATCTTCTCATTCAGCGCGCGCAGCGTCGTCTCGAGGTCTGTGGTGTCCAGATGGGCGTAGATGTTGGCCGTGGTGCCGATGTCGGCATGGCCGGCGAGCATCTGCGCAACCTCGTCGGCCGGCAGCCAGCGCGCCTCGCACTCTGCACAGCGGTGAATCAGCGCGACCTGCTGAGCATCCACGCCGGCGAGTCTAAGCCCGCGCCTCCTAGGACGTGGACGCACAGCGCATGTTGACGCTTGGGTGACGCAGTGAGATAGTCGCCGCGACCGCCTGGCCCCGCCCAGGACGCCGCCCGGGGACTTACCTGCGGCTCCTCTTACGGACTCCGAGCGAGGTCGAGCGGCGCTATCGGGAAGTCCTCGATACGGAAGGAGGCGCGACGTGCGCTTTCGTCTACTCGCTGTTGCATCTGCGGCTGCCCTGGTAGCCATCGGCATTTCCACCGGGGCGACGGCGACTACGACCGCGGTCGCCAAGCTGCGCGGGACCATTGGCCCGGGGTACACGATCTCGCTGAAGAACGCGGCCGGTAAGAGAGTTAAGTCGCTCAGGCACGGCAAGTACACCTTCATCGTCCGCGACAAGGCGGGCATCCACAACTTCACGCTCAAGGGCCCGGGGGTCAGGAACAAGATGATCAGCGGCACCGGCTTCGTCGGCACGAAGACGGTCACGCTAAGGCTCAAGGCGGGGAAGTACAGGTTCTACTGCACCGTGCACCCCACTATCACCGGGACGTTCAAGGTCACCTGAAACGGGCAGGGCGGCGGTTCCTCCGGCGCGGCCGCGCGACCTGCGCGACCCGGAGGCTCGCCGCGCCATATGACACGGCTCCGAAGCGGCCGTCGTCGCTCAAACATCCGGTCGAGTTCCTGAATCACGTAGTTCAAGCGTCCTCCACGATCAGCAGCTGCGGTTGGTCGGCGTCGTCGTCTCGGACGGCGACCACGAGCAGCGTTCTCTTGCTGAAATGGATCGTGTCGCCGGGTCCCCAGTTCGGGACCGTGCTCGTTAGCTGCGGCGGTTCGGCCGGCGCGCCGTCCTCTGTCTCGAGCCTGAATAGGAAACCCGCCAATCCGACTCCTCCTCTCCGATGGGTGGTCGAACTCGCTCGCGTCGCCAAGACGCGGCTCAGTGGAGTCGGGAGACCCCGCCTTCCCCTTTGGTGGCCGCCCCTCTCAGGGAAAGAAGCTTGCCCGACTCCCACACTGAGCCAGATGCGTTCGGCTGACTAAACCTGTGCGTCCTCCACGACGAG
>DATLPH010000130.1:0-5195 GCA_035535855.1 Gaiellaceae bacterium
ACCAGCTCGTCGCGCTCGTGCTCGAGGCTCGAGCCGATCTGCGAGAGCTTGCGCTCGAGGCGCTGGCCGCCGGCGTCCGCGACGTGGGCGAGGCGCTCGGCGAGGACGCCCTGCGCCTCCTTCGAGAAGTGCGCCACTGCGCGATCGAGCTCGCGCGAGAGCCGCTGGGCCGCGTCCTCGCGGGCGGCTCGGATCGCGTCGCCGAACTGCTTCGCGACCGCCTCGGAGAAGCTGCTCGAGGTCCGCTCGACGACTCGCTTGAGCTGGTCGAGCTGGCGCCGCTCGAAATCGGCGAAGCCGGCCTGGATGCGCTGGATCGCCTCGGCCTCCTCGGCGGTTACTCGGTCCCGCAGCTCCCGCTCCCGCTGCCGGAGCCGGTCGGCCACGTCGTGCAAGGCCCGGCGCCGGTCGCGCTCCTGCGTCTCGAGCTCCTCGTGTGCGGCCTCGGCGGCCTCGCGGGCCGCCTGCTCGAACTGCGACTCGAGAGCGGCGATTCGCTCGCGCTGAGCCTCGCTGGCAGTGTCGAGGCGCTCGGTGTCGAGGGCGAGGCGCGCCTCGGCGCCGCTCATCAAGGCGTGCTGGCGTTTCGCCAGGGCGTTCAGCTGGGCCGTGAGCGTCTGCTCGGCGCGCTCGAGGTCGGCGGTCAGCTCGGAGAGCCGGCGCGCGATGCGCTGCTCGACCTTCCCCAGGGCCTCGCTCAGCTCTGCTCCGGCGCTGCGCTCGCGCTCGGCGAGGGCCAGCCGCCGCTCTTCGCCGATGCGGCGCTCCTCGGCCACGAGCCTGGAGAGCGAGTCCGCCCGCGCCCGCGAGAGAGTGCGCTCGAGCTCGGCGGCGCGAGCCTCGACCTCGGTCGTGACGAGCGTGTCGAAGCGCTCCTCCGCCTCCAGCAGCCGGCGGTCGACCTCCTGGGCGCGGGTGACGAGGCGCTGCAGCAAGAGCGTCCCGGCCTGCAGGGCGGCGCAGACGGTCAGGCCGGCCGCGGCGACCGCGAGCTCACGCGACGGCTCGATCGCGAAGGCGACCCAGCCGACGACGGCCGCCACTGCGACGGCGCCCGCGAGGGTCGCGAGCGCCGGGCGGGAGACGCGGCCGAAGAAGGCCGCCGCGGCCGAGGCGAAGACCACGACGATGGCGGCCGCGAAGACGAGCTCGAGGACGTCGGCGCGCATGGGGGCCATGCTACGACAGCCGCAGCACCAGCAGCGCGGCCGCGAGGGAGACGTTCGCGGCGGCGAGCACCTTCAGCGCCAGCTCCGGCGCCGCCGTCAGGGATTCTCGCGTCAGCGGCTCGCTGCCCCCCTCCCGCAGCTCGATCGTGCCGGCGACCGCAGCGGCGCGCCGGCGCAGGTGGCGCACGGGGGTCGAGAGCACGCGCTGCGCGTAGCTCGTCAGCGTCGCGTAGGCCGCGGCGAGCAGGGCGGTCCAGGTGATCGTTCCCGCGCAGGCGAAGTAGCCGGTCAGGAGCGGAAAGGCTCCCCAGGCGAGCGCGAAGCCGAGCCCGTTGTGGATCGAGCCCCGCAGCAGCTCGAGGTTGTAGACGGGCACGAGCGCCGCCCCGACTCCGACGAACACCAGCAGCCACGGGTCGAACGCGACCGCGCCCGCGATCCCGATCGCCACCGCACCGATGAGCGGCACGACGCTCAGCGCCTTGAGCACTCCTTCCGGGATCCGCGTCGCCAGAGGGCGGCCGTTGAGCTCGTCGAGGGCGTGCGCGGAGATGCCGAGGGCGAGGAAGAACGCCACCACTGTGGCCCAGAGGCGCCCCTCGTAAAGGTGCGGCGCGAGGCAGGCTCCGATCACGACATAGCCCAGGTGCCAGGCCGTGTACGGCGGGTGCAGCAGGGTCACGTAGTCGCGCCACCCGCCCGGGGCGAGCGCGTAGAAGGCGGGCCGCGCCTCGGTCACCTGCGACGGCCCCAGAGCACCGTGCAGCCGCCGAGACTGAGGCGCCGCGCCTGCACGTCTTCGAAGCCGGCTTCACGCATCGTGGTGACGAGGCGCGGCACCGGCCAGCTTCGGTCGAAGTCGCGGATGCTGCCGCCGAGGAAGCGCCCGACCTCGTGCCAGCCCGGCGAGATCGCGCGGCCGAGCACCGGGAGCCCGACGCCGACCCAGAGGTTCCAGGCAGCGCGTGGGAGCGGGCCCGGCGGGACGCCGAAGTCGAGCAGCGAGCCCGTCGCGCCCGGGCGCAGCACGCGCGCCAGCTCGCGCAGGCCCGCGGGCAGGTCGTCCAGGTACCGGAGCAGGTACGCAGCCGTGAGGCCGTCGAAAGAACCGTCATCGAAAGGAAGCTGCTCCGCCGCCGCCTCGACGAGCGTGATCCGCGCCGACTCGTCGGTGAGCGCGAGCCGCCGCCGCGCCTCGGCGAGCATCTCCGGGCTCTGGTCGACGCCGACGACGGAGCAGCCTGTCTGGCGGACGAGCTCACGCGCCACAGCGGCGGTCCCGGTCGCGACGTCGAGCACCGCGTCGTCCGGCCCGACCGGGAGGCGTGAGGCCAGGAAGCGCCGCCAGCGCGGGTCCTGCCCGAACGAGAGTGCTCGCGCGTACCGGTCGTAGGTCGGCCCGAGCGGCGCGAACAATCCGCGCGCCACCTCGGTGCGGGTCTCCGTCACGGGGCTGAGTCTAAGCTCGCCTCGTGAACCTCGACCGTGACCTGAGGCGGATCGCCGACGCGGCGGTCGCGTACGCGACCGCGGGCGAGGACGTCGCCGGAATCGTGCCCACCGAGCCGGGCAACGGCCTACGCCTCTACGTCTGCGCGTACGGGAACGAAGACTCGACCACGTGGCTCGTGCTGGACGCGACCGGCGTGCCGGTCGAGGAGCGCTCGCTCGTGCACGACGCGGTCTCGATCGCGGCGCTCTGCGAGGTCGCCGAGGAGGCGGCCGGGGTCGAGCCGGACGAGGCGCGGGTGGCGAGCCCCGCCCTGCTCGACGAGCTGGGTGGGAACGCCGGCCCGGAGCTCGGGGCGGCGGTCCAGGGTGCCGGCGACACGATCGAAGAGCTGATGCGCGACGTCGAACGCGGCTACAAGCGGCCGCTGAGCTAATCTGGCCAGATGGAAGGCTTCCCCCTCGGCGGAGACCCCGAAGACCTGATGCGGAGCCTGCGTGAGTTCGCGGAGCAGCAGGCCGAGTCGGTCCAGGAGGCTCAGCGCGAGCAGTTCGCCACCCTGACGCTGAACACCGCGGTCGAGCTCACCGCGGCCGCGATCCAGCAGCTGCAGGCGAACGGCTCGGCAGAGGAGCAGGCCCTCGCCTTGCGGGACGCGATGCGGGTGCTCTTCCCTGAGGCCGTCGCGCTCGTCTCGGCGGCGCGTCAGGGCTTCATGCGCGAAGGCTGAGCCGTGGGCTCGGCTCGCAGGCGAGCCGGCGGCCGGCGCGAATCAGGCCGTGCCCGAGTGCGAGCCGGACGCGATGGCGCGGCGGGGCGGAAGGCCAGTCGAGCCTCAGCTGAGCGGCCCGCTCCTGGACGAACTCTGAACGAATCTGCTGGTCGTACACGGGCGCCTCCTCCTCTTTACCGAAAGTATCTTGACTTCGAACGACAAGGTTACAGGTAGAATATCTTGACGTCAAGAGATTTAGGATGGAGAATCACGACATGGCGAAGACAACGGAAGAGCGCGATCACGTAGACAACTGGCTCGACCAGCACCACGACCTGCCTGTCGACCGCGAAGTCGAGGGCATCGTCGATCGCATCAACGGCCTCCGCCGGCGCTTCAGCCGGATGCTCGACGAGACGTTGGCGGAGTTTGGCCTCGCCGAGGGCGAGTGGAAGGCGCTCGGCAACCTGCGACTGAGCGGACCGCCGCACCGCCGCTCAGTGGGTGACCTCGCAAAGCGCGCGGACCTTTCCAGCGGCGCGATGACGAACCGGCTCGACCGACTCGAGGAGGCAGGGCTGGTGAAGCGCGTCCCGGACCCGGACGACCGGAGGGGCGTGCTCGTGGAGCTGACCGAGGCGGGCTCCAAGGCGTGGAACGACTCGGTGAGCGCCCAGGCGGTCAAGGAGTCGCTGATCGCGGCGGCGCTCGACAAGAGCGAGAAGCGCGAGCTGAACGCGCTCCTGCGGCGGCTGATGCTCGAGTTCGAGCGCCGCGAGCAGTCCCGCTCGTAGAATCACGCAGCCCGTGAGCCTGGTCGACTCCGCGATCGTTCGCCTGCTGCCTGCAGTGCCCAAGCCGGTCGTGCGGAGGATCTCCGGGCGCTACATCGCCGGCGAGGAGCTCGACGACGCGCTGCGGGTCGTCAAGCGGCTGAACGACGAGGGCAAGCTGGCGACGATCGACGTCCTCGGCGAGGAGATCGCGAGCGCGGACGAGGCGCGCGCGATTGCGGCTGACTACCGCGCGGCCATCGATGCCTTCGAGCGCGGCAAGCTGGACTCGAACGTGAGCGTGAAGCCGTCCGCGCTCGGCCTGAGGCTCGGCTACGACCTCTGCCGCGAGAACCTCACCGCGGTCGTGCGGCACGCGGCAGACCACGACAACTTCGTCCGAATCGACATGGAGGACTCCTCCACCACCGACGACACGCTGCGGCTCTACCGCGAGCTGCTCGCTGAGGGCTTCGACGACGTCGGGATCGTCCTCCAGGCGAGACTGAAGCGGACGCTTGCCGACGTGCGGGAGCTGGCGGTGCTGAAGCCGAAGGTGCGGCTCTGCAAGGGCATCTACCTCGAGCCACTTGAGATCGCCTACCGAGACTTCGACTCGATCCGCGCCAGCTTCGTCCAAGCGCTCGAGGCGCTGCTCGACGCAGGCTGCTACGTCGGCATCGCGACCCACGACGAATGGCTCGTCGAGCAGAGCGAGCGGCTGGTGGCCGAGCGTGGACTCGGCCGCGACGACTACGAGTTCCAGATGCTGCTCGGGGTACGCCCTGCCCTGGGCCACGAGCTCGTCCGCGGCGGGCACCGCCTCCGCATCTACACGCCGTTCGGGCGCCACTGGTATGCGTACTCGCTACGCCGCTTGCAGGAGAACCCGAAGATCGCCGGCTACATCGCGGCGGACACAGTCGGGCGCCTGCTGCCGGGCCGCAACGGCTCTTCGTGATCTGGGCGCGGGCCGAGGGGTGCCACGTCTGGGACGAGGACGGTCGGGAGTACCTCGACCTCTCGGCCGGCTTCGGCGTCGCGGCGCTCGGGCACCGCAACCCGCTGATCTCGGCAGCTTGGGCCGC
>DATLPH010000131.1:0-11480 GCA_035535855.1 Gaiellaceae bacterium
CCGGCTCGAGGCCGGGCCGCGGGAGATCCAGCGGACCCGCGGCGAGCTCGGCGCGGAGCCGGCGGCGCGTGCGTACGACGAGCTCCTGCGCGGCGCGCGTCTCGATTTCGTCCTCCTCGGGATGGGCCCCGACGGCCACGCCGCCTCGCTCTACCCGAACGCGCCAAGCCTCGATGAACGCGAGCGACTCGCGGTCGCCGCGGAGGCGAAGCTGGAGCCGTTCGTCGACCGGGTCACGCTGACGGCGCCTGCGCTGTCGTCTGCGCCGGAGGTCGTCTTCATCGTCACCGGCGAGTCGAAGGCCGAGGCGATGGAGCGCGCGTTCGGCCGGCCACCGGGCCCGGCGGCCCCCGCAAGCCTCATTCGCTCGTCCCGCGGCCGCACACGGGTTGTGGCCGATGCCGCGGCCGCGGCCCGTCTGTCCGGCTAGACAGCGGCCGAATGCCGGTGTATACAGCACTCCCCAATGGCCGCCAGGGAACCCAAGCCGCTCTTGGACGTTCTCACGCTCGATCGTCCCGAGCAGCTGAAGGCGCTCGGCCACCCGCTCCGGCTGCGGGTTCTGGAGACGCTCGGCACGGAGCGCGAGCACATGACGAACCGCGAGCTGGCCAACAAGCTCGGCGTCGACCCCGGCCATCTGCACTTCCACGTGCGGATGCTGTTGCGGGCCGGGCTGATCGAGCTCGCCGGTGGCGGCCAGGGCCGCGAAAAGCCTTACCGCGCGGTCGCCCGCACCGTCCGCGTCGCCCCGGAGCTGCTCGCCTCGGGCTTCACAACCGACCTGCGCGCAGCGATGCTCGAGGAGGTGCAGCGCGGCTGGGCCGAGCACGGCGCCGAGGGCACCTTCCGCTCAGCGCAGGTGACGGCACGCATACCGCCCGAGCGCGCGATCGAGTTGATCCAAGATCTCGCCGAGAGGGCCCGCGAAGATGAGGACCCCTCGCTGGAGCCGCTGATCATCACGGCGGTGCTGCACCCGCCGACCCCGGTTCCGGCCGACTAGGGCAGCAGCGAGGAGCTCAGTTCCGCCGCAATGCCGCGGCGCTCCGCCAGCGCCTGCAGCACGAGCACGGTGTCGGCTACGGGCATGTCCTCGAGGTATTCGTCACGCGTCTCGAAGGACTCGAGCACCGCTTCGACTGCCTCGGTGTAGCCGGGCACGTCCTGTGCCGCGAGGAAAGCGAGCGCGTCGCCGACGGGGCGCGGGAAGTCGTCGCGCAAGCGGATCGCGTCCGCATGCTGGCGGGCAGCCTTGTCGTCACCGAGGACGAGCAGAGCCAGCGCGGCGGCATAGCGCCCGATCGGGGAGCCCGCCTCCGCGGCGCCGGCTTCGAGCGTCCACCTGGCCGCCTCCTCGGCGGCGGCCCAGTCGCCCGCGAGCACCAGCGACTTGATCGCGCCGATCGGCCGGCCCCAACTGTCCGGCGGCGCCTCCGCGAAGCTCTCGCGATAGCGCGCCGCGGCACGGGCGAACCAGCCTTGCGCCTCATCGAGGCGGCCCTGCATCAGGAGGGCGAGCCCAGCGCCGCCGGCTGCGTTGCCCAGCCGCGTCAGTTGCCGCTGGCGAGCATCCGCATCATCCGCATCGGGAAGCCGCGCCTCGCCGTCGCGGTAGCGAGACTCCTCACGGGCGAGGTGTGCCGCCCAGTCGACCTCCGTTCCGCCCCTTGGTTCAGGCACACCCAACCTCCTCCCCGAGGCGATCGTATCGAGCGACTTTGCGCGGGTGTGTCAAGCGAGTGTGGCGAGAGTGCGGCGATTGACTAGGGTCTTTCGCGTGCGCGAGCTGCGCGAAGTCTTCTACGTTGACGGCGTCCGGACCGTGTTCGGAAGGGCGGGCCCGAAGGGTGTCTTTTGGCGCACACGCGCCGACGATCTGGGCGTCAAGGTCGTGCGCGAGCTGCTTCGCCGGAACCCCACGGCGCCTGCCGAGCGCATCGATGACGTCGTCATGGCCGCGACCGCACAGGTTGGCGACCAGGGCCTGACGCTCGGCCGCGACGTTGCCCTGCTCGCGGGGCTCCCGAAGTCGGTCCCAGGATTCGCGGTCGACCGCATGTGCGCCGGCGCGCTCACGGCAGTCACCGCCGGTGCCGGCGAGATCGCGATGGGCGCCGCCGACCTCATCCTCGCCGGCGGCATCGAGCACATGGGCCACCACCCGATGGGCGAGGACGTCGACTTCAACCCGCGTTTCGTCGCCGAGCGGCTCGTCGACACTTCCGCCGTCACGATGGGCGCGACCGCGGAGAACCTCCACGACCGCTTTCCGCAGCTGACGAAGGAGGCTGCTGACGCGTTCGCCGTGCGCTCGCAGCAGCGGGCTGCCGCCGCGTGGCAGAACGGTGTGATGGCCGAGACGGTCGTCCCGATGTCGGTCTTCACCGACGACGGCTGGCGCATGGCCGACCGCGACGAGTTCCTGCGGCCGGACACGTCGCTGGAGGGGCTCGCCTCCCTGCCGACGCCGTTCCGCCCGAGCGGGCGGGTCACAGCCGGCAACTCTGCGGGCCTCACGGACGGAGCCACGGTCTGCCTGCTCGCCTCCGAGGCCGGTGCAAACGAGCACGGGCTCGAGCCGCGGATGCGCCTCGTGTCGTACGCGTTCGTGGGCGTCGAGCCGGAGCTGATGGGCCTTGGCCCGGTTCCCGCAACGCACAAGGCGCTGGAGCGGGCGGGCCTCGGGCTCGAGGACATCGGTTTCTTCGAGCTGAACGAGCCGTTCGCGGTACAGGTGCTGAGCTGGTGCGACGGGCTCGGGGTCGATCCCCAGGACGAGCGCCTGAACCCCTACGGTGGCGCGATCGCGTGCGGTCATCCGCTCGCCGCCACGGGAGTGCGGTTGCTCGCCCAGCTCGCGTACGGCTTCCGCGAGCGGCCGGACGTGCGCTACGGCCTGACGGGGCTCTGCGTCGGGATGGGCATGGGCGCGGCGCTGATCTGGGAGAACGTCTCTGCCGGACACTGAGTTCAAGCTCGCACGCGTCGCTCTCGCAGACGCCGCCGGTCCGCTAGCGCTGGTCACGATCGACAACGGCGAGGACCACACGAAGCCGACCTTCTTCGGCCGAGCAGCCCTGGAGTCGCTCGAGCGGTTGCTGCCACAGCTGGAGGACGGCGACTGGGCGGCGCTCGTCATCACCGGCAAGCCGTTCGTGTTCGCGGCGGGTGCCGACATCACGGAGTTCCCGAATGCGACGCGCGAGCTGGCGATCGAGGGGAGCCGCGCCGGGCACGCGCTCTTCGGCCGCATTCTCGCGCTGCCGTTCCCGACCGTGGCGGCCGTGAACGGCGCCTGCCTCGGCGGTGGCGTCGAGCTCGCACTGCACTGCGACGCCCGCACGATCTCCACGGCGGTGCGTCACTTCGCGTGCCCGGAGTGCTTCCTCGGGATCGTTCCCGCCTGGGGCGGGACGCAGCTCGCGCCGCGGCTCGTGGGCGCCGAGACGGCCGTGAGGTTCGTCGTCGCGAACCCGATGCGTCAGAACCGGATGCTGACCGGCCCGGAGGCCCACGAGCTGGGCTTCGCGGACCGCCTGCTCGAGCCGGCGGAGTTCCTGGACGAGTCGATTGCCTTCGCCCTGTCACTTCCGGCCAACGGGGACAGTCACAGTGACAGTCACTCTGCGGCGGAAGTGATACGGAAGGCGCGCGGAAGGCTCGACGGGCAGGTCCACGGAGCCGCGCCGGCGCCCTACAAGGCGCTCGAGCTGATCGAGGGCGCGCTCTCGGGCTGGTCCCTCGAGGAGGGCTACGCCGCCGAAGAGGAAGCCGTCGGCGAGCTGCTCCCCGGCCGGCAGGCGCAGGCCTCGCTCTACGCCTTCGACCTGGTCGACCGCCGGGCGAAGCGGCCACCGGGCCGCCCCGAGGCGGAGCCGCGCCCGATCCGGAAGATCGGCCTCGTCGGCGCAGGGCTGATGGCCGCCCAGCTCGCGACGCTCTTCGTGCGCCGCCTGGAGGTCCCGGTGGCGATGCGCGACCTGAGCGAGGAGGCGCTGGCCGCCGCCCGAGAGCACATCGAGGAGGCGCTGGCGGAACAGGTCGCCAAGGGCCGTTACGACGAGGGAAAGGCCCGCTTCCTCGCCTCGCTCGTCTCCACCTCGACCGGCTACGACGACTTCGCCGACTGCGACCTCGTGCTCGAGGCCGTCTTCGAGGAGCTCGAGGTCAAGCAGCAGGTCTTCGCCGAGCTGCGCGAACACGTCGGCCCGGAGTGCGTCCTCGCGACGAACACCTCGAGCCTGTCGGTGACGGAGATGGGCGCCGACGTCGGCATTCACTTCTTCAACCCGGTTGCCGTCCTGCCGCTGGTCGAGCTCGTCCGCACCCCGCACACCGACGACGCGACGCTCGCCACCGCCTGGGCCTTCGCCGAGAGCCTGCGCAAGCGTCCGGTGCTCGTCGCGGATGCTCCAGCCTTCGTCGTCAACCGCGTCCTGACGCGCATGATGGCCGTCGTCCTCGACGCGCTCGAGCACGGCACCGACCCCGACGAGGCGGACGAGGCGATCCTCGAGCTCGGGCTGCCGATGGCGCCCTCCGTCCTCCTGCAGATGGTCGGCCCCCGAGTCGCCAACCACGTGCTCGAGACCCTCCACGAGGCCTACCCCGACCGCTTCGCGCCCTCGCCGACCCTCGCCAACTACGCCGCCGGCAAGGACGAGATCGCGGTCCGAGCGCACGAGCCTCGCACGCGCGACGAGATCCTGCAGACAGCACTCGAGGCGCTTGCAGACGAGATCCATCACCTGCTCGAGGAGGGCGTCGTCGCGGAGGCCAAGGACGTCGACACCGCGCTCCTGCTCGGCGCCGGCTGGCCCTTCTGGCTCGGCGGGATCACCAAGTACCTCGATCAGACCGGCATTTCAGACAAGATGTTCGGGCGTCCGCTCGCCGAAATCGGCGCGGGGCGCCCGCAGCATGAGTGACGACTGGCGCATCCAGATCGAACCGCGCGAGGCCGAGCACGCCGAGCGGGTCGTCGGACGCCTCGGGCCGGGCCTGAGCTCGGACGAGGCGAAGCGGCTGGCGAGCGAGCTCGAAGGCCACCGCCTCGCCGTCTCCCGGGACGACGACACGATCTTCGTCTACGCGGAGTCGGAGGCCCAGGCCCAGCAGGCGCGCCAGATCGTCGAGGCAGAGCTCCGGGACGAGGGGATCGAGGCGGCGATCGACGTCGAGCACTGGCTGCACGAGGAGGAGCGCTGGTCGGGCGACCCCCTGGAGGAGACCTGGGAGGAGGACGAGCTCAAGCGCGGCTTCGCGCCCTGGGAGGTGCGGGTCGAGCTGCCATCGCACGAGGAGGCCGACGAGCTCGCCGATTCCCTCGAAGGCGAGGGCTACGACGTCGTGCGGCGCTGGCGCTACCTGATTGTCGGCACCGGCTCGGAGGAGGAGGCGCGCGAACTCGCCAAGCGTGTCCACGGCGAGGCGGAGCCCGGCGGCGAAGTGGTGTGGGAAGTCACTCCACAGAACCCATTCGCCTTCTTCGGCGGCCTCGGGGGCTAGGACACAGCCCTCCGGATCGGCTATGCTTCGGGTGCGGCGCTCGCCCAGGGCAATCCAAGCGCGAGCCCGCTCTCTCACTGAGATTGGCGGCACGGCGACGTGCTGCAGACATGCAAGAAGCGACCGAGCAACCGACGCTGGCGCCGGAGGCTCCGGACGGCCTAGCCGCCTCCGCCCTCCGGGCCGAAGCATGGGCAGGCGAGCCCTTCCTCCACCCGGACGAGGATCCAAGGGTGGTGCTCGCCCCTGACACGGCGCGCCGCCGCGCGCTCGACGACGCGATCGCCGAGCTCGATGCCGGAGCGCGCGAGCCGTCGTACGAATGGAAGATCCGGTACGCGCTGATGCTCGGACTCGAGCGCGTCCTCAGCCAGAAGCCACCGAAGCTCGCGTCGGGCACCGAGCTCCGTCGGCACCAGGTGGACGCCCTCGCAGGGATGCTGACCGAGTTGATCGCCGCGACTCAGGTCGAGCCGGAGCTGAACGGCAACGGCAACGGGGCCGAGGAGAACGGGCCGGAGGCGGAAGCCGAGGACGAGGACGACCTCGGGATCCACCTCGAGGAGCCCGGCGACGAGCTGACCCTTCCCGAGGAGCACCACGGCCAGGATCCCGGCGCGAGCCGGCGCTACCGCTTCCGCCACCCGACCGCATCGGGGAAGACGATCGCTGCGGCCGGCTTCGTCGAGGCGGCGCGCACCCTCGGCGTCCTGATCCTCACTCACCGGCGACTGCTCGTCTCGCAGTTCAACCGCGAGCTCACGGCTGAGGGCTACGGCGACCGGTTCGAGGACGCGATCCTCAAGGGGAGCAAGCCGAAGCACGCGAGCCTCGTGACCGTCCAGACCTACGCGTGGTTCGCGCGGCACTACAAGGACCTCAACCCGGACGCGTACCACCTCGTGATCGCCGACGAGGCTCACACCGCGCTCGGCGAGAAAACGAGCCAGGCGATCCGCAGCTTCTCCGAGCCCATCTACATCGGCATGACGGCGACCGAGCAACTGATCGCGAAGCAGGTCTCCGACGTCTTCCCGGCCTCGATCGACGAGCTGCCGCTCGGCGATGCGGCGCGGCGCGGCCTGATTGCGCCGCTGAGGTGCCTGCGGGTGCCGCCGGCCGCGGCGATCTCGTCCGTGCCGATCGTCGGCGGCGACTTCGAGGAGCGCGCCCTGGCCGCGGTGCTCGACCACACGGCCCTGAACCAGGCGGCGGCGAGTCTCTACCGCGACCGCTTCGAGAACACCCCCGGGATCGTCTACGCCGCGGGCGTCGAGCACGCGTACAACCTGGCCAAGGAGTTCCGCGCGGTCGGGCTGAAGGCGGAGGCGGTCAGCGGCAAGACGCCCCCGGTTCAGCTCGCCGAGACCCTCGCTGCCTACGAGCGCGGCGAGATCAACGTGCTGATCAACGCGATGCTGCTCGCCGAGGGCTGGAACTCACCGCGCGCAACCGTCTGCATGCACCTCGCCCCGACCGCCTCGCGGCGGGTCTACCAGCAGCGCATCGGGCGGATCATGCGGATGCACCCGCGCAAGGAGGCCGGGGTCGTGATCGACTTCGTGCCCAAGGGTGCGACGCACAGCGAGCGCGTCGTCTCGCTGCACAGCCTCCTCGACGCCGACTTCT
This sequence comes from Gaiellaceae bacterium, assembly GCA_035535855.1. GTDB lineage: Bacteria > Actinomycetota > Thermoleophilia > Gaiellales > Gaiellaceae > AC-32. The sequence goes on from DATLPH010000131.1 coordinate 7,141, forward strand.
ACCGCGAGGGCGCCCGCGTCACCCCGGCCCCGAGGCGGCGAGTCCAGCGGCGCGCGCGGCGGAAGCTCTCGCCGGCGCCATGGCTTGTGCCCGTCACGCCCGACGTGAAGCGGCGGCTGGCCGTGATCGACCGCGAGTGGCAGCGAATCGACCCGCGCTTCCTCGACGACGACGAGCAGCTCTACTGGGCCACGATCGCCGGGCGCAACGTGCGCTTCGACGAGCGGGTCGAGTTCGTGAAGAAGTTCACCGAGGGCAAGGCGAACCGCGGCGCCCTCGAGCAGTTCCTGAACGCCTGCGCAGCCGAGAACCCGAACCGCCGCCTGCGCATCACGGCGCTGGCCGATCGCGTCTCGATGAAGATCGACCGCGCGAGCTACGACGACCTGGTCACGCTCGTGACCCAAGCTCCGACGTGGGAGAAGGACCGCGTGCAGGGCGTGCGCACGCTGCTGCGCGCGCTCGGCGAGGGCAAGGTGGACGCGCCCGAGCAGATCCTCGCGCGCTGGACGTGGCGGCTGGCACGCGCGACGCGCAAGGTGCAGGACCGGCGCGCGAGCGCCGAGTTCCCGGAGGCGAAGCGGCTGCTCGGCGCGCTCGCCAACTCCCGCGGCCACCGGCACGAGGAGAACGCGGCCAAGCTCGTGAATGCGGCGCTCGACCAGTCGCGCGAGGTCGGCGCGGCGCTGCTAGCCTCGGCCGAGGGCTACACCCCCCGCGCGAACCAGCTGATCGACGCCGCACGAGAGCGGCTCGGCTCGATCCAGGAGGTTGCAAACGCGCTCGCGGACAACCTCCCCGCACCGAAGGCGACGAGCGGCCGCTCCCGGCGGCGCAGGCGCAAGCGCAAGAAGAAGGGCCAGGCACAGGGCCAGGCCCAGCAGAACGGCCAGAAGCGCGGCCAGCCCACGCCGGAGCCGGAGAAAACCGCTCCGGCCGCCGAGGCGTAACGCCGGGCGCCCTCTTCGAGACTAGGAAGGCGGCGCATGGACGCGCGTTTCACTCTGCTCATCCCGATCGCCTTCGGCGCGGGGATCATCACGGCGATCTCCCCGTGCGTGCTGCCCGTGCTCCCGATCCTGTTTGCAGGGGGCGCCACCGGTGGGCGGCGGCGGCCATACGCGATCATCGCCGGGCTCGTCACGAGCTTCGCGGTCTTCACCCTCTTCGCGACCTGGATCCTCGAACAGCTGCACCTGCCGCAGGACTTCCTGCGGAACCTCTCGATCGTGCTGCTCTTCGTCCTCGCGGCGACGCTGATCGTCCCGCAGTTCGGCGCGCTGCTCGAGCGGCCGCTAGCAGCGTTCAGCCGCTACCGGCCGGACAGCGATCTCGGCGGCGGCTTCCTGCTCGGCGCCTGCCTCGGCCTCGTCTTCGTCCCGTGCGCGGGGCCGATCCTGGCGACGATCACCGCCAACGCCTCCCGCGTGGAGTTCGGCTGGAAGACGATCGCGATCACGGTCGCCTACGCCCTCGGCGCGGCAATCCCCATGCTCGCCATTGCCGCGCTCGGCCAGAACGCGGTCCGGCGCATGCGCGCGAACGCAAGCGGCCTGCGTACCGCTCTGGGCGTCGTGATGGCATTGGCCGCACTGGCGATCGTGTTCAACGCCGACCGCCACCTGCAGACGTGGTTCCCGAGCTACACGAACTTCCTCCAGAGCAAGGTGGAGCGCAACTCGGTCGCCCGCGAGGAGCTGGGGAAGCTGAACCGGCACGGCAAGGCGCGCTTCACCGCGACCTCGGCAGCGGCGGCGTCGCTGACCGACTACGGCGCGGCGCCCGAGTTCGCCGGGATCTCGGACTGGCTCCACACCCGCCCGCTGACCCTGAAGCAGCTGCGCGGCAAGGTGGTGCTGGTCGACTTCTGGACTTACTCGTGCATCAACTGCCTGCGCACACTCCCGCACCTCGAGGCCTGGGACGCGCGCTATCGCAAGGCGGGTCTCGTGATCGTCGGCGTGCACACGCCCGAGTTCGCCTTCGAGCACGTCGTCTCGAACGTGCGCAAGGCGTCGAAGGAGCTCGGCGTCCGCTACCCGGTCGCAATCGACAACGGGTACGGCACGTGGGACGCGTACCAGAACGACGCTTGGCCGGCCGAGTACCTGATCGACCGCCGCGGCCACGTCCGTGAGATCAAGAAGGGCGAGGGCGACTACGACGGCACCGAGCGCGCGATCCGGACGCTGCTCGGCGAGTCGGGTGGCGCACAGCTCGCGTCAGTCAAGGACCGCACGCCGCAGCACCTGACCACACCCGAGTCCTACCTGGGCTGGTCGCGGCTCGAGCGCTACGTCGGCTCGCGGCTCTCGGTCGAGCAGGAGGCGCAGTACCGGTTCCCCCGCGAGATCCCGCTCAACGACCTCGCCTACGCGGGGCGCTGGACCGTCGACCGCGAGCGGATCGTGGCCGGCCATGGCGCGAGGCTGCGCCTGCACTTCCTCGCGCAGAACGTCTACCTCGTCCTGAGCGGGCGCGGCCGTCTACGGGTGATCGTCGGCGGGCAGGCGCCCAGGACGATCCGCGTCGCGGGCCTGAGCCGGCTCTACACGCTGCTGCGCTATCGCGACCTGACCGAGGGAGCGCTGGAGCTGCGCTTCACGCCCGGGATCTCCGCCTACGCGTTCACCTTCGGCTAGCCGCCGCTACCACGCGCCGCCTCCGCCTCCGCCCCCTCCCCCGCCTCCGCCGCCGGAGAAGCCGCCGCCGGAGCCGCTCGAGGACGGGGGCGTCAGGGCCGATCCGAACCCGGAGCTGAGGTCACCGATGGCGAGCGCACTGGCACCGCCCCCAAGATCGCCGCTCGGGCTGATCCAGTAGATCGAGCTGGCGTTGTGGACCTCCTGCGGCATGAGCAGGTGCGCGCCCTGGAGCACGCGCTCGGCAATCCCCAGCGCGATCCCGTAGACGAGGTAGCGCTCCCAGAGCTCGAGCGAAGCCGGGGGCGCCTCCTGCAGGCGCGGGAAGTCGGTGAGATAGCGACGGAACGCGTCCCAGCGCTCCGCCTCGAGATCCGCGCCCGGGCGCCTGCGACGCCAGAGCCGCACGCGCGTGAGCCCGGCGAGCAGAAGCGCCGCATTCACCGCCGCGCAGACGCCGAGTGCGATGAGGACGACGTCAGACCAGCTTGGCGCGACGGCCCGGAAGCCGTCGATTCCCACCCAGAGCATCACGACGGCAGCGAGCGCGAAGGCCGCGAAGGCAATGCCCAGAACCTTCGCGCCGGAGTTCTCGAACCAGCGCAGCTCCTTGACCGCGTGGTCGGCGTGCGCCTTGAAGATCTTGAAGCGCGCGCTGTTCAGAGTCCTGTTTTCGGCGATGCGGTCCCGGAACTTCGACAGGCGCTCCGGCCCGCCCGCCAGCACGCCGTCCACGACCTCCGCAACGTCCTGCTCGTAGGGCGACAGCGCGGCGGCCGAACCGGGGGTGAGCTCGAGGTCAGCGACGGACTCGTGCCGCAGGCCGCCCCACACCTTCCGCTCGGTCGTGACGGGCTTCGCCTGGTACCGGCCGCGCCTGATCAGGTCGAAGAGCGTGGCGGTGAACTCGAGCGACCCCACCGTGCCGCCCTGGCGCAGCAGGGTCGGGACAAGCGCCGGAGCCAGATCGCTCGGCGGCTCCTGCTCGTACTCCCGGTCGTAGTCGATTCGGCGCTCCCGGCCGAAGAAGGCGTAGACGCCCGCGAGGAGCGCGAGCGCCGGGCCGAATCCGAGCGCCAGCAGGATCAGGATCGTCCGCGGGAGATGATCGAGCGCGTCCCGGATCTTCTCGCGCCCCCGCTCGAAGGCCGCCGCCGCTGCCTCCTCCTCGGCGACGATCCGGGGGAGCGCATTGCCCTGCTCCACGCGCGCCCGGGAGGTCGAGGTGAGCAGCGAGCGCGGGAAGAGCACCCTGAGCTCGACGAACTGGTGCGAGGGGATACCGGTTGCGACGAGCGTCGCCCTCGCCGGCTCCCGCGTAACCGCCCCATGAACGTAGGCGGGGGCTCCCCACACGCGGTACCCGGGTCCCGACGGCGGCCGTGGCAGCACCTCGGTCGCGGTCAGCCGGTCGAGCCCGGTCTTCCACTCGTCGCCCCAGACCTTGAGGTTGACGTCGACGACGTCGTCGTAGGCGACCGCCAGCCCGCTCAGCCGATAGCCGATGGCGAACGTTCGCTCCTCGCTCGAGGCCCGGTAGTGCCAGACGATCCGGACGCCCTTGTTCGTCTGCGTGACCCCGAAGGTGTCCGGAGCGCCGCTGCTGCCGAGCTCGGCCGAGGCCCCGGGCCGGTAGCTGCGGCCGCCCTCCGCCACCGTGATCCGGTCGAGGCTCTCGCCCGCGCGGAGCGGAATCTC
>DATLPH010000132.1:0-5560 GCA_035535855.1 Gaiellaceae bacterium
CGTGCGGGTTGGGCAGAAGCCGCGCTCGGTCGCGGTCACGAGCACCGCGATCTGGGTCTCCAACAACGGCTCCAACACCGTCTCGCGGATCGACCCGAAGAGCCGGAAGGTCGTCGCGACGATCAGGGTCGGCCAGCAGCCCGAGAACGCGGCGGTGGCTGCCGACGGAACCGTCTTCGTCCCCAACGTCGGAGCCGACACGGTCTCACGGATCGATCCTGCGACGAATACCGTCATCCAGACCATCCCGGTCGGCAACGGGCCCTTCCCCGCCGCCAGCGCTTTCGGGGACATCTGGGTCCCGAGCTCGCAAGGCACCGAGGTCTACCGCCTGCACGTCAGCTGAACTTGACTCCAGACTTACGTAAGCATAGACTTACGTAAGTCATGGCTTACAGAGACGCCATGGATGCGCTGGGCGACCGAACCCGGCGGGCGATCTTCGAGCAGTTGCGCTCGGGCCCGCGGGCGGTCGGCGAGATCGCGGACGAGCTGCCGGTCAGCCGCCCCGCGGTCTCGCAGCACCTGCGCGTGTTGAAGGAGGCCGGGCTCGTGACCGAGCGACGCAACGGCACGCGGCGGATCTACCGGCTCGATCCGGACGGGCTGGGAGAGCTCCGCGACTACTTCGACGACTTCTGGAGCCAGGCCCTCGCCGCCTTCAAGGCGCTGGCCGAGGACGAGAGGAGGAACGGATGAGCACGCAGGCAACGGCGACGGAGGCGATCAGGCGCTCCGTCACGGTCGATTGCTCGGTAGAGCACGCGTTCGAGACGTTCACCGAGCGAATCCACGAATGGTGGCCGCTCGCCAAGCACTCGATCGAGCAGTACGAGTCCGGCAACCCGGCCGAGACCGTCGTCTTCCAGGGCGGCGCCGGCGGCCAGATCTACGAGCGGACGACCAAGGGCGAGGAGCTGAAGTGGGCCGACGTGGTCGCCTACGAGCCCCCGCACCGGCTCGTGCTCTCTTGGAACCCGAGCCGTGAGCAGGACCTGCCCCGCACCGAGATCGAGGTCACGTTCACCGACGAGGGCGGCAAGACGCGCGTCGACCTCGAGCATCGCGGCTGGGAGCGGCTCGGCGAGCGCGCAGCCCAGGCGCGCCAGGGCTACGGAGAGGGCTGGCAGCACGTGCTCGCCGCGTACGCGAGCACTGCCACGAGCTAGCCGGGCGGCGAGAAGCCGAGGGGCTCTCGCTCCTCCGCCTTGCGCAGGACGAGGCGGGTGACGGCGGCGACGGGGACGATCCACTCCTCCTCGCCGCCGTCCTCGCCGTGCGGCGAGAGGGTGACAAACCCGAAGCCCGGCTCCGCCGAGACCGAGCGCAATGCGGCCGTCGAGCCGTCGCGCAGCTCGACCTGCACCACCGCCTGCGCGCCGGTCCGCGCGGTGAAGGCCTCGATCTGCAACTGGATGCGTGCGACGAGCTCGTCCTGTGGCCCGGAGGCGCCCGGGATCCAGAGGTCCGACACTAGAACAGCGCGCTGTCGTCGGCAGGGGCGCCGACGTGGGCGCGGCCGAGCTTCGTCAGGATCCGGCCGCGAGGCGTGCGCTGCAGGAAGCCGAGCTGCAGGAGGTAGGGCTCGTAGACGTCCTCGATCGTGTCCGGCTCCTCGCCGAGGGCGACCGCCAGCGTCGAGAGCCCGACCGGGCCGCCGTCGAACTTCTCGACGATGGCACGCAGCAGCGCGCGGTCGGTCCGCTCGAGCCCCTGCTCGTCCACCTCGAGCAGGTCCAGCGCCTCGCGCGCGATGTCGGTCGTGATCGCGCCCTCATGCCGGACCTCGGCGACGTCGCGGACGCGGCGCAGGATGCGGTTCGCGATTCGCGGCGTGCCGCGCGAGCGGCGCGAGATCTCGCCCGCGGCCTCCTCCTCGATCTCGACCTCGAGGATGCGGGCCGAGCGACGCACGATGCGTGCGAGGTCTTCGGGCTCGTAATGCTCGAGCCGGAAGGTCATCCCGAAGCGGTCGCGCAGTGGCGTGGTCAGCAGGCCGGTGCGCGTGGTCGCGCCGATCAGCGTGAAGGGCGGCAGGTCGAGGGTCAGCGTCCTCGCCGCTGGCCCCTGGCCGACGATGATGTCGAGCCGGAAGTCTTCGAGCGCCGGGTAGAGGATCTCCTCCACCGCGCGGCTGAGCCGGTGGATCTCGTCGATGAAGAGCACGTCACGCTCGCTGAGACTGGTGAGGATCGCGGCCACGTCACCCTTGCGCTCGAGAGCGGGCCCCGCGGCCGAGCGCAGCCCGACGCCGAGCTCTTCGCGCACGATGAAAGCGAGGCTCGTCTTCCCGAGCCCGGGCGGACCGATCAGCAGCAGATGGTCGAGCGCCTCCCCGCGCGAGCGTGTCGCCTCGAGCGAGATCGCGAGCTGCTCCTTGATCCGCTCCTGCCCGACGAATTCGTCAAGACGGCGCGGGCGCAGCGAGCGGTCGAGCTCGTCCTCCTCCGGCTGCACGTCCGGGGCTAGAAACTGGGTTTCGGTCTCGGTCACGCCGCCCTCAGGGCCTGGCGCACGCGCTCTTCGGGCGACAGCGCGGGATCGGTCGCGGCGAGCGCCTCCTCGGCCTCGGTTGGCGACCAGCCGAGCTCGACGAGCGCGTCGCGGGCGACCGTGTGCGGCTTGCCGACGATCGGAGTCGGCTCCTCCATCGTGCCGAGCTTCTCTTTCAGCTCGAGCACGACGCGCTGCGCGGTCTTCTTGCCGATCCCGGGGATCGCCTCGAAACGCGCCGTGTCGTCCAGCGCGATCGCCCGGCGCAGGTCACCCGGCGACGAGCCGGACACGATCGCGAGCGCGACCTTGGGCCCAACACCCGAGACTGCGAGCAGGTGCTCGAAGAGCTCGCGCTCGGCCGGCTCGCCGAAGCCGTAGAGCTGAAGCGTGTCCTCGCGCACGTGGAGGTACGTGTCGAGCGACACCTCTCCCCCGCCCTCGGCCAGCCGCGCCGCGGTCGGCGTCACGGCCAGCGCGTAGCCGACGCCACCGACGTCGAGCACGATCCGCTCGCCGGCGCGCGCGACGGCAGTTCCCCGCAGACGCGAGATCACAACGGAGAGGTTAGGCGTGGGAACGGACGTTCCTCCGCCCGGCTTGAAGACGCGGAGCTAGCTCGCGCGGCGACGCAGGAGCGGCGGCGCGAGCGCGTGGCAGATCGCCACGGCCAGCGCATCGGCGGCGTGGTGGGGCGTCGGCGCCTTCTTCAGCCCCAGGATCGCGGCGACCATCCGCTGGACCTGCGCCTTCTCGGCGCGGCCGTAGCCACAGACCGCCTGCTTCACGCGCGAGGGCGCGTACTCAGCGCACTCGATGCCGTACGACGCGGCCGCGACGAGCACGACGCCGCGCGCCTGCCCGACGGAGAGCGCGGTGCGGGCGTCGACGCCGACGAACGACTCCTCGAGGACGACCGCATACGGCTCGAATTCCTCGATCAGGTCGGTGACGCCGTCGAAGATCGTCTTCAGGCGCAACTCCGGCCGCTCGGAGGCGGCGGTCTTCCACCATCCGAACTCGAGCGCCTTGAGGCGGTTTCCTCTTTCGCGGACTATGCCGAAGCCGCATGCAGCAGTACCTGGATCGATGCCGAGGACCGTCACGAAGACACCTTAAGCACCGCGTCGGACGTTCCTCCCCGCACCGGTAGCCTCGGCCCTCATGCGATGGCTCCTGCCTCTGGCGGCGCTGGCGCTGGCCGCCGGCTGCGGCGGAGCTGGCGGTGACGGCAATGAGGTCTTCCGCAAGGCCCAGCGCGGCCTGGCGGACGTACAGGCGGTCCACGCCGACCTGACCGTCCACGCCATCCTGCCCATCCACCGCTCGACGACCGTCCGCACCTCCGACCTTCCGCTCTCGCGCCTCCAGGTCACCCGCTGGGTGAAGCACCCGGAGCGCTATGACTGCGGCGCCGGGCTCGAGTGCGCACGCGGCGACCTCGACGTCGAGGCGGCGCTGCGCGACCTCAGGCCGGTGCTGCCCTCCCTCCCCTTCGAGCCGTCGTCGATCACGTCCGCGAAGGTCGACGTCGCGATCCGGGAATCAGACGGCGTGCCGCAGCGCATGCACCTCGAAGGCCAGGTCTCCGGGCTCGCCTTCGACGTCGAGCTGCGCGCGGTCTAGGGTTTCTCCCAGACCGATACGTGCTTGCGGCTGTCGCTCGTAAACGGCTCGCGCTTCCAGCCGCTCCAGCGATCGCGCAACCTCATGCCGGCGAGCTCCGCCATCAGGTCGAACTCCGCGGGCCACGCATAGCGGAACGGGAACGTGAGGTACTCCCAGGTGCTGTCGACGAGCGTGAAGTGATGTGACCTCAGACCCTGGTTCGCAACGTCGTACTCGTCGAGCCCGACGTGGTCGTCGCTGAGGTTGAACGGACGGGAGGTCTCGCCCGGCGGAAGGCGCTGGAGGTCGGGGACCAGGACCTCGATCACGAAGCAGCCCCCCGGCTCGAGGTGCGCCGCGACGTTACGGAAGCACGCGACCTGCTTCGCCTGAGTCGTCAGGTTCAAGATCGTGTTGTAGACGAGGTACGCGACCGAGAAGGTGCCGTCCACGGTCGTGGTCGAGAAGTCGCCGATCGTGACGCCGATCTCCTGCGCGCCCGGCTTCGCCCGCAGCCTCGCGGCCATCGCGTTCGAGAGCTCGATCCCGTGCACCGGCACTCCGCGCTGCGCGAGCGGCACGGCGATCCGCCCGGTCCCGATCCCGAGCTCGAGCGCACGACCACTCCCGGCGAGCTCGGCGAGGAAGTCGACGACCGGGTCGACCGCCTCCGGCTCGAACATCTCCGCGGACGACTCGTCGTACCGCGCCGCGACACGCTCGCCGAAGTAGCCGTCGTCGTCCTGCACTAGAGGACGGCTTCCATCACGCGCTCCGGGATGTCGAAGTTCGCGTAGACCTCCTGGACGTCGTCGTACTCCTCGAGCGTGTCGATCAGCCGCAGCGTCTTCTTCGCCGCGCTCTCGTCGTCGAGGCTGATGCTCGTCTTCGGGACCATCGTCAGCTCGGCGGATTCGACGGCGATGCCTGCCGCCTCGATCGCCTCGCGAACGGCGGTGAGCTCTTCCGGCCCCGAGGTCACGCGGAAGCTCGAGCCGTCACGCTCGACGTCCTCCGCCCCGCCCTCCGCGGCCGCGAGCGTCAGCTCGTCCTCGTCGGCGCGCTCGGCGTCGACCACGATCAGGCCACGCCGCTCGAACAACCAGGCGACCGAACCCGAGCCGCCGAGGTTCCCGTCGTGCTTCGAGAAGGCCGCCCGCACGTCGGCAGCAGTGCGGTTGCGGTTGTCGGTCAACGCCTCGACGATCACGGCGACGCCGTTCGGGCCGTAGCCCTCGTAAAGCACCTGCTCGAAGCTGTCGGCGTCGGCGTCGGCCCCGGAGCCGCGCGCGATCGCCCGCTCGATGTTGTCCTTCGGCATGGAGTAGGAGCGCGCCTTCTCGATCGCGTTGGCGAGCGCAAGGTTGGAGGCGGGGTCGGGCCCGCCTTCGCGCGCGGCCACGATCAGCGCGCGCGAGAGCTTCGAGAACAGCTTCCCGCGCTTCGCGTCGGCGGCGCC
>DATLPH010000133.1:0-2773 GCA_035535855.1 Gaiellaceae bacterium
GCGGTGTTCGTGACGTTCGAAGGGCTCGACGGCTCCGGCAAGTCGACGCAGGCCCAGCTGCTGGCAGAGGCGCTCGCGGGCGAGGGCCTCGACGTCGTGGCGACGCGCGAGCCGGGAGGCACCGAGCTCGGCGAACGGGTGCGGGAGCTGCTGCTCGCCGAAGGCGAGGTCGCTCCGTGGGCCGAGGCCGCGCTCTTCACGGCGGCGCGCGCGCAACTCGTCGACGAGGTGATCGCGCCCGCGATCGAGCGCGGCGCGAACGTGATCAGCGACCGCTACCTCGACTCCTCGCTCGCCTACCAGGGGATCGCTCGCGACCTCGGCCTCGAGCGCGTGCTCGAGCTGAACCTGCACGCGGTGCGCGGGTTGCTCCCGGACCGCACGTTCCTGCTCCTGCTCGACCCGCAGGAGTCGGCGCGACGCGTCGGCGGCGAGGGCGATCGGATCGAGCGCGAGGACGACGTCTTCCGCGCCCGCGTCGACTCGGCCTACCGGCAGCTCGCCGAGTTCTTCCCGCAGCGGATCACGACGATCGACGCGACCCGCCCGCCCCGCGAAATCGCCGAGGAGGTGCGCGACGAGCTTCGACGCAGTTCCTGAGCAGGACGCGGCCAAGCGCCTGCTGCAGGCCGCTCTTGCGGAGGGGCCGGCGCACGCCTACCTCTTCCAGGGGCCCGCCGGAGTGGGCAAGCGCGCGCTCGGGCTCGCGTTCGCGGCCGAGCTGCTCGACCGGGACCCGCGAGTCGAACGGCGCTCGCATCCCGACCTGTACGTGCTCGAGCCGCTCGGCGACCAGATTCGCATCGACGCCGTCCGCGAGCTGCGGCGCGACCTGCACATGCGGCCGTTCGAGGCGCAGCGGCGCGTCTACCTCATCTTCGGCGCCCACCTCCTGAACGACGAGGCAGCCGACGCACTCCTGAAGGATCTCGAGGAGCCGCCGAGCTACGCGGTGATCGTGCTCGTCGCCGACGAGGTCGGGTCGCTCCCGGACACGATCCGCTCGCGCTGCCAGGCCGTTCCGTTCCGCCGGCTCTCCGAGCGGGCGGTGCGGGAGGCGGTCAAGGCCCGCGCGCCCGAGCTCTCCGAGGAGCAGGCGACCTCGATCGCGCGCGTGGCGAGCGGCCGGCTCGACCGCGCGGAGCGGCTGCTGGACCCTGCTGCTGCGCGGCGGCGTGAGGCTTTGCTCGAGACCGCGCGCTCGGTCTACGCGGCCGAGTTCGACGCGGGCGCGGCGGCGCGCAAGCTGCTCGAGGCGGCGCGGGAGCGCGCGGACGAGGCGAAGGAGCGCGAGGAGGCGGCGATCGAGGGGCTCGACCTCCCTGCACGCGAGGCCGAGCAGCGCGTGCGGCGCGCGGCCCGCGGGGCCGAGCGCGAGGAGCTGCTCGCGTCGCTCGAGGAGCTGGCCTCGTGGTACCGCGATCTCGTCGCCGCTGCGGCCGGGGCCGAGAAGGCGCTCGTGCACGTCGACCTCGCCGACGCGCTGCGCGAGGACGGGACGCTCGAGCGGCTCGAAGGCGCCGAGCGTGCAGCCGAGCTCGTGCGCGAGACGTGGCGCCGCTTCGAGGAGTTCCAGCTCTCGCCGGCACTCGCGCTCGAGGCGCTGTTCGTCGAGCTGCGCCGCGCGTTCGCGGGTCAGGTCGGAGCGCCGGCGTGAAGACGGCAGAGCTCGGCCGCACCGGCCTCGAGATCTCGCGCGTCGGCTTCGGCGCCTGGGCGATCGGGGGCGCGGAGTACGACTGGGGCTGGGGCCGGCAGGACGACGAGGAATCCATCGCTGCGATCCACCACGCGCTCGAGCTCGGCGTCAACTGGATCGACACCGCAGCGCAGTACGGCTTCGGGCACTCCGAGCAGGTCGTCGGCCGCGCACTTGCAGGGCTCGATCCGCGGCCGCTCGTCTTCACCAAGGGCGGCCAGCCCGAAGGGCCGGGACGCACGACGCTGCAGAGCCTGAAACGCGAGTCGCTCAGGCGGGAGGTGGAAGGCAGCCTGTCGCGTCTCGGCGTGGACGCGATCGACCTCTACCAGTTCCACTGGCCGATCCCCGACGAGGAGATCGAGGAGGGCTGGGCGGCACTCGTCGAGTTCCGGGACGAGGGGCTCGTCCGTCACATCGGGGTCTCGAACTTCACCGTCGAGCAGCTGCGCCGCGCGCAGGCAGTCGCGCCGGTCGAGACCCTGCAGCCGCAGTATTCGCTGCTCGACCGCGACGCGGACGAGGAGATCCTCCCGTTCTGCGAGCGCGAGGGGATCGGCGTGATCGTCTACTCGCCGATGGCCTCCGGGCTGCTGACTGGGAAGATGACCCGCGAGCGAATCGAGAGCCTGCCCGACGACGACTGGCGCACGCGTAGCGAGCGCTTCCGCGAGCCGGAGCTCTCCAAGAACCTCGAGCTCGTCGAGCGGCTGAAGCGTGTCGCCGAGCGGGATGGCGTCGCACCGGGGGCGGTGGCCGTTGCGTGGACACTGCGCAACCCGGCCGTGGACGGCGCGATCACGGGCTTCCGGCGGCCCGACCAGGTCGACCCGATCCTCGCGGCGGCGGAGCTCGAGCTCTCCGACGACGACGTCGCGGAGCTAGAGGACGACTAGTGGAACCGCCCGCAGGCTCGCGGTGTAGACGGTTGGCATGGCGAAGCTCGCGCTGATCGGCATAGCGGCCGCGCTCGCCGCGCCGCACGTCCTCGCGCGGGTTCACACCGGCGCGGCTCCGGGCGGTGCGGTCTCGGCCTTCGGCGCGGTGTGGGTGGCCAACGACACCGCCGGCACG
>DATLPH010000134.1:0-17676 GCA_035535855.1 Gaiellaceae bacterium
CGCCTGTGCTGCTTCTTCATCGGTCTCCTTCCGTTTCCCCGGGTTTCTCGATCTCGAGCTGGTGTTCTGGGCGCCACTCGAGGAGGACCTCGCGGCCCTTGGCGTCCAGCGCCTCGGCCGACGAGGTCTCGAGGTTCTGCCGGACGACCTGGAGCTCGCCGCCGCGGTCGAGCTCGACCACGAAGCGAGTCACCATCCCGGCGTAGACGACGTCGCGGATCCTGCCGGGCTCGGAGTGCATGCCGCTCGCCGCTGAGGATCCTGCGTCGCGCAGGTGAATCTTCTCCGGGCGGACGGCGAGCTGCCTGCCCTCCCGCTCGACCACGTTCGAGACGCCCACGAAGCCGGCGACGAAGGCGGTCTGCGGCCGCTCGTACACCTCGGCTGGCGCACCGATCTGCTCGATGCGGCCCTGGTTGAAGACGGCGAGGCGGTCGCTCATCGTGAGCGCCTCGTCCTGGTCGTGCGTCACGTAGACGAAGGTGATCCCGAGATCCTGCTGCAGGCTCTTGAGGAAGAGCTGCATCTCCTGGCGCAGCTTCAGGTCGAGTGCGCCAAGCGGCTCGTCGAGGAGCAGCACCTCCGGCCGGTTGACGAGCGCACGCGCGAGCGCGACCCGCTGCCGCTGCCCGCCGGAGAGCTGCACAGGCTTGCGCTTGCCGAGCCTCGGCAGGCGCATGCGGCCGAGCACGTCCTCGACCCTCGCCTCGCGGTCGCGGCGCGGGACACCCTTGACCCGCAGGCCGTAGCCGACGTTCTCCGCCACCGTCATGTGTGGGAAGAGCGCGTAGTCCTGGAAGACCGTGTTCACGTCGCGCGCGTAGGGCGGGACGTTCGAGACGTCGCGCCCTTCGAGCTCGACCCGGCCCTCGTCCGGACGCTCGAAGCCGGCGATCAGGCGGAGCGTCGTCGTCTTCCCGGAGCCCGACGGGCCCAGCAGCGTGAAGAACTCGCCGGCCGGGATCTCGAGGTCGACGCGGTCGACCGCGACCACGTCGCCGTAGGTCTTGCGCAGCCCTTCGAGGCGGACAGCAGGCGCAGCCCCTTGGCTGCCGCCCTCGAGGGACCGCTCCTCGGTTCGTTCCTGCAATGACACCGGCCCGGCGATTATCGCGGGTTCACACTCGAGGCGGCGCTTGCGCTGCCGTCGAGAGCGCGTGCCGGCTTTGCCGGCGCGCGCGTCCTCTCCGGCGGGCATGACTGCGGCTCGCCTTCGCAGCAGCCGAGCTTGAACGCGCAGCGGGCGCACTGCCACGTCTGGTGCCGCCACTCCATCGGAGCCCCGCAGCGCAGGCAAGGCTCGCTCGCTTCGGGCTTCCCGTCCAGGAGCCCGACTCTAGTGCGCCGGTCTGACGCTAGTCCCGTGCGGGAGCCGGCTGGCCCGGAGTGTGCAGCAGGTTCTCGACCTCCTGGACGCCCTGCACGTTTCGCGCTTTGCCCGCCAGCGCGTCGATCATCTCCGGCGAGTCGGCCTCGCCGCGGAGAACGACCTTGCCCTGCTCGGCGTCGACGTTGATCTTGCCCTTCGGCACGCCGGCGTCGCGGAAGAGCTCGGACTCGACCTTGCGGGCGAGGATCGCGTCGTCCTGCCGGGGCTGCTGCTCACGCGTCCGCCGAGTCATGACGGCGACGCGCTTGACCGTGGCCTTCCTGCGGCTCTTTCCGTTCTCTGGGTCGAAGAAGTAGGCAAGGCCGGCGCCCAGCGCCACGTAGCGGATTCTCTTCGTCATCTCGGTCCTCCTGGTCGCGGAACCGAGAGCTTAGGTGATCTACCTAGTCGCCCCAGTCGAAGTCGCGCGACTGGCTCCAAAGACCCTCTGCGTCGGGCTGGGACTCCTCGGTCGGCCACGCGAGCGGGGTGCGCTCGGGGCTGATGGCGGGCTCCTCCCCGTCCATCGTCTCCTCGATCCGGGCCTGCTCCTCGGTCTTGAAGAGCGGGTGGTTCTCGAAGGGGTCTTCGTTCTTGTAGCGGTCGAGCGGCAGGTCGCCCTCGAGCTCGGAATTCTTCTGCTTCAGCTCGAGATGGTCCTGGATGACTTGTGCGAACAGCGAAGAGGTCTCCACCGGCGATGCTCCTCCTGTGGTTACGTGGGGGCGAGCGCGGGATTGTAACGGCTAAACCCGCGAACAGCTGGCAGTTTAGGCCTGGCGCGCCCTCGGGCGGGCGGTGACGACCCGGTTCTTCCCGGCTCGTTTCGCTTCGTAGAGGGCCCCGTCGGCGGCCGCGACGATCCCGTCCGCCGGAGCCGCCTCGGGGAACGCGGCGACGCCGAGGCTGACCGTGACGTGGATCCGGCTGCCGTCTGGCGCGAGGATCGTCCGCTGCTCGAGCGCGAGCCGCGCGCGCTCGGCCAGCCGCGCGGCGCCCTCGAGGTCGGTGCCCGGGAGGACGATCGCGAACTCCTCGCCGCCCCAGCGCGCGGGCAGGTCGATCTCGCGCACGCACTCGCGCAACGTCTCGGCGAACTCGACGAGCACTCCGTCGCCGACGGGATGGCCGTAGCGGTCGTTGATCGACTTGAAGCTGTCGAGGTCGGCGAGCACGAAGGCGACCGAGCCGCCGAAGCGCTCGGCGCGCATCAGCTCGCCCGAGAGCGCCTCCTCGCAGTGCCGACGATTGGCCAGGCCGGTGAGCATGTCGACGAGGGCCTGACGGGCCACGATCCGGTGCAGGCGCGCGTTCTCGAGCGCGATCGCCGCATGGGCGACCAGGGTCGCGGCCGTGCGGCGCTGCTCGACGGTGAAGCCGCGGCCGGAGAGCGTGAGCGTGCCGAAGCTCTGGCGGCCCGCGGTCAGCGGCAGCTCGAAGCTCTCGCCGCGGTCCGAGAGCGTCCCCGACTGGACGATCTCGCCGCCGAGGCCGACGACCAGGCCACCGGTCGCGCCGGTGGTCTCGACGACGGTCTCCACGATCACCCGCAGGAGCTGGTCGACGTCGTGGGTGGCCGCGAGCGCCTCGCCGAAGCGCACGGTCGCGTCGCGCAGGCGGCCGCGCTCGGCATCGAGCTCCTCGAGCCGGGCCTCCAGCTGGTCGGCCATCTCGTTGAAGGCAAGGCCGAGTCGCGCGAACTCGTCCTTGCCCTGGACCTCGACCCTGCGGTCGAGCCGGCCGCTCGAGATCGCGTTCGCGGCGTCGACCAGCCGAGCCAGCGACGCCACGATCGAGCCGCCCACCGCGTACGCGACGAGCCCGATCAAGGCGAGCGAGACGGCGAGGCCGATCAGCAGCCGCTTGTCGGCGGCGGCGACGGAATCGTCGATCTGGGCCTGCGGCGCGAGCAGTGCGAGTGAGGGCTCTTCGGAGTCGCCGGAGCGTGAGCCCGCGGCGAGCGTCCGGTAGCGCTCGCCGCCCACCGACAAGGTGAGCGCGCGCGGGGGCGCCGAGAGGCGATCGCCGCGAAGGGCCGGCGGCCCGGCCGCGATCCGCCCTCGCTCGAGCACGACCAGGTTGTCCTTTGCCTCGAGGCCGGAGCGGTCGCGCAGGATCGTGATCGAGCGCGAGTCGAGCGGAACGCCGGCGACCAGCGTGCCGAAGACGCTGCTCGCGCTCACGACCGCGACCCGGGTTCCCGATCCGATCAAGCGCGCAGGGCCGAGCGAGTAGGACGAGGTGTCGAGCCGGACGCCGCGGGCGCGGGCGAGCCGCCGGCTCAGCGTTCGGCGGTCATCCTGCTGGAGCGCGCGCTGGAAGGCGGCGTCCACCGCGAGCGCGTTCGCGCGCCGGCCGGCGGCGGAGAGCTCGTCTTTGTAGGCGGCGAGCACAGCCCGCATCCCGGCCTCGAGACGCACGTCCACGCGGCGCGTTTCGCTCCGCGCAGCCACCGCGTGCAGCCCCCAACCCGCCGCGCCAAGGGGCAGCAGCGACACGAGCAGGAAGTACACGACGAGTTTGAGCTTGAAGCTCATGCCTCACAATTTAGGTTGACCGCTGATACCGCCGATACCATTACTCGTTGTGGATCGGCATAAACGGGGAGCAATTTGAGCAGGGGACTTGCAATCATCGCGACGACAATGTTGGCAGGCGGGGCCCTCATGGCCGCGCTCGCATTGCCGGCTCTGGTGACGCTCGGGTCGGATTCGCCGCCGACCGCGCTCTCCCTCGCGACGGGTGGCCCGCCCATCTCGGTCCGGGCCAGGCCGCTTCCCGCCCCACCGCGCCCGCCACGCGCGCATGCTCCGCGCGCTTCCTCGGCCGCCGTGGTCTCGGTTCCAACCGGATCGCCCCCGGCAAGCCGCCTGCTGGTTGCAACCCCGAAGCCTTCGAAGCCCTCGCCGGTCCCGCGGCGTGAAGTCGCGCCCCCGCCACCTCCGGCTCCCGCACCGCCGCCTCCGCCTCCGCCACCTCCACCTCCTCCTCCACCGCCTCCTCCACCTCCACCGCCTCCTCCTCCGCCGCCGCCACCGCCGGCTTTTTTCCCGGTACCTCCGCCGCAGCCGACGGGGCACGGCGGCAAGTCCTCCGACTCCAAGAAGGACAAGTGCTCGAAGGGCAAGCACGACGAGGGCCACGGCGGCAAGAAGGACGAGGGCGAGCGCGGGAGCGGCGACCATGGCGACCACGGCCACGGCGGCGGTGAGCACGGCCACAGCGGTGGCGATCAGGGCCAGGGGGGCGGCGGTCAGGGCCATGGCGGTGGCGATCAGGGCCATGGCGGTGGGGATCACGGTGATCAAGGTGATCACGGCGACAAGGGCCACCACGGCCCGAAGCGCTAACCTCCGGCCGTGGCCTTCCGCGCTCTCCGACGAACAGGCACGCTCGGCCTAGCGCTGACCGCGTGGGACATCTGGCGGCGCATCCCGAAGCAGCATCGCCGCGCACTCGTGCGGCAGGCCCGTAGGCACGGGCCGAGGATCGCCTCCAAGCTGCTCGAGCAGCAGCGACGCCGCCGCGCTAGCTGAGCGCCTCGCGCACGATCCGGTCCTGTTCCTTCAGGTGAGCAGTGGGGTAGCCCTCCGACGGGCTCGCCCGCCACGGGCGGCCGACGAACCGCAGGCGCACGCCCTCGGGCAGCGACTCCTCCAGACGGTGGCGAATCGCCCGCCAGGCGCCCATGTTCTGCGGCTCCTCCTGCGCCCAGACGACCTCCTCGAGCCGCGGGAACGACCCGACCAGCTGTGCCGCCGCGGCGACCGGGAACGGGTACAGCTGCTCGAGCCGGCCGACCGCGACCGAGTCGGCGCTCGCGCGGAGCTCGTGCCCGACGAGGTCGTAGTAGACCTTGCCCGAGCAGAGCACGAGGCGGCGTACCTGCTCCGGACCAGCCGGGTCGCCCAGCACGGGCTGGAAGGAGCCCTCGGCGAGGTCAGGCAGCGTCGAGGCGGCCTGCTTCAGCCGCAGCAGCCCCTTCGGCGTCATCACGATCAGCGGCCGCGCGCTCGGGTCGAGCGCCTGCCGCCGCAGGAGGTGGAAGTACTGCGCCGCCGTCGTGCAGTTGGCGATGCGGATGTTCTCCTGCGCAGCGAGCTGGAGGAACCGCTCCAGCCGCGCGCTGGAATGCTCGGGCCCGTTGCCCTCGTAGCCGTGGGGCAGCAGGAGCGTCAGCCGTGAGGTCTGGCCCCATTTCGAGAGGCCGGAGACGATGAACTGGTCGACCGCGACCTGCGCGCCGTTGACGAAGTCGCCGAACTGCGCCTCCCAGGCCACGAGCGCCTCCGGCGCCGCCACGGAGTAGCCGTACTCGAACCCGACGCAGGCCTCCTCGGAGAGCGGCGAGTTGTGGATCTCGAACGACGCTGTCGCCTCCTCGAGGTTCTGGACGGGCGCGTACGCCTGGCCGTTTTGCGCGTCGTGCAGGACGAGGTGGCGGTGCGAGAACGTGCCGCGCTCGGTGTCCTGGCCGGTCAGCCGGACGGGGATCCCTTCCACGAGCAGGCTGGCGAAAGCGAGCTCCTCGGCCTGGCCCCAGTCGACCCCGCCCTCGTCGAGGGCGCTGCGGCGGCGCTCGAGCTGCTTCGCGAGCTTCGGGTTGACCGTGAAGCCCTCGGGCACGCGAAGGAGCTCCTCGTTCAGCGCGCGAAGCCGCTCGGCAGGGACGGCAGTGACGACGTCGGCGCCCGTCGAGGTCGGGATGCGGCCCTCGTACGCGACGGCGGGCACGCCCTGGCCGAAGGTCGTCTTCAGCCGCTCGTGCGCCTCCTTGAGCGTCGTCTCGACGCGTTGGCCCATCGCATCGAGCTCCTCCTGGGTGACTACGCTCTCCTCCAGAAGCGCCTGGGCGTAGTGCTCGCGCACGCTGGGCTGGCGCTCGATCCGCGCGGCCATCAGCGGCTGCGTGTAGGCGGCCTCGTCCTGCTCGTTGTGGCCGTGGCGCCGGTAGCCGACGAGGTCGATCACGACGTCGGTGCAGAAGCGCCGCCGGAAGGCCATCGCGAGCCGGATCGTGGAGAGAGCCGCCTCGGGGTCGTCGGCGTTGACGTGGAAGATCGGGAGGTCGAAACCCTTGGCGAGGTCGCTCGAGTAGCGGGTCGAGCGCGCGTCCGCCGGCTCGGTGGTGAAGCCGATCTGGTTGTTCGCGATCAGGTGCAGGCTGCCGCCTGTCGAGTACCCGTTCAGGTCGGCGAGGTTCAGGGTCTCGGCCACGACGCCCTGCGCGGGGAACGCGGCGTCGCCGTGGATCTGCACGGCCATCGCGACGGACGAGTCGACGTAGCCCGTGCGAACCGAGCGGTCGGTCTGCTCGGCGCGCGTCCGGCCTTCGACGACCGGGTCGACAGCCTCGAGGTGGCTCGGGTTGGAGGCCAGCGTGACCGTGATGTCGCCGGCCGAGGTCCGGCGCGTGCCCTCGGCGCCGAGGTGGTACTTGACGTCGCCGGTGCCGCCCTCGGGGTCGGCGGCCACGGCCTCGAGCGTGCGCTCCCCCTCGAACTCGCGCAGGATCGTCTCGTAGGGGCGGCCGATTACGTGCGCGAGCACGTTCAGCCGGCCGCGGTGGGCCATCCCGAGCACGACCTCGTGTCCGCCCTCGTCGGCGGAGAGCCCGATCGCCTCGTCGAGCATCGGCACCATCACGTCGAGGCCCTCGATCGAGAACTGCTTCTGGCCGAGGAACGCCCGGCGGAGGTAGCGCTCGAAGCTCTCGACCTCGGTGAGGCGCTCCAGCAGGCGGCGCTTGTCCTCGGCGGACAGGCTCTGTCGATAGCGGCCCGACTCGATCGACGCGCGCAGCCAGACCCGTTGCTCCTGGTCGGCGATGTGCTCGATCTCGTAGGCGCTCGTGCCGCAGTACGTCTCTCGCAGCTGCGGCAGCACGTCCGCGAGCGTCTCGCCGGGGACGTGCACGCCGAGGATCCTGGCCGGGATCAGCTTCTGAACCTCGGGCGACAGCTTCGGCTCGTAGCGCTCGGGCTCGAGCGACGGCTCGCCGACCGGCTCGGAGCCGAGCGGGTCGAGGCGCGCCGCCAGGTGGCCGTGCGAGCGGTACGCGGTGACGAGCGCCATCGCGGCCGCGACGGCGGCGAGCATCGCCTCGTCGGCCGTTTCCGTCTGAGTTGGTGCCGGGACCTGCTGTGGCTCTGGCTCGGCTTGGAACTCGACGGCGGGCGGAACCGGCTCCGCGACGGGCGCAGGCGGGGCCGCGTGCCCGTTCTCGTCCTGCAGCAGCTCGACGAGGCGCGCGAGGCCGGGATGGGCCGCCACGAGCTCGCTCGCGCCGCTCTCGAACAGCGAGCGCCACTCGCTCGGGACCGCGTCGGGGTTCTCGAGGTACTGCTCGAGAAGCGCGCTTGCGTAGCCCGCGTTCAGCCCGTCGACATCATGCATGCTCATCGTCTTTGTTGTACCAACCGGGATCCCTCCCGGCGAGACTCGACCCGGTTAGTAAAGCGGGTTGTTGGTGAGCACCGCCAGAGCCATGCCGACGACGAAGCAGACGCCGCCTGTCACGACCGCGAAGGCCGCGAGCCGTGAGTGCCTGCCGCCGATCGCGGCGGCGAGCAGCGCCAGCAGGATCCCGAACGGGATCAGCCGTCCAGGCCTGTAGGCGACTCCGACGCAGCTGGCGAGGATCGAAAGCGAGGCGAGCAGGCCCGCGACCGCCTCGCCCGGCCGCTGCCGGGCCTCGGGCTGGGCGCTCATCTCGGCACCGTCGCGCGACGAGCCCTGGCGGGCGTGCGCTCAGGCCCGCGCCGCGGCGACGGACGACGCGAGCGCGGCGTCCAGGGCGACCTCGGCTCCGGGTCCTCTCGCACGGTCTTGCGCGCCGGCTCGGGCGGCTGCGGCTCGGCTTTCACGGCCCAGTAGACCACGAGGCACAGGTAGACGATCGGGATCTTCAGGACGAACATCAGGAAGACGAACTCCCAGACCATCGCCGGAGTGTACGGGATCACCTGGTGAGTCGGATCGCGAGGAACGGGCTACCGACGACCCGTCCCTCACAACCCGATGATCCGCCCCAGCCGGCTCGAGCCGGAGCCGCAGCCCGGCAACGCGAGCACGATCGTCACGAGCACGACCACCCCGACGACGACCGCCGGTGCGATCCAGCTACGCGCCCGACCAGCTCGCACCGCTTCCTCCGTCGCCGTGCACCCAGATGTCCACGATCGGGTACCGGTGCGGGCAGTACCAGATCACGCAGGCGTGGAACTCGCCCTGCGTCCACGCGTCGGTCGAGTACGTCCCGACGCCGCGGTTGTTGCAGTGCTCGAGCACGCAGTTCGTGTTCACATTGCCGTCGAAGATCCAGCTGAACGCCGTGTCGGAGGCCCAGCGGTCGCGCCAGAACCACGTGATCTTGCCGCCGCTCCAGCACCAGCGGACCTGCTCGTTGTAGTGGTACACGACCATTCGCGCGAGGTTCTTGCGCGTCGCCCTGGCCCAGCGAGTGCGGCAATTCGCGCGTGGGAACCCGTAGAACTCGGCCGACTCGGTGAGCACACCCGACTCGCCTTCGCTCGTGCCGCAGTCCACGTTCCTGTCGTAGCAGGAGTCGGCCGGGTAGCCGATCACCTGCGCGCGTGCCTTCCCCGGGCCGAGCCCGAGCACGAGTACGGCCACGAGCATGATGAGCGCCGCGCCGCCGAACCGTCTTCCTGTCTCCATCGTCCACCTCCCGTCGACTCATGCCGACGGTAGGCGTGGCCTGCGCGCGGGTGTGAAACGCCTTCGTGCCGAGACTGCAACATCGTTGCGAGGGTCCTACTCGACCCCGGCTCGGCTGCCTAGTGGCCGTTTCGGACACGTCCATAGCCGCCGCCGCCGGGCGTCTCGACCCGCACGACGTCGCCGGGGCCAAGACTGCGCGTCACCTTCGCGGGCAGCTCCTCGCCGTTCAGGAGGTTCCGGCCCGGCCGGCCCGGCTCGCCGCCACTCGCCCCCTGCGGGCCACGCGTTCGCCTCTCGCCGACGAGCGAGAGACGGCACGGCTCGAGCACCCGCAGTTCCCGCACGACGCCGTCCCCGCCGCGGTGCGCCCCCGCGCCGGCCGACCCCAGCCGCAGCTCGTGCCGCTCGACGCGCAGCGGGTAGGCGAGCTCGAGCGCCTCCGTCGGCGTCGAGAGCGTGTTCGACATGGCGACGTGCACCGCTGACGGGCCGTCGGCGTCCGGGCAGGCCCCCTGGCCGCCGCCGACGGTCTCGTAGTAGGTGAAGCGATCGTTCCCGAGCGTGAGGTTGTTCATCGTCCCCTGCCCCTGAGCGGGCACGGGCACCGCCTGTCCGAACGCGGCGAAGACGACGTCGACGATCCGACTCGAGGTCTCGACGTTCCCGGCCGCCACCGCGGCGGGCGAGCGCGCGTTCAGGAGCGACCCCTCCGGCGCAAGCACCCGGACCGGCGCGAAGGCGCCGCCGGAAGCGGGCGTGTCCGGGTCGGCAAGGCAGCGGACGACGAAGTAACAGGCCGACCGCGTCACGGCCAGCGGGCAGTTGAGGTTCCCGTCGTGCTGTGGTGCGGTGCCCGCGAAGTCGAGCTCGAGCTCGTCGCCGGCGATCGTGAGCACGACACGAAGCTCGAGCTCGGAGCCGTCTGCGGCCTCGACCGTGTCGGCGCCCTCGAAGCGCCCGTCCGGGAAGCGCGAGATCGCTGCACGGACCCGGCGCTCCGAGTACGCGTACAGCTCATCCATCGCCGACTCGACACGCGACTGCCCGCGACGGGCGCAGAGCTCGTCCAGACGCGTGGCGGCGAGGCTGTGCGCGGCCAGCTGAGCACGCAGGTCTCCGCGCCGCTCGTCCGGGTTGCGCATCCGCGCGACGAGCGCATCCAGCACCTCCTCGTCGAGGCGCGTCGGCGGGATGACGACGCCCTCCTCGTCGAGCCGGTGCGACTCGGCGGGGAGGCTGCCCGGCTCGGCCGCGCCCACATCCGCGTGGTGGGCGCGCGTGACCGCGAAGCCTACTCCCGTCCGCGTCACGAGCGTGATGTCGGGAAGATGCGTCCCGCCGGCGAACGGGTCGTTCAGGATCCATGCCTCGTCAGGCCTCGGGTCGTGCGCCCGCACGGCTGCGACCGCGTCGGGCATCGCGCCGAGGTGCACGGGGATGTGCTCCGCCTGCGCGATCATGCGACCGCGCAGGTCGAAGAGCGCGGTCGAGCAGTCACGCCGCTCCTTGATGTTGGCCGAGAAGGCCGAGCGGACGAGCACGGCGCCCATCTCGTCCGCAATCGAGCGCAGCGCTGCACCGATGACCTGGAGCTCGACCCTCATTTCACGGATTCGGCACGGTCTCGTGACTGTCTCGTGAGCCGCAACGTGCTACTTGTTCCATCCCTAACCCCCACCCACCCCGGGGGCAGCCAGCACGTCGCACCCTCGAGCTCGATTCGTTTTGGCCCCGTCTCCTCCAGAGGACGGCCGGCCGGGAGCTGCAGCGCCGGGCCGGGGCGAAGCTCGGCGGTGCGCACGGCGACGAGCTCGATCGCGCGGTCCCTGTCGGCGTAGCCGTAGCGCGCCGCGTGGGCACGGTGGAACGCCTCCGCGAGGTCCGGCTGCAGCGGGACCGACAGCTCGAACGACTGACCGCGGTAGCGAAGCTCGGCCTCGCCCTCGGCCGGCAGCTCGCCGGCGTCCTCCAGCGCGCACACGTAGGAGCGCACCGAGTCCCGCCGCTCGTCCGCGGCGGCGAGCCCGATCGCCGAGAGCACGCCGGCCGTGTCCGGCACGAGCACGGTCTCGATCCCGAGTTCCTCGGCCAGCGCGCACGCGTGCAGCGGGCCTGCCCCGCCGAAGGCGACGAGCGCGTGCTCCCGCGGGTCGTGGCCGCGCTCGACCGAGACGAGCCTCAGCGCCCGCAGCATCTCCGCGTTCACGACCTCGACCGCTTCGGCGGGATCGATCCCGCCGAAGGCGCGCTCGGCCGCAGCGACGTCGAGCTCGAGTCCACCGGCGAGCCGCGGCGGCAGCCGCCCCAGCAGCAGGTTCGCGTCCGTCACGGTCGGTCGCTCCCCGCCGCGCCCGTAGCAGGCCGGACCCGGATCGGCTCCGGCGCTCTCCGGCCCGACGCGCAGGGCACCGCCCGCGTCGTGCCAGACGATCGAGCCGCCGCCTGCCCCGACGGTCTGCAGGTCGACCATCGGCAGGCGCAGCGGCAGCCCGCCCACCTCGCGCTCCGAGCTCCTCCCCGCCTCGCCCCCGCTGATCAGGCAGACGTCCGTCGAGGTCCCGCCCATGTCGAGCGAGATCGCGTTCTCGACGCCGACCGCACGCGCGACGCGAGCCGCCCCGACGACCCCGGCCGCGGGGCCGGAGACGAGCGCGACGGCGGGATGCGCCGCTGCCTCCGCGAGAGTGGCGAGCCCGCCCGAGGAGCGCATCACCAGCGGCTCCGGCAGCCCCGCTCCGCCGGTAGCGACGGCGAGCGCTTCGAGGTACCGTGAGACGGCCGGCCCGAGGTAGGCGTCGATCGCGGTCGTCGACGCGCGCTCGTACTCGCGCAGCTCGGGCGAGACCTCGTGTGAGGCGACTACCCGCACTCCGGGCAGCCGCCGGCGCAACTCCAACGCGACCGCCCGCTCGTGGCTCGCGTCGCGGAAAGCGAACAGCAGGCACACGGCAACCGACTCCACGTCGTCGCCCAGGTCAGGAAGCGAGTCGAGCTCGAGCGATGCGATCACGCGCGCGGGCCCGATCCGCTCACGTACTCCGTGGCAGCGCTCGAGCGGGACGAGTGGCTCCGCGTGCGCGGCGCAAAGTCGGTAGAGATGCGCGCGATCCTGGCGGCGCAGGTGCAGCAGGTGCTCGAAGCCGTCGGTTGCGACGAAGGCCGTGCGAGCGCCTTTCCGCTCGAGCAGCGCGTTCGTCGCCACCGTCGTGCCGTGCGTGAACCGTCCGACCTCTCCAGCGCCGACTGCTGCCGCGGCGGCGAGCACCGACTCTTCCTGCCGCGTCGCCGTCGGCACCTTCGCCGTCCGCAGCTCGCCCTCCGCGAGCAGGACCGCATCGGTGAAGGTGCCGCCCACGTCCACGCCCAGGATCGCCACAAGGGGAATCTGTCAGGACGCCGCGATCCGAGCAGCGTCCAGGGGCAAGACCGCGAGCTCGGGAGGCGGCCGCCGGACGAAGCCGTCGATGAGCAGCAGGTCTTCCGCCTGCTCGGGTGTCAGGAGCTCGCCGTCTCGCTTGCGCGCGGCCCGGCAGTGCGCCAGCCCCGCCTCCGCCTCCAGCCTCGCGCCCGGTCCGGGCGGCAACGAGCGGACGGCGCAGACACCGCCGCCGCAGACGAAAAAGGCCTTTCGCCAGCCCGGCTCGAGCGACGGCGCGACGAGACAGACCTCCAGCCCGCGCAGCTGCTCGAGCCGCTCCAGGCGCTCGACGACGTGCTCGAGCGCCTCGATCCTGTCGCGCAGCCGGGCGGCCTCCTCGTAGCGGAGGCTTTCTGCCAGGCGCGCGAGTCGAGCTCGCAGCCGCGGCAAGGGCCCGCCCTCGAGCAGGCCCTCGAGCTCCTCGGGGGTGCTCAGGGCGAGCGCGCGCGCCGCCAGGGAGGCCCGCCGGCGGCTCGGGATCGGGCCGAGCCGGGTCGCGGTCTTGCTGACGACCAGCTCCTCGCCTCGACGCTTGAGGTAGACGCCGTGCTCCTTCCTGCGGCTGCGCGAGTTTGCCGGCGGCTGGAGCTCGCGGATCAGCCGCAGTTCCTCGAGCGCGGACTCGAGCTCCGACCCCAGCACGCGCCACTCGACCCGGTCGAGGGCGTGCAGGGCCGCCTCGACGGACGGCCGCTGGCGATCGCTACGGAAGTAGGAGCGCAGCCGAGCCCTCAGGTCGCGTGCCCGGCCCACGTACAGCACCTGGCCGTGACGGTCGTGGAAGAGGTAGACCCCGGGCCGAGTCGGAGCGCCACGCGCGAGCGAGCGCTTGTCGTACACCCGTCGCCTGCGCGGCGCGGAGAGCGTGCGCAGGTCCGAGAGCCGCCTCGCGCCGAGCTCCTGGGCCAGGCCGATCAGATGGATCAGCACCTCCGCCGTCGCCTCGGCGTCGGGGAGGGCGCGGTGACAGGGCGTGGTCGCGACGCCGAAGAAGTTGGCCAGCGAGGCCAGGCCGACGCGGCGCAAGCGGTTCTCCAGCAGGCGGCGCGCGAGGGCAGCCGTGCAAAGCGGCGGCTCGGAGAGCCTGCGCCCATGCATCTGCTGCAGCTGCCGCTCGAGGAAGGACTGGTCGAAGCGGGCGTTGTGTGCGACGAGCGCCGCATCGCCCGCGAAGTCGAGAAAGCCGCGCACGACCGTCGCAGCCGACGGCGCGCGCCGCAGCTCCTGGTCGCGCAGGCCGGTGAGGCGGGCCACGGGCTCCGGCAGCGCCACTCCCGGGTTGACGAGCGACTCGAAGGAATCGACGAGCTCGAGCGCGCGGACCCGAACGGCGCCGAGCTCGCAGATCCGGCTCTTCGCCGGCGAGAGCCCGGTCGTCTCGAGGTCGAAGACGACGAACTCGGCCTCGTCCAGCGACGGATCGGCCCGCGCACCGGTCAGGAAGACCGTGGCGCCGTTGCACTCGAGCCGGCTGTCGCCCGCGGTCACCTCCGCCAGAAGCGAGCAGGCCAGGCCCTGCGGGATCGAGGAGGCGGCGAAGAGCGACCGGGCCGCGTCGGCAGCCGACAGCGGGCCTCGCTCCTCGACGGCCTCGACCAGCCGGTCGAGTGCGTCGAGCGCAAGCTGCACCCCTGGGATCAAAGCGAACATATGTTCGCTTTGCAAGCAGGAACTAGTCCGGGAGCAGCGGCATCGCCTGTCCTTGCCGCCGCCCCAAGAGCACGGCCCGGGTGACGGCGGCCGAGCCGAACCGCAGCCGGACATCGTCCAGCGCGGCGTCGAGGGCGTCGTCGTCACGGCGGTCGAACGGCAGCGCGAGCTGGACGGCGCGGCCTTCGGCGAGGTTGCCGACCGACACTCCGACCAGCGTGATCCCGTGCCGCGCGATCAAGGGCACGGCGCTCGCGAGCAGGCCTCTCGCGGCGGTGAGGATCGCCTGCGTGTTGCAGGTGGCGTAGGGCAGTGTGTGCGACCGCGTCGCCCGCGAGAAGTCGTCGAAGCGCAGTCGCAGGACGACGGTGCGCCCGACGCGGCCGGCGGTCCGCAGGCGACGCGCGACGCGGTCGACGAGACCGACGAGCGAGGCGTCGACGTCCTCGAGCGACGTACGCGTGCGGCCGAGTGCCCGCTGCGCGCCGATCGAGCTCCGGCGGCGCCCCGGCTTCACCGGCCTGGGATCGCGGTTCTGGGCGAGAGCGTGCAGGTGCCGGCCCGAAGCGCGACCCAGGAGCGAGACGAGGGCACCCTCCCCGAAGCCGGCGACCTCGCCGACGGTCGTCACGCCGAGGTCGTGCAGCCGCCTCGCCGTCACGGGCCCGACGCCCCAGAGCCGCTCAACCGGGAGCGGATGCAGGAACGCGAGCTCGCGCTCGGGCGGCACGAGGAGCAGGCCGTCCGGCTTGGCCACTCCGCTCGCCACCTTGGCCAGGAACTTCGTCCTCGCGATCCCCACCGTGATCGGGAGCCCGACGCGCTCGCGCACGTCGCTGCGCAGCCGCGCGGCGACCTCGGCCGGGGTTCCCGAGAGGCGCCTCACCCCGCGGACGTCGAGGAACGCCTCGTCGATGGAAAGGCCCTCGACCCGCGGCGCCGTGTCCTCGAACACGCGGTACACCTCCCTGCTCGCCTCGGTGTACGCCGACATGCGCGGCTCGACCACGATCGCGTCGGGACACAGCCGCCGCGCACGGCCGACGCTCATCGCGGTGCGCACGCCGTGCGCCTTCGCCTCGTAGCTCGCCGCGAGGACGACCCAGGCGCCGACGATCACCGACCGTCCGAGCAAGCTCGGCTCATCTCGCTGCTCGACGGCTGCGAAGAACGAGTCGACGTCGGCGTGCAGGATCGTCGCGTCACCTGTCACGAACACATGTTCGCACACCGGCGCGGGAATGCTCGTCGCCCCGGCACGTTCGACCAACCGTGGCCAGGCGCTGGACAGCCGAGCTCGAGCTCCGTGGAGCCGGGGGCGAGCCCGTCGACCTCTGGCGCACGCTCAGCTCGCACGGCGTGGCCGACCTGCCGCCGAACGCGATCGACGAGGACGCAAAGACGCTGACGACCACGATCGCGCTCCCGCGGGGGCGCGCCGGCACGATCCGGATCGGCCCGGGACGCCCGGGTCACGCGAGCGTGCGGGGTGACGCCGACAGCCCGCCCCTCCTCGTCGCAGCTCGCCACATGCTGCGACTCGACGCCGACCTCTCCCCCTTCTACGAGGCCGCCCGCGAGGATCCCGACCTGGACTGGGCCTGCGCGGGAGCGGGCCGGATGCTGCGCAGCCCGACCACCTTCGAGGACGTGGTCAAGACGGTGTGCACGACCAACTGCGCCTGGTCGGGGACGGTCCGGATGACGACCGCCCTCGTGGAGCACCTCGGCCCCGAGGCCCCGGACGGGCGCCGCGCCTTTCCAGCGCCGGAGGCGATGGCCGGTGTCGACGAGGGCTTCTACCGCGAGGTCGTCCGCGCGGGGTATCGCGGCCCGTACCTGCGGACGATCGCGGCAGAGGTCGCCGAGGGCAAGCTCGACCTCGAGGCGCTGAACGACCCCGAGCTACCGGACGAGGAGGTCGCCGCCCGCCTGCTCGAGCTCCCTGGCTGCGGCCCCTACGCGGCGGCGCACATGATGATGCTGCTCGGCCGCTACTCGCGCCTGATCCTCGATTCCTGGACGCGGCCGCAGTACGCGCGCCTGAACGGCCGCAAGGCGAGCGACGAGACGATCGAGCGGCGCTTCCGCGGCTACCGCGACTACGCGGGCCTCGCGTTCTGGCTCTATCTGACGCGAGACTGGGTGGACGCCTAGAGCCCGGTGTCGCAGGCCGCCGGCTTGCCCTGCTGGTAGCCGACGGTGAACCAGTGCTGGCGCTGGCTGGACGCGCCGTGCGTCCACGTCTCGGGGTTGATCCTGCCCTGCGTCGCCTGCTGGATCCGGTCGTCGCCGACGGCAGCGGCGGCGTTCAGCGCGTCCGCGACGTCGCCCTGTTCGAGCGGGGTCAGGTAACCGGTCTGGGCGGCGTGGTTGGCCCAGACCCCGGCGAAGCAGTCGGCCTGCAGCTCGGTTCGCACCGACCGGCCCTGCGCCCCCGCGTCGCTCGAGCCGCGGAGCGAGCCGCGCAGGTCCTGGATGTGATGGCCGTACTCGTGGGCCAGCACGTACGCCTGGGCGGCCGGGCCGCCCGTCGCGCCGAAGCGGTCGCGCAGCTCGTCGAAGAAGCCGAGGTCGATGTAGACGTGCTTGTCGACCGGGCAGTAGAACGGGCCGACGTCAGAGGTCGCGGTCCCGCAGCCTGTGGCGGTCGAGCCCGTGAAGAAGACGGTCTTGGCGAGCGCGTACTGCTTCCCCGTTGCACGGAACTGGCTGTCCCAGTAGGCCTGGATGCTGTTCACGTAGCCGACGATGCGGCAGTCCTCACGAGTGTTCGCCGCCGGTGCGTTCCTGCACGACGAGGTCGACGTCGTGCCGACCGAGCGGTTGTCCAGGTTCTGCAGCGGCGCCGAGAGCCCGCCGCCGTTCGAGAGCACCGAGATCAGCAGCCAGACGACGAGGGCGGCGACGCCGAGGCCGCCGCCGCCGGCCGCGATCCCGCCTCCGGGGAGGGCGAGCCCGCCGCTGCCGCGACGGTCCTCGACCTGAGACGGGTCGAGCCGGGCGTTCTTCCGAAAGCGCACCGAATGGTTCTGCCGCGTTGCAGGTCGGTGCTAAACGTCAGTGGAGCCGACGGGGCTCGAACCCGTGACCTTTTGGCTGCCAGCCAAACGCTCTCCCAGCTGAGCTACGGCCCCAAGCGTCCAAAGTGTAGCCGCGTTCAGGCGGTGCTAGACGACGGCGGCGTCGAGCTCGATGCTCGGGACGTCGCCCCAGAGCTCCTCGAGCCGGTAGTACTCGCGCGCCTCGGGCGTGAAGACGTGGAAGACGACGTCCAGGTAATCCCCGACGATCCAGCGGCCCTCCGGCCCACCGGCCACCGACTGCGGCAACGCGCCCTCCTCGTGCTTCAGGCGCTCGTGCACCTCGTCCCAGATCGCCTTCGTCTGACGGGCGTTCTGACCGGTTGCGAGCACGAAGAAGTCCGTGTAGCTGCACACGGGTCGCATGTCGAGGATGAGGACGTCCTGCGCCAGCTTCTCCTGGGCGAGGCCGGCGATGCGGCGGGCGTGTTCTAGCGGTGTCAGGGTCTCGTCAAGTCCTCTCGGGTCCGCCG
>DATLPH010000135.1:0-3937 GCA_035535855.1 Gaiellaceae bacterium
GTGGCCACGATCAGCCCGCCGAGAAGCAGATCACGGCCGCGCTTGGGCAGCAGGAGCCAGGCCGAACCCGCGCCGAGGTAGGCCACGGTGAGAACGCCCCCGGCCAGGTAGTACGCGCGGAAGAGCTCGGGGCTCCAACCGGCTCGCAGCGCCACCGCTTCGCACGAGGCTGCGACGCCGAACAGGATGAACCCGATGGCCCACAGCACCTTTTCCCCGGACCGGCGACGGCGAAGCGAACGCAAGAGGAGCGCCGCGAAGGCGAGTGCGACGAGCGCCGCGCAGAGCGGCAGGAGCGCGTCGAGCACGGCGGGGGCGACCGCGTTCGGCCGTGAGCTGATCGAGGTCGCAGGCGCAGCGGAGGGCACGACCCGCAGGTAGGCGAAGTCACGCCCCCCGAACATGCCCTCGTGCGTGGCGACGAACGAGTAGCGCCCCGTCCGCAACAATCGTCCGGGAGAGAGAACGAGCTGGCGAGCAGACGCCCTGCGAACAACGAGCGGCACGGGCTTCCCGCGGTCGAGATCGAAGAGTTGGTAGGCCTTGGGCGAATCGACGGCTGCGGCGCGCACGAGCAACCCGTCGAGCTCCGAGGCGTGGAGGCGGAGCGCGTCGTGAGGGAAGGAAGCCTGCGGCCCCTGCCAGGCGAAGAGCTTCACCGGCCCGCGCTTCGTCGTCACGAACTGGCCGGTCACCTCAGGCGTCAGCCTCGGCTCGTAGGAGTAGCGAACGGTGCTTCCGCCCACCCCGGCGAGCGCAGGGACGAACGGAATCGCGACCAGCAACAGCGCGATCGCGCCGATCGCAACGCTGACGCGTGTCCGATAGGCGCCGGCTCGGCGCGTGCGTCCGCGGGGAGGCTTGCCGATCAGTTTCGCGCGGCGGCGCGCCTGCGCGCGATACAACAGCACCGACGAGATCAGCGCCATCGTCGGGAGCCAGAAGAGCTCGACACCCCAGCCGATCCCCCGCAAGGGGCCATCTCCGTATGGGCTGAACGCGACCGGGATGATCGCCCAGGTGATCGCGGGGCCGGCCATCAGCAGGACCGACGCGGTCAGCGGGAAGCCGGCGAAGAGCCAGCCCACGCCGGGAAACCCCATCAGGCCGAGAGGCAGCTCGTAGCCCGCGAGCGCTGCCGGACTGCGGCGGCGCACCCGTTTGGGGATTGTTCCCGAGTAGACGCGCGGCGTCGCCGCGAGCGCGGCGCGCCCCTGAGCGCGCTGGCGCTCGGTCATCCGCCACACCGCGCCGCTGAAGGCCGCGAAGCCGACGAGCACGGTCACGGCGGCGGGCACGAGCACGAGCGATTGCCACGGCTCGAGCGCCGCGACAGCGGACCCGAACGACTGCCCAGCAGCGACGCGATGGGCCTCGACCGCCGCCACGGTCACTCCGGCCACGTAGTAGACCCCGACCCCGAGCGGAACCCAGACCGCTGTTCGCCGCGCCCGGCGAGACGGCCACGGCGCACCGAGGTTCCCCAGCGCAGCGAGCGAGAGCCCCATCAGGAGCAGCATCAGCCCGCCGAGCATGTTCAGCTGAGCGTGCAGATTGACGATCACGTCGCCGGCATCGCCGCCGCGGTCGAGTGCTTCGTTCACCAGCGGGAACGCCTGGACGGGGCCCTGCAAGGTGCCGACGGCAAGTGCCGCGCAGCCCGCGAGCACGAAGGGCCGGAGCCGCCCGCTCGCCCCCCGAACCGAGCGTACGACCGTCGCGAGCAACAGCCAGAACGCGGCGAACATCGCGATCCCGGCCCCCATGATCAGGAACGGGTGGATCGGCGTGGTCTCCTCTGCCTGCTCGGGTGTGAGCCCGCCCTGCACGACGAGCCGCCCCTCGTGGAGGCCGAGGTACAGCGCCGTGAAGTAGAAGGCGAGCGATCCCCCGAGGAGTGCGAAGAAGCACGTGTCAGCGAGCCGTCGGGACGGTTCGACTCCGCCGGCCGAGCGCACGAGCGCGAAGAAGGCGCCCGCCACGAGCATCGTTAACCCGGTGACGAGGTTGATGTGCGCGTGGCTGATCGGGTCGATCCAGTCGCCCGCGTGCCCCGCCTTGTAGAGCCAGTTCGCGGTGGCCGGCTGCACCTGGATCACGCCCTGCACGGTTCCGACCGTCAGGGCGGCCGCGCCGGTGGCGAAGTACTTCCAGAGGTGCCACTGCGGCTTGGGCACCCGCACGAGCCGCGACTGGAAGATCGTCAGGCCCACGTTGGTGGCGAAGCACCAGTAGCCGAGGCCCATCACGCCCGCGCCCATCCCGGTCGGCGCCTTGTACCAGTTGCCCATGTGCGCCTTCGCCGCCGGGTAGCTCCAGCCGTGCTCCATCAGCCTCCCCATGGCGATCCCGTTGCCGATCAGGGAGACGTAGAAGACCGCCAGTCCGAGGACGGTGAACCAGAACGCGCACTGGGCGAGCCCTTCGCTCGCGAGCGGCCGGCCGACGATCCGAGGCAGCGCGAGCCAGCAGAGGCCCGTCGCGAGCAGGGTGCCGCCGCCGACGATCATCACGTGGGTGTTCGAGAGGTCGCGTACGAGGTGGCCCGCATAGCCCGTGCGCGCCAGGTACTCAGCGAGCCAGGGCAGGTTCTTGACCGCCATGTGGAGCGAGCCGAGCACGAGGAAGAGGCCGCCGGCGAGGAAGTACTTGGCGGCCTTGGGATCGTGTGCGTGCAGCTCCTCGTCCGAGTACGGCTGCTCGCGCAGCGGCGGCGAACGGCCGGGGACGTACTTGAACAGCGCCGCCACGACGACCGCGAAGAACGAGGCGTACGTCAGGAACTGAAGCGACGAGAGGTGCTTCAGGTACACGCCGGCAGCCTCCTAGCGGAGGCCTGGCTCGAGGAAGTAGACCGTCAGCGTCCAGCCGACGTAGAGCACGATCAGGAAGGCGAGGATGACCCAGGCGCGGACGATCTGCGGTCGCGAGTGGCGGACGTCCTCCCCGACGTCGCGGTAGCCCACGAGCGGGCGCGCCGGGCGCGGCTCCTCGGCCATCAGAAGATCTTCTCCATCAGGTGGGGCGGCTCGGCCTGGATCCCCGCGACGTCGTCGAGCATGCGCTCGAACGTGTAGCCGCGCTCGAGAAATGCCTCGAGCTGCTCGGGAGTGTCCCAGACCGTGTAGCAGTGGATGCGGTAGTCCGGCCCTGCGGACTCGACGAAGGCCTCAAGCTTCTGGCAGCCGGGGTACTCCTGAACGTGCCCCTTGAGCGCCTGCATCGAGCCGAAGACCCGCGGCCACTGGGCGGCAGGGACGACGGCCAGGCTCGCCGACGACCACGAGACGTAGGGCTCCGCGGAGGGAACGAGTTCGGTGGCCATCAGAACTTCTGTCCCCAGACGAGGTGCCCGACGATCAGCACGCCGGCCCAGCCCGTGAGACCCAGTGTGAGGAGCACAAAAAAGAGCGTCGCCGGGCCGGCGAGCTCGGTCGTATAGCCGCCGAAGCTGTCGACTGGATAGGGGCCTGCCTTTTGGCGGGTGGAGCGGTACTGCCAGACCCACAGGAGGATCACTACCACGAGGGCGATCACGAACCCCCAGAGCCACGCCAGCTGGATCCACTGGACGTGCCAGGTGTCGGCGCGCTGCATCGTCTCCTTGTGCGCCTGGAGGTATTGGTAGTACTGCTGCGCGTGCTGCGGCGACTCGCCGCTAGGCATCCCCATCGGTCCACTCCTCATCGTCGAGCGCCCACTCGGGCGTGTAGTAGTCCTCCTCGTGCACGAGCAGCGGGATCCCGCCCATGCGGTCGAGCTCGTGGAAATGGCCCGCCTTCCAGGCCGCCAGGAACGCGACCACGGCGAGGCCTGCGAAGACGAAGAACGTGTCGAGCATCCAGTCGGCCATCACCCAGCGCGACTGGTTCGTCTCCGGCTGGTCGTGGGCGAAGGCGAGCGCCGGCCACGCGAGCGCGAAGCACGCAACGCCGAC
>DATLPH010000136.1:0-3082 GCA_035535855.1 Gaiellaceae bacterium
GTGCGCCGCTCGCGGCCGGTGCCGCGACAGTTCGGGCACGGCTCCTCGATCACGGTGCCGTTGCCGCGGCAGCGCGGGCAGGGCTGGGAGAGCGCGAACAGGCCCTGGCTCTCGGAGATGACGCCGCGGCCGTGGCACTCGGGGCAGAGCACCGGCGCGGTGCCGGGCCTCGCGCCCGAGCCGCCGCACTCGCGGCATGCTGTCTCGAGCTCGACCGGGATCGTGGTCTCGACGCCTTGCAGCGAGTCCTCGAACGAGAGCCGCACCTCGACCTCAAGGTCGCTCCCGCGCTGGCCGCGCTGCTGCTGCGTGCGGCCGCCGCGCGAGCCGAAGAGCCCGCCGAAGATGTCTCCCAGATCGCCGAGGTCGGTGAAGTCGAAGCCGTCGAAGTTGACTCCGCCCGGACCTGGACCACGCCCGTTGGCGGAGCCGAAGCGGTCGTACTGCTTGCGCTTCTCGGGGTCGGAGAGGACGTCGTAAGCGCCCTGCACCTCCTTGAAGCGCTCCTCCGCGGAGGCATCGCCCGGATTCGCGTCCGGGTGGTACTGGCGCGCCAGCTTGCGGTAGGCCTTCTTGATCTCGTCCTGGCCAGCCCCGCGCGAGACCCCGAGGGTCTCGTAGAGGTCCTTAACTGCCGCCATCGGCCTCCTGCGGCGCGGCCACGACCACGCGCGCAGGCCGCAGGACGCGGTCGCCGAGCTTGTAGCCCTTCTGGACGACCTCGATCACGGTGCCCTCCTCCTCGGAGGACGGCTGCGAGAGCAGCGCCTCGTGGACGTGCGGGTCGAACTGGCCGTCCGTCTCGATCTCGGCGAGACCCTCGCGCGCGAGCGCGTCGTCGAGCTCGCGGTGCACAAGCCGGACGCCCTCCTCGAGCTTGGCCTCCTCGTGCTCCTCCGCCGCTGCAAGGGCGCGCTCGAGGTCGTCGAGCACGGGCAGCAGCTCCTTCACGAGCCGCTCGTGGGCCCGCGCGACCAGGCTCTCCTGGTCGCGCAGGACCCGCTTGCGGTAGTTCTCGAACTCGGCCGCGACCCGCTTGAGGTCGTTCAGGTGCTCGTCACGCTCGGCCTCGAGCGCGGCGAGCTTCTCCTCGAGCGTCTGCTCCGCTTCGGTCACGAGGTCTTGGCCTCCTCGTCGACGACCTCGGCGTCCTCGATCACCTCATCGTCGGAGTCGGTCTCACCGTTGCTCGACGCCTGCGCCTGCTGCTGCGCGGACGCCTGGGCGTAGACCGCCTCGGCGAGCTTCTGCGAGGCCTCCTGGAGCGCATCCGTCTTGGCGCGGATCTCGCCCAGGTCATCGCCCTCGAGCACCTGCCGGAGCTCCATCACGCGGCCCTCGATCGTCGAGGCCTCGCTCTCGTCGAGCTTTTCGCGGTGCTCCTTGAGGCTCTTCTCCGTCGCGTAGGCCAGCGACTCGGCCTGGTTCTTCGCGTCGGCGAGCTCGCGCAGGCGGTGCGCCTCATCGGCGTGCGCCTCCGCGTCCTTGATCATCTGGTCGACCTCCTCCGGCTTCAGGCCCGAGCCGCCCTCGATCTTGATCTGCTGCTCGTTCCCGGTGCCGTGGTCCTTGGCGGAGACGTTGATGATCCCGTTCGCGTCGATGTCGAAGGTGACCTCGACCTGCGGCATGCCCCGCGGCGCCGGCGGGATGCCGACCAGCTGGAACTTGCCGAGGGTCTTGTTGTAGAGCGCCATCTCCGACTCGCCCTGGAGAACGTGCACCTCGACGGAGGGCTGGTTGTCCTCGGCCGTGGTGAACGTCTCCGACTTCTTCGTCGGGATGGTCGTGTTGCGCTCGATCAGCGGCGTGAAGACGCCGCCCTTGGTCTCGATCCCGAGACTCAGCGGGGTGACGTCGAGCAGCAGCACGTCCTTGACCTCGCCCTTGAGCACGCCGCCCTGGATGGCCGCGCCGACGGCGACGACCTCGTCCGGGTTGACGCCCTTGTGCGGGTCCTTGCCGATCAGCGACTTGACCTTGTCCTGCACCGCAGGCATCCGGGTCATGCCGCCGACGAGCACGACGTGCTCGATCTTCGACGCGTCGATGCCGGCGTCTGCCAGGCACTGCTTGGTGGGTCCGACCGTGCGCTCGAGCAGCTCGGCCGAGAGCTCGTCGAGCTTCGCGCGCGTGAGCTGCAGGTCGAGGTGCTTCGGGCCCTCCGGGGTCGCGGTGACGAACGGCAGGTTGATCTGCGTCGTCATCGTCGAGGAGAGCTCGATCTTCGCCCGCTCGGCCGCCTCGTAGAGGCGCTGCAGGGCCATCTTGTCCTGCGAGAGGTCGATGCCCTGGTCGCGCTTGAACTCCGCGACCATCCAGTCGACGACCGCCTTGTCGAAGTTGTCGCCGCCGAGGTGGTTGTCGCCGTTGGTGGCCTTCACCTCGAAGACGCCCTCGCCGAGCTCCAGCACCGACACGTCGAAGGTGCCGCCGCCGAGGTAGAAGACGAGGATCGTGTGGTCGGAGGCCTCCTTGTCGAGGCCGTACGCGAGCGCCGCGGCGGTCGGCTCGTTGATGATCCGCAGGACGTTGAGCCCCGCGACCTTGCCGGCGTCCTTGGTCGCCTCGCGCTGTGCGTTGTTGAAGTAGGCCGGGACCGTGATCACCGCGTCGGTGACGGACTCGCCGAGATAGGCCTCGGCGTCAGCCTTCAGCTTCTGGAGGATCATCGCGCTGATCTCCGGCGGCGCGTACTCCTTGTCGCCGGCCTTGACGCGCACGTCGGCGTTCGCGCCCTTGATCACCTCGTAGGGGACGATCTTCATCTCGTCGTTGACCTCGTCGAACTTCCGCCCGACGAAGCGCTTGATCGAGAAGATCGTGTTCTGGGGGTTCGTCACCTGCTGGCGCTTTGCGGGCGCCCCGACGAGCCGCTGGCCGTCCTTCGTGAACGCGACGACGGACGGGGTCGTGCGGCCGCCTTCCGCGTTCGGGATCACCGTCGGCTCGCCGCCCTCGAGGGTGGCGATGCACGAGTTGGTCGTGCCGAGGTCGATGCCGATCGTCTTTGCCATTGAATGCTCCCTTGTTTGACTGAGAAAATCTCAGTCGCATAATAGCAAGTTAGGACGTCAATCGG
>DATLPH010000137.1:0-32666 GCA_035535855.1 Gaiellaceae bacterium
CACCCGCCGATGCATCACCCGCGCCTCTCGAACGGCTTCGACCGCGCCTACCGCCGCATCCTCGACTGGATCGACGAGCACGGAGGCTGGGCCGGTACAGCGGCCGAGACGCTCGACCGCTGGGAGGCGCGGCGACGCTAGCCGAAGAGCGCTGCGGCGAGCCGTTTGGTGAGGTCCTCGATCTCGGCCGCGATCTCCTCCTGGCGGGGCCGCTTCAGTCCGATCGGGTCCTCGACCTCGGGCGCAGTGAGCACGTTCCCGGGCCGGAGCGCGGCGAGCCGCTCGCTCGCCGAGCCTTCGCGCGTCGAGGCCTCGAGCAGCTCGACCGCCTGGGGCAGCGTGAACGTCCGCTCGCGCGGCGCGCCCGCGTTGACCACGGCCTGCTCCACGTGACGGTGCTCGAAGCCGATCACGAGGTCGGCGCCGGCCATGCTCGAGAGCGCCCGGCTGCGGTGCTCGGTCAGATCGACGCTGAGCCCGTCGAGGAGCTCGACCGCCTCCGCGAAGGCGGCGCTGCCCTCGATCGCCGAGGTCCCGCACGACGAGACCCGCACCTGCCGGCCGCGCGTCTCGCGCTCGAAGACCGCCGCCGCGAGGGGGCTGCGGAACTGGTTGCCGGTGCAGACGAAGACGGCGTCGAAGGTGTCGTCCGGCACGCGCGACAGCGTAACTGCGAGTGGACGAGCCCCTGAGAGGAGCGCCGGCCGGTCTCCGCGAAGCGCTGGCGGGCGCGGAGGTCGAGCAGGCGTGGAGGGAGGGGCCGCGGACCTACCTGCGGGCGGGAGAGGTCTTTGCCCGCTTCAGCCTCGCCGAAGAGGACGTGCCGGTATTCGAGCACGAGGCGCGCGTGCGGGGGCTCGTCGGCGAGACGGGAGCCCTGCGTGCGCCGCCTATCCTCGCGCACGGCCGCGGGTGGTTGCTCGAACGGCAGGTGGTCTCGCAGGACGAAGGCGTCGAGGTGGTGATCGCTGCGGCGGCCGCGATCGCGCACCTGGAGCTGCCGGCCCCTCCGGCTAAGACGGGTGCGCAGCCGGCACACGCGCTGCGGCGGCGGCTGCGGCTCCTACGGCACCCGCGCCTGGCCCCGGAGCTCGCGCGCTCCAGTCGCCTGCTCGCAGCCTCACGGCTCCCCGAGGTTACGACCCACGGCGACTTCCATCCGGGAAACGTGCTGCGGGCGGGCGGAGCGGCGTGGGTGATCGACTGGGAGCTCAACGGCCGCGGCCCCGCCGGCTCCGACCTGATGCGTTACTGGGCCACGATCGATGATCCCGCCGATCGCGAACGACTCTACGAGGGCGCGCTGGAGCTGACCGGCGACGAGCTCGAGCTCGCGAGGCTGCGCTACGCGGTGGCCGCGGTGACCGTTGCCGACAGGCTCACCCACGCGGAGCGCACGGCCGGCGACCTGGAGAGCGGCAAAGCACTGCTGGGCCGGCTTCCCCAGCTCAGAGCGGCCGCTCGGCTCGGGCGAGGACGTACTGCCCGAGCAGCCGGCCCGCCGGAGTAAAGGTGAGCCGGGCCTGCAGTCCGGGGCCCACGCGAAGGCGCTCGGAGAGCGAGGGCAGAACGAGGAGGCCTCCGGCACGCGCACGCTCGAAGCCGGCCTCGTCGAGCAGCGCGACGAACTCGCGCACCGTGAACGCGTAGCGGTAGAGCTCCGGCGACCACCAGCCTTCCTTGCGGCGCTTCACGTGTCCCAGCCAGCGATAGGTGACCGTGACCAGGCGTCCGCCCGGCCGCAGGCAGCGCAGGATCTCGCGCAGCGCCCGCACGCGGAACTCGTGGGTCGGAATGTGCTGCAGCACGCCGAGACAGGCGGCTGCGTCGGCACACTCGTCCTCGAGCGGCAGTCGGCGCAGGTCCGCGACGACGGTGCGGAGGCGTTCGCGCCCATGCGGCCGGACGCGCTCCCGCGCCAGCTCGAGGCTGGCCGCGGAGTGGTCGGCCGCGATCACGTTCGCGCCGGCGGCGAGGTAGTCGGGGACGTGCGCGCCGGTGCCCGCGCCCGCGTCCAGCACGGTCTCGCCCTCACGCAGCGCGAGCAGGTCCAGGATGGCCCGGCTGTGGACGGCGAGCTCCCACTCCGAGCGTCCGCTGTCGTAGACGCGAGCCTCGCGGTCGCGCAGCGCACGCTCGGCCTCGACGATCTCCTCGGGCGGGCGGTCGGTCATCCCCGCCGCGACCTGACAGACGACAAGAGAGCTTCGGCGTCGTCCGGGTACACCAGCCGCTCGAACGCGATCAGCGTGAGCACGTAGGCAAACGCACCCGCTACGGTTGCGGCCCAGAGCTCCCACCGGAGCGCCCACATCGCAGCCCCGGCGACGGCCGCCGCTAGCGCGGGCCCGGCGAAGACTCGCCCGAATCTGGCGGTTCCGCCGCAGCCGCGAGCCGCCCAGACGAGCGCGCAGGCCGCGAGCCCTTCCGAGATCGAGGTGCCAACGGCCGCTCCGTAGAGGGAGTGGGTTGGGATGAGCACGAGGTTCACGAGGATGTTCTCGAGGGCGACCGCCGCGTACACCACAGTAAGCACGAGCGGCCGTTCCTGCGCGACGAGCACGTACCCCGCCAGGTAGGCGATCGCGTAGAGCACGATCGCCGGGGCCAGCAGCCTGAGCGCCTTCCCCGCCAGGTCGAAGTCGGAGCCGTAGAGGACGCCGACGACGCGATCGCCGAGCACGGCGGCGCCGACCGCGAACGGCAGCGTCAGCGCGACCACGAGCTTCAGCGAGCGCTCGTACACGCCGGCCAGCGCCTCGCCTGAGCGGCGCGAGTAGACCGGGTACACGGCCGCGCCGACCGCCCAGCTCAGGAAGAGGGTCGACTCGAAGAGCCGATACGCCGCGCCGTAGTTGCCGACCACGTCGTCGGACTCGTACGCCGCGAGCATCACGGTGTCGATGCGAAAGAGGATCACGGCGGCGATTCCCGCGAGTCCGATCGGCGCCGCGATCCACATCAGCGACCACCAGCGCGACGGCTCGAGGCGCGGCCGCGGCCGCACGACGCGGCGCACGAGCAAGCGCGCGGCGAGCCCGAACGCGAGCAGGGCCCCACCTAGGAAGACAGCCGACACAGCCACGACTCCGGCGCCCAGCAGGAGCAGCGCGATCCCGGCGGCCGCGGTCACGAAGCGCTCAGTGATGAGCGCGACCGGAACGAACTCGAGCCGCTCGAAGGCCTGGAAGGTCGCGAAGATCGTCGAGGTGAGGAGGTCCACCAGCACCGCAGCGCCGAGCAGCGCTACGACCGCGATCGTCTGCGTGTCCCGGCCGAGCGCCGCGAGGACTGCCAGCGCGACGCCGAGCGCGGGCAGGGCCACGACCGCCTTCAGCGCGAGCGTGTTGAGGAAGTAGCTGTCAAGCGCGTCGCGGTCGCGAGCGACCTCGCGCGTCAGCACCTTGTCCTGGCCGAAGTCTGCGAAGGAGGTGAGCAGGGCGGCGAGCGCGTAGGCGAAGGTGAAGACGCCGAAGGCCTCGTCGCCGAGCTCACGGCCCATGACTATGAAGAGGACGACCGACCCGACCTTGCCGCCGACGTCCGCCATCAGGCGGTAGCCGGTGTTGGCGAGCACGCGGCTCTTCACGAGCTCCTCCGGAGGAGCCGTTTCACGCGCCGCTTCTGCTCCGCGCTCAGTCGTCGCGAGACCGCGAGCCGGGCCTGGCCGGGGGTCATGCGCAGGCGCGTGAGTAGCTGCCGCGGCCCGGGCGGCACGAGCGTCACCCAGCGCAGCGTCTCGTCAGCGGTGGCGAGCCGCTGCTTGTACTCGACGATGCCCGCACCGAGGTCGATGCGGCTGTCCCCGCGACCGATCGCGTCGCGAATCGCCTCGACCCCGAGCAGGAGCTGGGGGGTGAGATCGCCCCAGGCGGCGTCGAAGCCGCCGAGCCAGGATCCCACCTCCCCGCCGGCGGCCACGAAGAGCGTCGCCGCGACCGCGCCCTCCGAGGTGTCAATCGTGAAGAGGCGAAGGCGCTCGGGTGGGAGCTCGCGCGCCGCTGTCGCGACCGCGGCCTCGACGCGCTCGTCGAGGAAGGTCGTGCCGCGGTCAGCCCAGCGTGCCCTGTGCAAGGCCGCAAATCGCTCGATCGCACCGTCGCCGGCGCCGAGCTTCAGCTTCGCGCCGCGCTCGGCCAGGGTCCGCTCATACTGTCGCACCTGCTTGCGGAAGCGCGACGAGCGCGAGCCGAACCATTCTTCGAACGTTTCGGGCAGCTCCACCAGCGGGGCGGCCATCCGCTCGTCCTCGTGCAGCCAGGCTTTTCCGCCGGGCCAGGCTTCCGCCAGCAGCTCCGGCCACGGCGAGGTCTCCGGGATCCCCGGGAGCCGGAGGAAGGCGGCGCCCGCCTGCCCGAGCGCCGGAGCGACCGCCGCCGCGGCCTCGGCCTCCTGCCCCGCGACCGCGACAGGCTCGACGCGCGTGTTCGCGCCCGCGCCGAGCGGCACGAGCGCGTCGTCGTCGGCGAAGAAGGGCGCGAGCGCGACCAGCCGCTGGGCCTCGAAGGCCGCGACGGTGTGGAGCCGGGCCGAAGCCGGGGCGGCCGACCGCCACCAGGGCAGCAGCCAGCCGGGTGCGCAAAAGGGAAGCGCCGCCGCAACGGCCAACGCGTCCCACGCCGGGGCGAGCTCCTCCAGGCGCGCGGTCTCCGAGATCACCTCGGCGTGCAGGCTCATCCCCGGAGCCGGCGGCGCAGCTGGCCGGCGAGCAGGCGCACGTGCGTGCGGCCGCGGTTCAGCTCGGCGCGGCGGCGTACGTCTCGCGGGACGGGGCGCCGCTCGCCGCGCACGGCCGCGCGCTGGGTCCACGCGTCGCGAACGGCGCGAGCCCACGCGCCGGGGTGCCGCTGGTAGATCGCGTCGACGAGGTCGAACCCGAGGTAGCCCACCGTGCGCGCCGCGGCCACGGGCGCGGGAAAGTGCAGCCAGAGGTACCAGAGGTGATTCCGGATCCGCAGGTAGAGGGAACGGTCGCTCGCGCGGCCGCTCTGGGCCTTCATGTGGTCGAACTGCGCCTCGGGCACGTAGCGAACGTCCCAGCCCGCGGCCAGCAGCCTCGTGGTCAGGTCGATGCCCTCGACGAGGTGGAAGTACGGCTCGAAGTACCCGCCGACCTCGAGGTAGGCGCGGCGCCGCAGCATCGCGGCTCCTTCCGGGAAGAAGAACGCGGGCAGGCCTTCGGGTGGCGTCTCGCCGTTCCTGCCCGCCCGCAGCCACCAGTCGAAGGTCCCGAGCTCGGTCGAGCGCAGCACGCGGCCGCTGGGATCGATGTCGCGCACCAGCCCTCCCGCCGCGCCGAGCCGCGGGTCGCGCTCGAACCGCTCGGCGAGCGTGTCGACCGCCCCGGGAAGC
Source organism: Gaiellaceae bacterium (assembly GCA_035535855.1). Lineage (GTDB taxonomy): Bacteria > Actinomycetota > Thermoleophilia > Gaiellales > Gaiellaceae > AC-32. The sequence continues at coordinate 5,353 of DATLPH010000137.1, forward strand.
GGATAGGCGTCGTCGTCGAGCACGAGCAGCAGCTCGTGCCGGGCCTCGCGCGCGGCCAGGTTGCGGCCCGCGAGGCCGAGGTTGGCGCCCTGCGGGAGCACTCGCACCTTTCCGCCTCGCGCCTGCACGCGCTCGACGGTGTCGTCCTCGGAGCCGTTGTCGACGACGAGCACCTCGTCCACCGGCAGCTCGGCCAGCCGGTCGAGCACGATCTCGAGAGCCTCCCGGCGGTTCCGCGTCGCGATCACCGCCGACACGCCCGGGCGCTCGGCTTCCGCAGCGCCCTCGGGCCTCATGACAAGCAAGTGTACGTGCGTACGATGAGTGCACTGTGCGCGTGTTGCCACCGCTGGCGCTGGCGTTTCACGGCGTGTCGGACGTGCCGCTGCGGCGTGACCCGCAGGGGCTGTTCGTCTCGCCTGGAGAGCTGCGCCGCCACCTCATGAGGCTCCGGGAGTGGGGCTACCGGCTCGTCACTTTCGGCGAGCTGGCATCCCTTGCCTCGCGCGGGCGCGCCGTCGGCCACGCTGCGCTCACCTTCGACGACGGCCTCGTCGACAACCTCGAGACGCTCGTGCCGCTGCTGCGCGAGGAGCAGGTGCCCGCGACCGTGTTCGTCGTCTCCGGCTGGCTCGGCGAGCCCTACCCCTGGGCCGACTGGACGCGGATCGTGACTCGCGAGGAGCTGCGCGAGCTGGCGGCCAGCGTCGAGATCGGCGCCCACTCGACGAAGCACGACGACCTCTCCGCGCTCTCCTTCGAGGACGCCCGCGACGATCTCGCGGCGAGCAAACGCGCGCTCGAGGACGTCGTCGGGCCGGTCGAGACCGCGGCTTACCCGTTCGGTCGCGCGAGCGAGGCGACGATCCGCGCCTGTCGCGAGGCCGGCTTCGCGGCCGCCTGCCGGATCAGTGGCGAGGGCTCGTGGGACGACCCGCACAACCTGCCGCGGCAGGACATGCTCAACCGCTCGAGCTCGCTCGGGCTGCGGCTCAAGCGCGACGGCCTCTACGAGCCGCTGATGCGGTTCGCGCCTGCGCGGGCGGCCCGCCGCGCCTCGCGCGTCGCGAAGAGGATGGCGCGTTGATCACCGATCGCCCCGTCGTGCTCGTCTACCACGGCATCGGCGCCGGCGACGACGCGTGGGACGCGCAGCGCCTGCTCACCTCGCCCGATCATCTCGCCGCGCACGTCCGGCTGCTCAAAGGGCGCAAGTACCGCTTCGTGGTCGCGAGCGAGCTCGCCAGCGACGAGCCGCCGCCGCGCCGCACGGCCGCGCTCACCTTCGACGACGGCTGGCGCAACTGGCTGAGCACCGCGCTCCCGGTGCTGCGGAGCCTCGGCGTGCGAGGGACCTTCTTCGTGTGCCCCGGCCTCTTCGGCGGGACTCATCCGGACCTGGACGGCGAGGCCGGGGCGCTGCTGGACGAGGCCGGAGTCCGCGAGCTGCACGATGCGGGGATGGAGATCGGCTCGCACACGCTCGGCCACCCGGACCTGCGCGGCCTCGACGACGCCGAGCTCGAGCGCGAGCTCCGCGATTCCAAGCGCGCGATCGAGGCCATCACCGGCGAGCCGTGCCGGGTGCTCGCGTATCCGTACGGCCTCTACGACGACCGTGTGGTGCGCGCGGCTCGCGAGGCGGGCTACGAGGTCGCGTTCGGCTGGCTCTCCGGGCCTTGGCGCAGATTCGAGGCGCCTCGGCTGCCCGCGCCCCCGCGGCACGGCGCACGGCGGCTCTCGCTCAAGCTTCTCGGCGTGCGGCGGCCGGGACGGTGAGCGTGCGCTTCTCGGTCGTGATCCCGACGAAGGGCCGCCCGGAGCCGCTGCGCCGAACGCTCGAGAGCGTGCTGGCCACGGATCCGCCCCCACAGGAGGTGCTCGTGATCGATGCGGACGAGGACGCGTCGGCGCACGACCTCGTGGCCGAGCTGCACGACGACTCACTGCCCATGCACTACGTCCACACGCCGCCGAGCCTGACCAAGCAGCGCAACATCGGCATCGACCGCGCGGAGGGCGAGGTCGTGGTCTTCCTCGACGACGACGTCTCGCTGCCGCGCGACCTCTTCGCCAAGCTGACGAAGGCGTATGCCGCCGGCGAGGTCGTCGGGGCGACCGGCTGGATCGTCGAGCCGCACGCGGAACGGGCAGGCGGGCCGCGCTCGCTCCTGCGCCGGATCGTGCTGCCCGGGAGCCGCAGGAACCCCGGCCACTTCACGCGCTTCGGCTACCCGCAGTACGTGGTCGTCGCTGACGGGCCGTGCGACGTCGAGTTCATGCCCGGGTGCTTCATGAGCGCACGGCGTGAGCTGGCAGCGGAGGTCCGCTTCGACGAGCACCTCGGCGCCTACGCCCTCGCCGAGGACGAGGACTTCTCGTACCGGCTCTCGCGCCACGGGCGCGTCGTCTACCTCCCGGACGTGGTCGTCGTCCACGAGAAGCTCGGCTTTCGCTCGTTCGACTCACGCGACTTCGGGAAGCTGGTGGTGAAGAACCGCGCCTACCTGTTCCGGAAGAACTTCCCGCAGACCCCCGCCGCGAGGATGCAGTTCGCCGGGCTGTTGGCGATGCTCGTCGGCCACCGCCTGCTGAACCGGGAGTGGCGCGGCGCGCTCGGGGTGCTCGAGGGGACGGTGCAGCTCGTGCGCGGGCGGTCCTGAGTGCGCGTCGCGTTCGTCTCGCCGTTCGTGATCCAGGGCGGCGCCGAGCGGTACCTGTCGCTGCTGCTCGACGGTCTCGACCGCTCCTGGATCGCGCGGATCTACTTCCTCGCCGACGGTCCCCTGGTGGAAGAGCTGCGCGGCCGCGGCTATCCGCTCGAGGTCGTGCCGACCGGAGCCGGGCCGCTGGCGATCGTGCGCTCGGCGCGGCGACTGCGCGGCGAGCTGAAGCGGCTGCAGCCCGAGGTCGTTCAGGCCGACGGGATCAAGGGCGCGCTGGTGGCGACGATCGCGCTCGTGGGAACCCGGACCCCGGTGGTGTGGCTGAAGTGCGACTTCAGCCACGACGGCTGGCTCGCCCGCGCCGTCGCGCGGCGCTGCCGCTCGATCGCCGCAGTCAGCCGTGCAGTGACCGAGACGTTCCGCCGGCCCGCACTCGACAAGACGACGGTGGTTCCCTTCTGTCTTCCCGAGGCCGTGGTCGACCGGGCGAAGGGCCGGGCTGCGCTCGACGAGCTGGCCGGGCCGGGCCCGGTGCTCGGGCTCTTCGGGCGGCTCGACCCGCACAAGGGCCACCGTGAGGTACTCGCCGTGCTGCCGCGGCTGCGTGAGAGACACGACGTGCGGGCCGTCTTCGTCGGCGCGGACGACCCGGCGCACCCGGGCTACCGCGAGCAGCTCGCGGCCGAGATCGCCGCCGCAGGTCTCGACGAGGCGGTCGCGCTGCCCGGCTTCAGGGCGGATGCGGTCGAGCTGATCGCCGGCTGCGATGCGCTCGTGATCCCGAGCGTGACCAGCCGCGGCGGGCTCGGCAAGGAGGGGTTCTCCCTCGTTGCGCTGGAGGCGATGGGGGTCGGCACCCCGGTCGTCGCGTACGACTACGGCGGCCCGCCCGAGGTGCTCGGCGACTGCGGCCTGCTCGTGCCTCCGGGCGACCGCGACGCCCTGCACGACGCGCTCCTGAGCCTGCTCGAAGACGGGGCCTTGGGCGAGCGCCTGGGCGAGTGCGGCCGCCGCCGAGCGCGCGAGCGCTTCTCGCTTTCGGCAATGATCGAGGCCATGGAGACGCGCTACCGGGAAGCCGCTGCGTGATCGTCGCCGTCGTCCCCGCCGCGGGACACGCGACGAGGCTGCGCGGGCTGATCGAGGGCTCGAAGGAGCTCGTCCCGGTCGGCGCCCGCCCGGTGATCGACCACCTGCTCGAGCTGCTCGAGCCCGCGGACGAGATCCGCGTCGTCCTGCGGCCCGCGAAGGACGACCTGATCGCGCACCTCGACGGGCGAGTCGAGCTCGTTCACGGCGAGCCGCGCACGGTGGCCGACTCGATCGCCCTCGGGCTCGAGGGCCTCGCCGGCGACGACGTCGTCCTGGTCGGCTTCCCCGACACGCTCTTCGGCCCGCCCGACGCGTTCGAGCGCGTACTGGATGCGCTGGCCTACCCCTACGAGGTCGCGCTTGGCGCTTTCACGTTCGCCGAGCCTTCCCGCTCGGACGTGCTCGAGCTTGACGGCGACCGGGTCGCGCGGATCGACGTGCGGCCCAGCGAGCCCGCTTCGAACCTGGTCTGGGGCTGCTTCGCGGCGAGGCGCCGCGCACTCGACGGCCTCGAGCGCCACGACGAGCCCGGCGTGCTGCTCGGCGAGCTCGCCGAGGCCGGGAAGGTCACGGCCGTTCGCTTCGACGGCGAGCTGCAGGACCTCGGCACCCCCGAGACCCTGGCGGCCGCGCGATGAAGGTGCTCGTCACCGGCCACCACGGCTACATCGGCTCGATCGTCGCGCCGTTCCTCGCCGCACAGGGCCACGAGGTCACCGGCGTGGACACGTTCTTCTACCGCGGCTGTGATTTGAGCGCGGGCGTCGAGGTCGGGAGCCTGCAGCGTGACGTGCGCGACCTCGGCGAGGACGACCTGCGCGGCTTCGACGCGATCCTCCACCTGGCGGCGCTCTCGAACGACCCCCTCGGCGACCTCGATCCCGAGCTGACCTTCGAGATCAACGAGCGCGCGAGCGTGCGCCTCGCCCAGCTCGCCCGCGAGGCCGGCGTCGGCCGCTTCCTGTTCGCGTCGTCGTGCTCGATGTACGGCGTCTCGGGCGAGGACCTCGTCGCCGAGGAGGCGCCGCTGCAACCGGTCACGCCCTACGCCGAGTCCAAGGTGCGCGCCGAGGAAGGGATCGGCGCGCTCGCAGACGGCGACTTCTCGCCGGTCTTCCTCCGCTGCGCCACCGCCTACGGCGCCTCGCCTCGGCTGCGCCTCGACGTGGTGCTGAACAACCTCGTCGGCTGGGCTCTCACGACCGGCAAGGTGCGGATCCTCAGCGACGGGACGCCCTGGCGGCCGATCGTCCACATCGAGGACATCGGCCGGGCCGCGGCCGCGATGCTCGACGCGCCACGTGAGGCCGTCCACGCCGAGGCCTTCAACGTCGGCGCCCACCGCGAGAACTACCAGGTGCGCGACCTCGCGGAGATCGTGCGCGAGACCGTCGCCGGCTCGGAGACCGAGTACGGAGACCGCAGCGATCCCGACCCGCGCAGCTACCGCGTGGACTTCGGCAAGCTCGAGCGCGCGCTGCCGGAGCTGCAGCTCGCGTGGAACGCACGGGCCGGGGCGGAGGAGCTCGATCGCGAGTACCGGCGGGCCGGGCTGACCTTCGAGGAGTTCGAGGGCCCGCGCTTCACGCGCCTCAAGCGCCTGCAGCAGCTGCGCGAGGAGGGCAAGCTCGGCGACGACCTGCGCTGGACGGCATGACGTTCCGCGAGCTCGAGCTGCCTGGGGCCTTCCTGATCGAGCTCGACCGGATCGAGGACGAGCGCGGCTTCTTCGCCCGCACGTTCTGCCGCGACGAGTTCGCCGAGCACGGCCTCGCGACCGAGATCGTCCAGGCGAACACGGCCTTCAACCGGCGCAAGGGCACGCTGCGCGGGATGCACTTCCAGGCGGCGCCGCACGAGGAGGCGAAGCTCGTGCGCTGCACGCGCGGAGCCGTCTACGACGTGATCGTCGACCTGCGCCGCGACTCGCCGACGTTCACGCGCTGGGTCTCGGTCGAGCTGACCGTGGAGAACGACACGATGCTCTACGTCCCCGAGGGCTTCGCGCACGGCTACCAGACGCTCGAGGACGAGACCGAGACCTCGTACCTGATGTCGCAGCGCTACGAGCCGAGCGCAGGGCGTGGGGTGCGCTGGGACGATCCGGCCTTCGGGATCGAGTGGCCCGACGAGGGCGACCGCACGATGAACGAGCGCGACCGCACGTGGCCGGACTTCAGTCCGGACGCCGCAGGCGCATGACGTAGAGGTCGTCGCGCACCAGCTCGTCCGCGCTGCGGGCCAGGGCCTCCCAGTCGTCGAGCGCGTGCAGGAAGCGGCCGTTGAGCCGGTCGGCGGCCCCCGAGGCGAGGAACGCGACGAGCTCGCCCGAGCGCGCTGCGTCGACCTCTCCGCCCGAGCCGGCCTCCGGGGCCCAGCCCGACGCGCGCAGCCGGTCGGTCATCGGCGTCCGCACGAACCCCGGGCTGATCGCAAAGACGGCGACGCGGCCGGCGGTCTCGGCGGCAAGGCTCTCGGTCAGGTTCAGCAGCGCAGCCTTGGCCGCCGAGTAGCCGCTCGTGTACGGGCCGGGTCTCGTGCCGGCGTAGCTGGAGACGTTCACGATCCTGCCCCGGCCGCGTTCGAGCATCCCGGGGAGGACGGCGTGCGTGCAGAGGAGCGTGCCGCGCAGGCTCGTCTCGACGTCGAGCCACCAGTCGGCCGGGTCGACCTCGGCGAGCGGCCCGATCGCGGCCAGCGTGCCCGCGTTGTTGACCAACACGTCGAGCGGCCCGAGCTCTTCCTCGGCCAGGGCGACCGCGCTCTCGACCGCGCCGCGGTCGCGCACGTCTGCGACGAGCGGCAGCGCACCGAGCGCCCCGGCTGCCCGCTCGACCTCCTCGCGCGAGCGGGCCGCAACCGCGACCCGCGCGCCCGCGTCCGAAAGCGCACGCGCGATCGCGAGGCCCACTCCGCGTGCGCCTCCGGTCACGAGGGCCGTCTGTCCGGCGAGATCAGCCAGCGGGAGGCACCTTGCCGCGCAGGAACCGCGTCACGGCTCCCAGGTCTTGCGGGTAGGCGAGACGCTCGAACGCGACCAGCGCGACCAGGTAGCCGACGGCTCCGGCGATCGCCGCCGCCGCGAGCGAGTCGCGCAGGACGAGCATCAGCCCGGCCGTGACCGCTCCCGCGACCAGCGGGCCGCCGAGCATCCGCACCCAGTTGAGCCCGCCCGTCACGCGCTGGGCGAGCACGCCCATCGCCAGGAAGAGCAGCACCTCGGTCACCGCCGTGTTGATCGCCGCCGCCGTCATGCCGTAGCGCGGGATGGTCGCGAAGTTGGCGACGATGTTCTCGACCGCCATCGTCCCGTAGACGACGGCGAGCCAACGCTGCCGGTTGCGCGCGAGCAGCAGCACGCCGCCGACGTGGTTGAACGAGTAGAGGACGATCGCCGGAGCCAGCAGCGCGAGCGCCCTCGCGGACGGGCGGAAGTCGGCTCCGTACAGGAGGCTCACGACCGGCTTCGCGAGGATCGCCGCCCCGAGCGCGAAGGGCAGCGTTGCCGCGACCGCCAGCTTGAGCGAGCGCTCGAAGACGGTCCGCAGCTCGCGCGTCTCGGTCAGGCGGGAGAGCACCGGGTAGACGGCGGCGGCCACGGCCCAGCTGATGAAGAGCGGCGACTCGAACAACCGATACGCGGCGCCGTAGTAGCCGACCACGCGCTCGTGCTCGAAGATCTGCAGGATCGAGGCGTCGACGCGGAAGAGCGTCACCTGGAAGACGAGCGCGACCCCGACCGGGAGCGCGACCCGCATCAGGGGCCACCAGCGGGACGTCGAGATCGTCATGCGCGGGCGCACGACGCGGCCGTAGAGCAGCCAGAAGGCGAGCACGAGCGCGAGCAGCGAGCCGCCGAGGTAGACGACCGCCACCGCCTCGATGCCCGCACCGGCGGCCATCACGGCGATTCCGACCGCCGCCGTCACCAGGCGCTGCGAGATGATCACGACGGGCAGGAAGCCCAGGCGCTCGAAGGCCTGGAAGACGGCGAAGCAGGTCGAGGTCAGCAGCTCGGCCAGGACTGCGAACGTGATCAGGACCGCGACCACCCGGGTCGTGTTCTGCATGTGCGCCAGCCCCAGTCCGCCCAGCGCGACGACGGAGACCGGCAGGGCGAGGACGAGCTTGAGCGCGAGCGTGTTCGCGAAGTACTCGTCGACGCGCCGGCGGTCACGGGCGATCTCCCGCGTCAGGATCGCGTCTTGGCCGAACCCGGCGAGCACCGTCACGAGCGCGGCGAAGGAGAGCCCGAAGGTGAAGGAGCCGAAGGCCTCGTTCCCGAGCATCCGCGCCATCACGACGAAGAAGGCGACCGAGACGAGCTTCGAGCCGACGTCTGCGGCCGCCCTGTAGACCGTGTTCGGGAGGATGCGCGCGGTGCCCGACGCGCGCACCGCGCCGTCCGCCGCGGCCGCTACTTCATTCGTAGGCTGCGGCGCCGTGCCCACTGACCCAACGTACTACACGATTGCGAACGCCCCGTTCTTCCCGGGGCTGGTGGCTCTGCTCAACTCGCTGCGGCTGAGCGGGAACGATGGCGAGCTGGTCGTGCTCGACCGCGGGCTCGAGCCCGGACAGCGCGCCTGCCTCGAGCCGCACGCGCGTGTGGTCGAGCTGTCGCAGGAGGCCGCCGGGCACCCGACGCTGCTGAAGCCGTTTCCGCAGGTCTTCGAGCCGAGCGGGGTAATCGTGATCGTCGACTCGGACATGGCCGTCGTGCGGTCGCTCGACCCGATCGTAGAGCGCGCCCGGGCCGGCAGGATCTGCGTCTTCCCCGACCCGATCCCGGACCGCTGGTTCGCGGAGTGGGCCGAGGCGCTCGGGCTGCGCGAACCGCTGCGCCGGGAGACGTACGTGAACGCGGGCTTCGTCGCCTTCTCGGTCGAGCACTGGCCCGATCTGCTCGCCCGCTGGTGGGAGCTGTGCGGCCGCATCCCGCCGGGGGAGTTCATGAGCGGTCAGGACGCGCTCTTCTGGGCCGGCGACCAGGACGTCCTCAACGCGCTCCTCTCGAGCGAGATCCCCTCGGAGGCGCGCGAGGAGCTGCCGCTCACGGGCGAGGCCTACCCCGAGCAGCAGCTGCGGGTGCGGGTCGAAGACGCGCGCTCGCTGCAATGCGAGCTCGACGGGGAGCCCGTGACGATCCTGCACCACTCGCTCGGCCCAAAGGTCTGGCAGCGTTACGGCTGGCTGCGGCTCCGCACCGACGCGTACGTGCAGCTGCTGCCACGGCTGTGGTTTGCGGACGACGTGCCGCTTCGGCTGGACGAGGGCGAGGTGCCGTTCCGGCTCCGGCGCGGCTCCGCGCCCGGGGCGATCCGATCCTCGCTCAGCGGAACGCACCGAGGCGTTCGCGGAGTTGTCCACGCGACGCCCGGCCCGCTCCGCCGGGGCTTCGTCCGCCTGCGGAACCGTCTCTTCCAGCCGCTAGGCGGCTGAGAGCAGGCCGGCCTCGGCGAGCGCGTCGGCCGCGTCGGCGATCTCGCCGAAAGGCAGGCCCGAGCGCTCGGCGACCGCGAGCAGGTCGTGCGAGCCGTCGGAGAGGTTCAGCACCCACAGGAGCGCGCCCTCGGCGAACGAGCCGCCGCCCACCGAGCGGTAGAGCCCGCGCTTGCCGAGCTGTGGCTCGCCCTTCGGGCTCAGGTTGCGGTAGGTCCGGTTGCGCTCCAGCACCTCGATCACGTCGAGGTAGCGCTCGAACGACTCGCCCAGGGCCTCGGGCCGCACGAAGTCGAGGTCGTCCGCGGAGGAGTGGTACTCGGGGTAGCGGTCGGTCGGCGTGCGCGAGAGCACGCCCACCGGCAGGTCGAAGCCGGGCGAGCAGAACTGGCGCTCGTCGGTGCCGAGCGGGGTGAAGTCCTCGATCCGTCCTTCGTCGCCGAGCACCGCGGCCACCGCGCGGTCGATCTCCGCGTTCCCGCGGCGGCTGCGCTTGTACGTGAACGGCCCCGGGTCGCCGACGCAGCTGGCGACGAGCCCCGCGGAGATCCGGGGCAGCCGCTCCTCGTTGCGGGAGAGCCAGGTCAGCGGCCCGATCGTCGCGGGCGCGAAGAGGAAGCGGTAGGAGCAGCGCAGCGGCTGGCCGTCGAGGTGGCGGGCCAGCGCGGCGGCGAGGACGACGCCGGAGAGGTTGTCGTTCGCGAGCGAGGGGTGGCAGACGTAGGTCGAGACCAGCACCTCCTCGTCGCTCTCGCCCGGCAGGAAGCGCTCGGCGTAGACGACGTGCCCGTCCTCGAGCGTCGAGTCGATCTCGACCTGGTAGTCGCCCTCGGCGAGCCGCTCGTAGACGGCGTGGGGGAGGCAGAAGCCCCAGTTCTCGTTGTGGTACGAGGTGCGGTACGGGATCATGTCGGGGCGCTCGGGGTCGGTGAAGAGATGTGGCCGCAGCTCCTCGAGCGAGAAGGCGCCGCTCACCGGAACGCTGTAGTTGAGGACGTGCAGGTTCGAGTCGGCGAAGTCGGCGACCGTCTCGCCGTTCGGGTCGACGAGCCGCGCGCCGCGGATGTTCCACTCGCGCGGGAGCGTCCAGTCGTAGACCTGCGTCCCGCTCGGGACCTCGGTGCGCTCGAGCGGCACGTCGCGCTCGATCACGTCGAAGGTCTGGCGCACGCCGTCGCCGGTGAGGCTGCGGCAGAAGGGAAACAGCTCCCGCATCAGCTCGTGCAGCTCGGCCCCGGCCTCCGCGGCGGACGGGAGGGCCGCACGGTCGAGGCTCACTCCAGCACCTTGACGGTGGGGACCGGCGTGACGAAGCGCCCGCCCCAGTCGCGCACGTGCGCCATCTGCTCGACGATCTCGTCGCGCAGGTTCCAGGGCAGGATCAGGACGTAGTCCGGCTTCGTTCGGGCGATGTGGTCAGGCGCGTAGATCGGCAGGCGAGTTCCGGGCAGGTAGAGGCCCTGCTTGTATGGGCTCAGGTCGACGACGTAGTCGAGGAGGTCCGCTCGGACGCCGCAGTAGTTGAGCAGCGTGTTGCCTTTCGCCGGGGCGCCGTAGCCGGCCACGTGCCTGCCCTTGCGCCGCGCGCCGATTAAGAACTCGAGCAGGTCGCGCTTGGTCGCGCGCACCTGCTCCTCGAAGGCGCCGTAGGTCTCGAGCCGGTCGAGCCCGGCCGACCGCTCCCGCGCCAGCAGCTCCTCGACCCGCTCGCCCGGCCCCTCGACGCCCGACTGGCGCACGTAGAGCCGCAGCGAGCCGCCGTGCGAACGCAGCTCCTCCACGTCGACGACCTCGAGCCCGTGCGCGGCGAAGACCTTCTGCACGGCGAGCAGCGAGAAGTACGAGAAGTGCTCGTGGTAGATCGTGTCGAACTCGGTGTGCTCGATCAGCGTGAGCAGGTGCGGGAACTCGAAGGTGGCGGTGCCCTCCGGCTTCAGCAGCATGCGCACGCCCTCGACGAAGTCGTTCAGCCCGGGCACGTGGGCGAGCACGTTGTTGCCGAGCACGAGGTCGGCCGCGACGCCTTCGTCCCGCAGCGCCTGGGCGGTCTCGGTGCCGAAGAACGCGACCTTCGTCGGGATCCCCCGCTCGATTGCAGTCGCGGCCACGTTCGCCGCCGGCTCCACCCCGAGCACCGGAATCGCGCGCTCGAGGAAGTACTGCAGCAGGTAGCCGTCGTTGCTCGCGAGCTCGACGACCTGGCTCGACTCGCCCAGGCCGAGCCGTTCCGTGATCGACTCGACGTAAGCCTCGGCGTGGCGGAGCCAGCTCTCGGAGGTCGAGGAGAAGTAGACGTAGTCGCTGAAGATCTCCTCGGGCGAGGCCGACTCGGGCAGCTGCACGAGGAAGCACTCGCCGCAGACGTAGACGGTCAGCGGGTAGAACGGCTCCGGCTTGGCGAGGTCCTCCTCGCGCAGATTCGAGTTCGCGAGCGGCTGGGCGCCGAGGTCGGCGAACACCTGCTCGAGCCGCGCGCCGCAGAAGCGGCAGGCCAGCCGCTCTACCACGTCTTCCAGGGCGGGCTGCCGGTCGCCCACTTCTCCTCGAGCACCATCTTGTCGCGCAGGCTGTCCATGTTCTGCCAGTAACCGTGGTGGCGGTACGCAGCCAGCCGCTCCTCGCTCGCCAGGCGCTCTAGCGGCTCGCGCTCCCAGACGGTGTCGTCGCTGGAGATGTACTCGAGCACGTCGGGCTCGAGCACGAAGAAGCCGCCGTTGACCCAGCCGCCGTCGCCCTCGGGCTTCTCGCGGAAGCGCTCGATCTTCGTCGCGTGTTCCTCGAGCGTGAGCGCGCCGAAGCGGCCGGGCGGGCGGATGGCGGTCAGCGTCGCGAGCGCGTCCTCGGAGCGGTGGAACTCGAGCAGCTTCGTCATGTCGAGGTCGGTGACGCAGTCCCCGTAGGTGAAGAAGAACGTCCCGTCGTCGACGAGGTGCGCGACCCGCTTCAGGCGGCCGCCGGTCATCGTCGCGTCGCCGGTCTCGATCAGGTGCACCCGCCAGGGCTCGACGCCGCGTGCCTCCAGCTGCAGCTCGTTCCCAGCGAGGTCGACCGTGACGTCGGCGTGCCGCAGCGCGTAGTTCGCGAAGTAGTCCTTGATCACGTGCGATTTGTAGCCGCAGCAGATCACGAACTCGCGCACGCCGTGGGCCTCGTAGCCCTTCATGATGTGCCAGAGGATCGGGCGCTCGCCGATCTCCACCATCGGCTTGGGCCGGACCGCCGTCTCCTCCGACAAGCGCGTGCCGTAGCCGCCCGCGAGGATCACGGTCTTAAGCGACATGGGCGGGCTCCCGGTCGAGCAGGTCGAGGATCTCCGAGTCGACGGCCGCGTCGAACTTGCGGGCGAAGAGCGTTTCCGACGCGCGCAGCTTCGGCAGGTCGGCGGCGGTGAGCGTCGCCGGGTGCGCGCTCCCCGCGCTCCAGTCGAGGTAGTGCAGCTCCTCGTTGTCCACGGTCTCGGCCAGCGGCGAGCTCAAGATCAACGTCTGGAAGAACGTCTCGTCTGGCATCTTCGTCCGCTCGAAGAAGCGCAGTACCTCGGGCCGCTCGGCGACGAAGCGCATCAGCCACTCCAGCGTCTGGCCCGTGAGCGCCCAGAGCGCCATCCCGCCGTACGGCTCGAGCCCCTCGGGCAGCCTGCGCGGGATCGGCAACCGCAGCAGCCGCGTGCGATAGCGGATCCGCTCGAAGTACGGGTAGCGCAGCCGGTTGAGGCCGCCGCCCTCGCCCGTCCACTCGACCGCGGGCAGGTGGAAGTGGTGCAGGAGGTTCCGGCCGCGGCGGGCCGAGAGGTAGGCGTCGATCTCGCGCGGCGCGGCGAGCGGGTAGTCCTGGCCGGAGAGCAGCAGGGCGTGGTCGGGGAGGTCGCCGGCGGCGAGGATCGCCTCGATCCCGACCAGGGTCGCGCGGAGCAGGCTGAAGCCGCCCCAGTAGCAGGGGACGCGAGGGAGCCAGACGACGTTGCCGCGGCTCTCGAGCCCGGCCTGCATCGCGCGGAAGGTCTCGTCGTCGGTGAGCGCGTTGACGTGGACGTAGAAGCGGACGTCGCCCTCGTCGAGGCGGCCGATCAACCGCGCCAGCTGCTCGGGCGCGGTGTGGGCGCGAATCAGGTAGTCGGTCCTCATTGCGCGGCCGCCAGCTTCGCGTCCTCGAGGCCGGTCAGCGGAGCCTGCAGGAGCCGGGCGTACAGGTTGGCTGCGGCCCGGGTCGAGTCGCGGAGGTCGTGGTGGCGCTCGACCCGCACGCGGAGAGCGGCTCCCTCCTCCGCCGCCAGCCCGGGGTCGAGCAGCCGCGTGACGATCCCGGAGGCGAGCGCCTCCCGGTCGCCGAGCGGCACGATCCCGGCGGCGCCCTCGCCGAGCGCGTCATGCGCGCCGGGGACGTCCGTGATCACGAGGCTGCGTGCAGAGGCCATCGTTTCCAGCATCGCAAACGACATGCCCTCCCAGCGCGAGGGTGCGGCGACGACGTCCGCGGCCGCGAGCCAGTCGGGCACGTCCGAGCGCTCGCCCACGAAGTCGACCGCGTCGCCCGCCTGCGCCCTGACCGCCTCGAGGTCCGGCCCGCCGCCGACGAGCACGAGCCTCGCCTCCGGCACTCGCGTGAGCACGTCCGGCCATGCCTCGACGAGCTGGTCCTGGCCCTTGGCCCGGCAGATCCGCCCGAGGCAGACGACGAGCGGGCCCTCGGGGAGCCCGAGGCGCTTGCGGGCGGCTGCGCGGTCCCCGGCCGACGCGGGCGCGAGCGCGCGCACGTCGACGCCGTTCGGGACGACTTCCCAGCGCGCGCGGATCCCCTCGGCCTCGCCGCGACGGCGCTCGGTGTCGCTCACGCACACGACGGCGGCGGCCCAGCGCGCGCCCGTGCGCTCCCAGGCGACGGCGGCCCGCCGCAGCGCCCCCGAGAGCGGGTAGAACGACCAGCCGTGCGGCTGGAAGACCGTCGGCCGGCGGCCGTGCAGCGCGAGCCGGCCCGCGACCCCGGCCTTCGAGGAGTGCAGATGCACGAGCGTCGGCTCCGCTCGAGCGATCAACCGGCGCAGGCGCAGGGTCTCGGCCGCGGTTCCCGGGCCGGGCGAGCGGCCGGCCTCCCAGGTGAGATGCCTCGCCCCGAGCTCGCGCGCCTCCTGCCCGAGCTCGCCGCCCGGGCTCGCGACCGCGACCTCCCAGCCCCGCTCGAGCTGGTCGGCCGCGAGCTCGAGCACGCAGCGGCAGACGCCGCCTTCGGTCGGCTGTGAGACGTGCAGGATCGAGGGCGTGATCGAGTTCAAGGCCAGCCGCCCTAACTATGCACGCGCGGGCGGCAGGCGCCAGCCCGGCCGGCTAGCAGCTGTACAGGTGGTGGGTGTAGACGGGAACGGCGCCCGCGAGGATGCCGCTGTAGTTGTTCCCGGTCGTGTCCCAGAGGTTGCCGACGCCGGCGTAGTTGCCGATCGCGCCGCAGCGCTGGTGGACGAAGACCGAGTTCCGGACCGTCGTGCGCGTGGTGCCCTCGTCCAGGTAGACGCCCAGCACGCGGGTGTCGAAGTAGGAGTCCTCGATCACGTTGTCCGTGCAGGCCGCCCGCGTGCCCCAGGCCGGGTCGGCCCACTCACAGGTCAGGCCGCGATCGACGTTCGGTCCTGCGTGGATGCGGCGGAAGAAGGTGTTGCTCGCGAAATGCTCGACGTAGACGCCGATGCCGACGTCGTTCAGGTCGAGGTCCTCGAAGACGCTGCCGCGGGTGCCGGTGCCGACCCAGAGCCCCTCCCAGGCGCAGTTGCGGGCCTTGATCCGCTTGACGACGGCCTTCACGCCAACCCAGACGCAGGCCTCGGCGGTGCCGTTCGAGGCGCGAGGGGTCGGCCAGGTGACGTTCGCCGCGTTGATGTCCTCCAGCACGGGAGGAACCGCCGGCGTGTAGCTCGACACGTTCGTGTCGACCATCACGCCCCAGTCGAGGAAGTCCTTTGCGACCACGCGGCGGACGACGAGCCCTTCTACCTGGCGGGCCATCAGGCCGGTCGAGATCACATGGTTGCCCTCGAACGTCGTGTCGAGCACCTGCGTCCCTGCGCCGGTGCCCCAGACGTGGACGATCGAGCCGTTGAGCACTTTGCTCGGGTCGGAGACGTCGAAGGCAAGGCCCTGGAGCAGGCCCTTCCCCGGGCCCCAGTTACCGCCCATCACGAAGCCGGCCCGGAAGACCGCGCCGCCGAGGTGCTGCGCGTAGACGTGCTGGCCGCCCGCGTTCACGAAGGGGCCGTTGTTGTCGTAGAGGCCGTCCGCGACAACGATGTCGGGGGCCGAGCCAGCGAGAGCCTGCTTCAGCTGCGCGGAGCTGTAGACCGTGATGGCCGTGGGCGGAGGCGCGTAGGCCGAGGGCGGCGTAACGGGCGCGAAGGTGACCGTCCCAGGCGGCGGCGGGGGAGGTGAGACCGGCGGCGGGGGCGGCGGAGCGAGGACGACCCAGCTCGCGACCGCAGTCGCAGCACCTGCTGCATTGGTGGCGAGCACGGTGAGGGCGTGCTTGCCGAGTGCGAGGGCGGTGAAGGACACCGGGCTCGAACAGGATACGAACGCCGCACCGTCCAGGCTGCAGCTCGTCGAGGCCGCGTTCGTGGCCTTGAAGGCGAGCGTTGCGCGCGTGGAGGTCGTGTTCGCCGGCGTGCTCGTGAAGCGGACCGAAGGCCCGCGCGTGCGGGTCAGGGTCGCGGGCCTGCCCCAGCGGACGAGGCCGGCGAACGCGAGCCGGCGGCCCTTGCGGCCGCGCGCGACGAGCTTGATCCGCGCGTCGGCGCTGGTGCCGCGCGAGGCGGGGCGGTACCCGTAGAGCACGAGGCTGAAGGGCGCGCGCCGGACGTGGCGGATCGTGTGCCGGCCGAGCGTGTAGCGAACGGCGTTCGGCTTTGCGCCGACGAGGCGCACGACGACACCGCCGGGGACCGCGCGGAGCTTCAGTCGCGCGGCGACCCCCTGAGCGGGCAGAAGGGCGGTGACGGCAAGTCCAGCGGCTACGAGCAGGACGATCCTGCGTGAGGTGCGGCGCCTCATCCCACCCCGCATCGGCGGGGTCGGGGAAGGGCGCGCCCCTCGTCCGAGTGATCATCCGGGCGGCCTGGTACCGACCGCAGATTCGGCTATCGTGCGCCAAATGTCGGAACGCGGAGAGGTAACCCCTCCAGGTCTCCGCTCGCCGAGCTCGTTCCAGCTCCAAGCGGACCAGCCGATCGAGGTTCGCCGCAGCCTGGACGCGCTCCGGCGGGCCCGTGGGGTGATCGCGCTGGTGGTGATCGCCACGACCGCCGCGGTCGTCGCCGTCTCGCTCTACCTGCCGAAGACCTACCGCTCGATCGCCAAGATCGTCTACCAGCCGGCGACGTCGGTCTTCGCGAGCACCGACGTGAGCACGGTGCAGCGGAACCTCGAGACCTTCCAGCGGCTCCTGACGACCCGCGAGGTGCTCTCACTGGCCGCGCAGCGGATCCCGGGCGAGAACGCCGACACGCTCTCGACCGACGTCTCGGGCTCCGTCGACCAGTCCGCCGACATCATCAGCGTCTACGCGCTCGCCCCGAAGGCACAGCGCTCGGCGCTGATCGCGAACTCGGTCGCGGCGGCGTTCCTGCAGAAGCACCAACAGGACGCGAAGGCGCAGCTGGAGGCCGCGCAGGCCGCCTTGAGTGCGCAGTTACGGGCGGCGGTGGCCCGCGGGGCCTCGGTCCAGGAGCTCGACGCGCTGCGGCAGCAGCAGGCGACGCTCGCGACCGAGCTCGCCACGGCCGGCTCGGACCTGTCGATCGTGCCTGCCGAAACGCCCGACGCTCCCTACACACCGCGCCCGGTGCGCAACGGTGTGCTCGCGTTCTTCGCCGCGCTCTTCCTCGGGATCATCGCTGCGCTCGCGCGAGACCGGCTCGTCCCGCGCGTCGGCAACCCGCGCGAGGTCAGCCGCCTGCTCAACCTGCCGCTGCTCGTGGGCGTGCCGTTCGTCAGCCGCCGCTTCGGCCGCCGGCCGAAGCTGCTGCGGGCGGTCGCCAACGAGGCGTACCAGACGCTGCAGGCCTCGATCCGGTTCCACCTGCCCGCGACCAAGCAGCAGGTGATCCTCGTGACGAGCTCGGTCGAGGGCGAGGGCAAGACCAGCGTCGCCGCAGGGCTGGCGCGCTCGCTTGCGCGGGTCGGCGAGAAGACGCTGCTGATCTCCGGCGACCTGCGCTTCCCGAGCCTGCACGAGCTCTTCAAGACCCCGCTCGCGCCTGGCCTCTCCGACATCCTCGTCGCCGCCTCCAGCAACGGCGCGCGCCCGGGAACGCTGACCGAGGCGATCGACGAGAGCGTCGTGACGGTCTTCGGCGGCGTCGGCGACAACCTGCACGTGATCCCGAGCGGCACGCGGGTCCCGGACCCGGCGAAGCTGCTCTTCAGCGACGCGCTCTCGGCCTTCTTCCACGACCTGGAGACGCGCGACTACAAGTACGTGATCGTCGACGGCCCCCCACTGCTCGGGATCGCCGACAGCCACGCGCTCGCGCAGCGCGTCGACAGCACGATCGTCGTCTCGCGCCTCGACCGCGCGACCGTCGAGGACCTGACTGAGCTGCGCGACGTGCTCGAGCGCCTCGAGGTGCACTCGCTCGGCGTCGTCGTGGTCGGCGCCCGCCGCTCGATCGCCTACGCCTACGCCGGCGCTTCGACCATGCGGGACGAGCTACCGCGCGGCAGGGTTCCCGCGCAGCTGGCCTCGCATCGTCCCCGCCCAGATCAGCCCGGCGAGGATCCAGAAGTGACGCCAGTGCAGCGTGTCGACGAACGCGCTGTTGGCGACGAGGCCGCACCAGGCCCCTAAGAGCGCGGCCGAGCCGATCCCGTAGGTGTCGCGCCCGATCACCGCGTTGCGGCCTGCCAGCACGAGCGTGGTGAGGATCAGGGCGAGAATCGTCACCAGCCCGAGCACGCCCTGCTCGGCCAGCGCGCGGATGTAGGTGCTGTGCGCCGAGACGGGCACATAGGACTCGAACTGCCCGGGCCCGATGCCGAACGGGTAAGCCGCGACGAGGTGCAGGCCGCTCTCCTGCGCGCTGAAGCGCGACGTGTCGTAGCTCTGCAGGCGGGCGCGCTCGCTGAGGAAGTTCGCCGAGCCGCTGAGCGACACGAACACGGCCAGCGCGGCCAGCGCCGCGAGCAGCGTGACCAAGATGACCATCGCCTTCTGCCCGCCGCCACGACGCAGCGCGAAGACCACGAACATCGCGAAGACGCCCACCGCGGCGTTCAGCCAGGCCGCGCGCGAGAACGAGAACAGCGTCGCCGCGCCGAGCGCGAGCAGCATCGCGAACTTGAGCGAGGTGCGGACGCGCAGCAGCCGCGGCTGGAGGAGTTCCTCGAGCACGAACAGCGCGAGCATCAGCATGTAGGGGCCGAAGATGTTCGGGTCGTGGAAGAGCCCCTGCGCGCGCTGTGCCCCGGTCATCCGGTTGGTCAGCGGGATCCCGGGGAGGTACAGGGCGAGGCAGGCGGCCGTCGCGGTGGCGACGCCCGTGATCAGCATCGCCACGAGCACCCGGCGCGCCCGCTCGGTCGAGTCGACGTAGCCCGCGAGCCAGACGGAGAACGCCGCCAGGTAGAGCGTGATCGCGAAATAGCGCTCGGCCGTCGGCACGTCGACGACGAACGTGGCCGAGAGGATGTTGAGGAAGACGAAGGCCGCCACGAGCGCGCCGACGCTCAGCGGCAGCCGCTGCAGGTGGAACCGGCCCGTGGCGACCGCGACCGCAAGCACGACCAGGAAGACCATGTCGGGCGGCCCGGGCTGGAACGGGACGATGCTCATCAGCATGAACCCGAGGAAGACGGCGCTGTCGAAGCGCGTCAGCGTCAGGGCCAGCAGGCCGATCAGCGCGATCCCGCCCGCCACGATCAGCCTCAGCGAGGGCGGCGGGTGGCCGGTCAGGACGAACGCGATCAGCGCTCCGAGGAGCGCGAGCGGGAAGAGCCACGCGACCCAGCGCGCAGCGCGCACCGCAGGACCGGGGAGCGTCCTGACGACGACCGGCTCGACGAAGCTCACGTGCCCGAGGGTAGAGGGGCCTGCGAGATCACGTCAGCGAGGATCTGGTCGAGCTTCCGCTCGGGCCGCCAGCCGATCGCCTGGCCGATCTTCTCGATCGCTGGCTCCCGGTGGAGCGTGTCCTCGATGCCGAGGCCGTAGACCTCGTCGTACGGGATGTAGGCGAGCTCGGAGCTCGAGCCGGTGAGCTCGAGGATGCGGTCGGCGAGGCCGGAGACGCTGATGCGCTCGGTCGAGCCGACGTTGAAGACGTCGCCAGAAACGCCGTTTGCCTCGACGAGCCCCTTGAGGGCGCGGATCGTGTCCTGCACGTGGCAGAAGGCGCGCGTCTGGCTCCCGTCGCCGTGCACCTCGAGCGGCTCGCCCGCGAGGGCGCGCTCGACGAAGCGCGGGATCACCATCCCGTAGCGTCCGCTCTGCCGCGGGCCGACGGTGTTGAAGAGCCGCGCGATCACGCAGTCGAGCTCGCGCTCCTGGTGGTAGCCGAACGCGAGGAACTCGTCCATCGCCTTCGAGTCTGCGTAGAGCCAGCGCTTCTCGGTCGTCGGCCCGTAGACGCGGCGGTCGTCCTCGCTCAGCGGCCGCTCGGTGCGGTGATCGCCGTAGACCTCCGAGCTCGAGGCGACGAGCACGCGCTTGCCGAAGCGGCTGCAGCAGTCGAGCACCGTCTCGGTGCCCTGGACGTTCGTGACCATCGTGTGCACCGGCTGCTCGACGATCAGGCGCACGCCGACCGCCGCCGCGAGGTGGTAGACGACGTCGCACTTGTTCACGAGCTCGTTCACGATCGCCGGGGCCAGGACCGAGTCGACCACCAGGTGATAGTCCGGCCTGTCGCGCAGGTGCGCGATGTTCTCGAGCGAGCCCGTCGAGACGTCGTCGAGCACGAACACCTCCCAGCCGTCGGCGAGGAGGAGCTCCGAGAGGTGCGAGCCGATGAAGCCCGCGCCGCCTGTAACGAGGGCCCTGGGCACAGTGCCGGAGAGCGTACCGACTGGCTCGGCCCGCTAAGACCGCGGCAGGGAGCTCAGCGCCTGGTCGATTTGAGGCTCGCGCGGGTCGAGGCGCTTGGCCGCGAGCAGCTCGCGCCGCGCGGCCGCGATCTGACCGGCACGCTCGTAGCCCTTCGCCAGCGCGAAGCGCAGCTCGACGACCCGCGGCTCCTTGCGCACGGCCGCTCGCAGCGGCTCGAGGGCGGCCTGCGGCGTGGACGCGCGCGCTGCCGCGGCCAGGTACGGGTCGATCGCGAGCGGGTCGAGCCGCTTCGCCCAGGAGATCTGCCCGCGCACGGCGAGGCGGGCCGAGAGCCAGGGGGGCACGAACAGCAGGACGACGATCGCCGCCACGGCGGCCGCAGCAGGTGCGGCGACTCGGCGCGAGAGCAGCGGGCGCTCGCCGCCGGCGCCGCCGCTGCCGAGCAGCAGGAAGAACGGCAGGCCGCAGGCGGGCACGGTCCAGAGCCAGTCCACCGAGCCGTGCGCGAGCCAGTACGCCGCGCCGCCGAAGACGGCCGTCGCAGCAGGGTCCCGCGCGCGTGTGCGTAAGAAGACGGGAATCAGGAGCAGCACGAGCGACGTCCCGAGCAGCAGGAATCCGACGATCCCGACCTCGCTCAGGGCGTCGAGCTCGAACGAGTGCGCACGCACCGGGGTGTCCGGGCTCTCGCGCAGGCGGAGGTAGGCCGGGCCGAAGCCGCGCGAGCCGATCCCCGCGAGCGGGTGGTGCTCGAACTCGTTCAGCGCCACTCGCCAGATGTCGTAGCGGTACGAGCCGAGCTGGAGCAGGTGGCTGGAGGCCGAGTTGGTCGGCGCGTGCTTGAAGGCCCGCCACTCCGCGCCGAAGTCGACGCGCGAGACGACCACGGCGCTCGCGGCCACGACCGCGACGAGCGCGCCGACCGCGGCGACCGCTCCTAGCATCCGCCTCGTGCGGGCGCTCAGCTCCAGTCGCCGGTCGGCGAGCGCGTACAGCAACCCGACGACGACAGCCACCGCGGTGAGGAGCAGGATCGTCGTGCCCGTGTTCCGCACGTCGCTGACGAGCTGCGCCTGGCCGTCCGACCTGAACGGCGCGGTCAGCGGGCGGTAGCCGACGGCGGTCAGCCCGGCGGCCACCAGCGTCGGCGGAAGCAGCCGGAGGCGCAGCGGCGAGATCGCGAACAGGAGGACCGCCGAGACGCCGATCGCGAGCACGCCGCCCTTGCTCTGGGCCGTCAGCCACCCGGCCGCGATCGCGGTCGCGCCCCCGAGCGCGAGAGCGCGCAGCAGCACGGGTGCACGGCGGTGCGCGGCCAGGACAACCGCCGGCCAGAAGCCGATCAGGAAGACGGCAGCCTGGGCGTTCGGGTAGGAGATCGGGAAGGAGAGCCGGCCCGCGTAGAAGTGGTCGACCTGGTTGCCGCCGAAACGGAGGTTCAGCGCGGCGGCCAGGGCCAAAAGCGCCGCCTCGGCCGCGATCGTCCCGGCCGCGAGGAGGCGGTCGCCGTCTCCGCGCAGGGTCAGCAGCGGAACCAGCAGCGCGATCGCATAGAAGAGCGTCAGGAGCCCCTCGTCCCTCGCAAGGGAGGGCACGGCCGACCAGGTCAGCGAGAGCGCTTCCCAGGCTGCGAGCCCGGCCAGCGCGCCAAGCGCGGCCAGTTCGAGCGGCCTCGGCGTCGCCGCCGCCCCGGTCAGGAGTAGGACGACCAGGAGGACGCCCGCGATTGACGCGTAGGGCAGCCAGTCGGCCGAGTCGAGGCTGCCGGTGGCGAGCCAGGCAAGCGCCCAGGCAGCGGCGGCCAGAGCGGCCGTGGGCAGAACCCGAATCGCCGTTTCTCCGTTGATGATCATATGAGTGTGGTTTTGAGTGTGATTGTTTGGGAATTGGATGCTGCCCTTGCGGAACGGACGTGGCGCGTCTACGTTTGAAGCATCCCCAGACAAAGGGCGGGGATTTCTGCGGCACCTCGTGCAATGGGGCGCGGGGTTGAAGGTCAATAGGCTGGCCTACGGGCCACCGAGGAGGAGGGAGAGCGGCGATGTGGCGGCGATGTGCAATTTGGGGAGTGACTGCTTGTGCGGCTTTGGCGCTTGGCGCGGGGTCGGCGCTGGGAGCCACTCCGCAGCAGATCTACAGGGACTACGCCGACAACGGTCGGCTTGATCAGAGATATTCGCAGGCGGACTTGCAGCGAGCGCAGCGAGACGCAGCGCTGCAGGGGTACCCACGGGTGGGTGTCCAGGGGGCCGTTGAGCAGGCACTCGGTGCTCAGGCGGTCAAGACGCAGGGCGGGCTCCCGTTCACGGGCCTCGACCTGGCGTTGCTGGCCGCGGGCGGCGGGCTTCTGCTGGTAGCGGGAACCGGGCTGCGCAAGCTCGGCCGGGCCAAGAACAACTAGGCACCGGCAGCTAACCGGAACCGGATCGCGCTGTGGCGACGCGACAACTGACGAACGTCGAGGTGCTCCCTGCGCTCGAACCGCTCGAGCTAGAGCGGGCCGAAGAGCGGGCGCTCAGCCGTCTGCGCTCCGGCTCGTGGGCGCGGGGAGCCCTCCTCCTGGACGCGGTGATGCTCGCCGCGGCCAGCGCGGCGGCCCAGCTCGGCGCCGGTGACGCTGGGATCCTCCGCGTCGCGCCGGTCTGGCTGGTCGCCTACGCGGGCTTCGTCCTGCTCTTCCTCTACCTGAGGGGCCTCTACTCGTGGCGCCTGAAGGTGTCGGTGCTGGACGACGTGCGCGCGGTCGCGGTGATCACGGCGCTCGCGTCGATGACCGTCCTCAGCCTGAGGATCCTGCTCCCCGGCGAAGTGGACGACCTCGCCTCGCAGTCGCTGCGGCTGCTGGCCTTCAGCGCCGTCTACCTCGCAGCCGGTCGCGTCGCGCTCGACTGGGCCCAGATCGCGGCCCGTCGGCACGGCGAGCTGTCGAAGCCGACGCTGATCGTCGGCGCCGGCCGCATCGGCCGCCTGACCGCCGATCGCCTGATCGCGCACCCCGAGCTCGGGCTGAAGCCGGTCGGGTTCATCGACAAGGAGCCGCTGAACGAGTCCTCGCTGCCCGCGCCCGTGCTGGGGGCGAGCTGGGACCTCGAGCGCCTGATCGAGCAGCACGACGTCGAGCACGTCGTCGTCACCTTCTCGACGGCACCGAGCGAGGTGCTGCTCCGCCAGGTGCAGCGCTGCGAGGAGCTCGGCGTCTCGGTCTCCCTCGTGCCGCGCCTGTTCGAGCGCGTCACTCATCGCCTGACCATCGACCACATCGGGGGCCTGCCCATGCTCTCTGCGAAGCGCGCCGACCCGAAGGGCTGGCAGTTCGCGCTCAAGTACATCGGCGACCGGATCGTCGCCGGGACGCTCCTGCTCGTGACGCTCCCGATCTTCGTCTTCCTCGCGCTCGGCACGATGCTCTCGGTGGGGCGGCCGATCTTCTTCCGCCAGCCGCGCTTCGGCCGGGACGGCCGCGAGTTCGAGATGCTCAAGTTCCGCTCGATGCGCGCGGGCGCCGAGCCGGGCGAGGTCCCCGACCTGCCTCCCGACACCGCACCCGGTGGCGTCGAGGGCGACGACCGCCGCACCCGCTTCGGCACCCTGCTCCGCCGTACCTCGCTCGACGAGCTGCCTCAGCTCCTGAACGTCGTCAAGGGCGACATGAGCCTGATCGGCCCGCGCCCCGAGCGCCCGGACTTCGCGCGGATGTTCGAGCTCAACGTCCCGCGCTACGGCGATCGCCATCGCGTCAAGTCGGGGATCACGGGTTGGGCGCAGGTGCACGGCCTCCGCGGCAGGACCTCCCTCAGCGACCGTGTCGAGTGGGACAACTACTACATCGAGAACTGGTCGCTCTGGCTCGACGTCAAGATCCTTCTGATGACGCTCTGGGCCGTCCTGCTGTACTTCACGCACGCCGAATAGCCGCGCGGCGCTCTTAGCGCTATCCCTCGATCGCGGTGGCTTGGAGGAGTGATTCTCCGCAAGGCCCGGCTCCAGCGCGCCGATGCACGGCTTGAGCAGGAGTGCGGTTGCCGCCCGACCGCCGCCGTTAAGAACGCATCGACGAGCCGGTCGCGGGCGAAGCGCCTTCGACCGGCTCGTTGGTCGAGAGGAGGCACACGAATGAGGCGGTTCCTACTGGTTCTCGCCGCAACTGCTGCAGCGTTGGTCGTCGTCCTGCCCGCCACCGCCGGGGCTGCGACATTCCGCGGCGTTGTGATTGCAAAGGATTCGGCGCGCAAGGCGATCGTCACCGCGTCGGCGAACGGCACGGTTCGAACGGTCCGGCTGCATGCTGGCTTCAAGCGGCTTCGGGTCGGAGGCGTCGTCGTCGTGCGCGGCTCGAAGCTGCCCGACGGTACGTTCTCCGCCGGCGCGGTCAAGCGCACGGGCAAGGCGCGTCAGGCCCACGTGCGCGGCACCGTCGTCAAGCGGATCGGCGCGCGGCTGGTGATCTCCGCCGGCGGCAGCGTCTTCGCGCTTCGCCTGCGCGGCAAGGCCGGCGCGTCTGCGCGCGGAGGCGGGCTCGAGCCCGGCGACCGCGTCGAAGGGAAGACCGAGGTCAGGAACGGCGGTCTCTCGTGCAACGAGCACGACCTCCAGACGGTCGGCCACGAGGGCCGGCTCGTCCTCGAAGGCATCTACCTCGACACCGCCGAAGACGGGACGCTCGAGCTCGCGGTGGTTCATCGCGGGCGCGTGTTTGTCAAGGTTCCCGCCGGCATGGAGGTTCCGGCCTTCGAGGCCGGCGACGAGATCGCGCTCGTCGTGACCGTCGAGAGCGACGGCTCCTTCACGCTCGTCAAGGGCGAGAACGAGAACGAGGCCGGCGAAGGCGTCGAGATCGGCAAGGAGCAGTTCTCCGTAGCCGGCATCCTCGCCGCCGTCGGTCGCGCGGGCGTCGCGGTCAAGGTCGAGGGCAGGAACGAGCCGGTGCGCTGCACCGTCCCGGTGAGCTACGACCTGACCGGCTTCGAGGTCGGCCAGCGCGTCTACATGACCTGCAAGTACCGCGAGGCTCACTTCGTCCTCGTCGAGCTGAAGAAGAAGGAGTCCGCGCCGCCTCCGTCGGGCGAGTACGTCTCGGCCGAGGGCATGATCTCCGAGCTCGACTCGAGCCACGTCACCCTCGAGGTCGAGAACCACGCGCCCCTCACGTGCGGTGTCCCGGCAGGCATGAACCTGCTCGGCTTCACCGTCGGCGACGAGGCGAAGATGTACTGCAAGAAGGTCGACGGGGCGTGGATGGTCAAGGCGCTGCTGAACGGGCACGCCTCGGTCAGCCCCGAAGGCTCCTGGTTCATCGTCGAGGGCACCATCTCGGAGCTGAACTCGCTCCGGATCGGCCTGGACGTCGAGGGGCGCGGGAGCCCCGTCACGTGCAACGTCACCGCCGGCGCCGACCTGACCGGCTTCGCGGTCGGCGACCAGGTTGCGATGAAGTGCAAGCTCATGGACGGCAGCTTCAGGCTGAAGCTGCTCGAGTCCGAGACTGCGCACTACGAGCTGACCTAGCTCGGCAAGGACGAGCCGGCCGCCTCGCCGCCCGGGGCGGCCCAGCTCTCTTCCTTAGATACGAGCCGGCTCGGGTTCCCGCGCAAGCAGGAGCGTCGCGGCTACGAAGGCGGTCAGCGCCGGCCCCGCCGCGATGAGCGGCGTGAACGTGGCGAGCACCAGGTAGCCCACGACGAACAACAGCAGTGAAAGTAGTCTTCGACCCATCCTCTGAAGGGCTATTCAACGCTATTCGGAGGCAAAAAGATACGGGTGTCGAACGCCCGGACGGGGGATGCGCCACCCCCCGACCCGTTCGCTACGATGGGCGACTCAGAGATCCGCGGGGTCCGCGGGGGAAGGAAGAAGCGAGTTGTTCGAACGCTTCACCGAACGAGCCCGACAGGTAGTCGTCCTAGCGCAGGACGAGGCGCGGGCGCTCAAGCACAACTACATCGGCACCGAGCACATCCTCCTCGGCCTCCTGCGCGAGGAAGAGGGGCTTGCCGCACGCGTGCTCGAGTCGCTCGACATCACCGTCGAGGAGGTGCGCGCGCAGGTCGCCCGCATCGTCGGCCAGGGCGACGAGGTCACGACCGGCCAGATCCCGTTCACCCCGCGCGCGAAGAAGGTGCTGGAGCTCGCGCTGCGCGAGGCGCTCTCGCTGGGTCACAACTACATCGGCACCGAGCACATCCTGCTCGGCCTCGTGCGCGAGAACGAAGGCGTCGCGGCGCGCATCCTGCTCGACTTCGACGCCGACGCCGAGAAGATTCGCAACGAGATCATCCGCATGCTCTCCGGCCCCGGCCGGCGGCAGCAGGGCGCGGGCGGCGCCCCGGGCGAGAAGTCGAAGAGCTCGAAGCTCCTCGACCAGTTCGGGCGCAACCTGACCAAGCTGGCCGCCGAGTCGAAGCTCGACCCCGTCGTCGGGCGCCAGACCGAGATCGAGCGCGTGATGCAGATCCTGTCGCGCCGCACGAAGAACAACCCGGTCCTGATCGGCGAGCCCGGCGTCGGCAAGACCGCCGTCGTCGAGGGCCTCGCCGCCCGCATCTCCGGCAACCAGGTCCCGGAGCTCCTGAAGGGCAAGCAGATCTACACGCTCGACCTCGCCGCGCTCGTGGCCGGGTCGAAGTACCGCGGTGAGTTCGAGGAGCGCCTGAAGAAGGTGATGAAGGAGATCACCCAGCGCGGCGACATCATCCTGTTCATCGACGAGCTGCACAATCTCGTCGGCGCGGGCGCGGCCGAGGGCGCGATCGATGCGGCCTCGATCCTGAAGCCCGCCCTCGCGCGCGGGGAGCTCCAGACGATCGGCGCGACGACTCTCGACGAGTACCGCAAATACCTCGAGCGCGACGCGGCCCTCGAGCGGCGCTTTCAGCAGATCCGCGTGGACGAGCCGTCGGTCGACGACACCGTCCAGATCCTGCGCGGCCTGCGCGACCGCTACGAGGCGCACCACCGCTGCAAGATCTCCGACGAGGCGCTCACCGCGTCGGCAGTGCTCGCCGATCGCTACATCCAGGACCGCCACCTGCCCGACAAGGCGATCGACCTGATCGACGAGGCGGCCTCGCGCATGCGCATCAAGACGATGAGCGC
>DATLPH010000138.1:0-3788 GCA_035535855.1 Gaiellaceae bacterium
CCCGACTCGGCGCCGGCCCGGTCGGCCCCGAGGTCGGCCGCGAGCACGAGCAGGTGCGACCCGTCGGGCGACCAGTGGATCGCCTCCACCGAGCCGGGAATCTCGCCGAGCTCACGGTCGTCGACCCAGAGCGAGAGGCGCCCCTCGTGTCCGCGGTCGGACGCGAAGGCCAGCTGCGAGCCGTCCGGCGAGAAGCGTGGCAGCGAGCCCGTCTCGCCTGGGCGGAGCTCCCCGCCGACGTCACCGACCCAGAGCCGCGTCTCGACGGGCTTGCCCTGCTCGCGAAACGACGCCGCAACGGCGAAGGCGATGCGCGATCCGTCGGCCGAGACCGCGACCTCGTTGGGTCGCAGGAGCTCCATGACGAGCTCGGGCGTGACCTTCCCGGCGGCCGCGACAGTCGCATCCATGTGGGGCCGATGCTATGGCTTCGAGATCCCCACGGCTACGCTGATCCGGTGCCCGGTCTGAGCGACACGCTCGTCTTCGTGCCGGCCTGGAACGAGGAGCAGAACATCCCGGCGGTGCTCGACGAGCTCGCGCGCGAGCTTCCGCAGGCCGACGTGCTCGTGGTCGACGACGGGTCGACGGATCGCACTGCCGCGGTCGCAAGCGGTCGCGGGGCGCACGTGATCTCGTTCGGCGAGAACCGCGGGCTGCCGGCCGGGATCGCCGCCGGCTACGAATACGCGCTCGAGCACGACTACGCGTTCTGCGGTCGCGTCGACGCGGACGGTCAACATCCCGTCGCGCAGCTCGTCCGGCTGCTGGAGCGCGTTCGCTCGGGCGCGTGTGACGTCGCGGTCGGCTCGCGCTTCGCGAGCGGTGACGGCTTCGCCGAGTACCGCTACAAGCCGACTGCCGCGCGCCGGTTCGGCACGGCGGTGCTGCGGCGCTCGATGGAGGTCGCGCTCGACCGGCCGTTCCTCGACGCGACGAGCGGCATGTACGCCGCGAACGCGAAGGCGCTGCCGATCCTCGCGCGGCCCTACACGAGCGAGGCGCCGGAGGTGCAGGGGCTCCTGCGGCTGCAGGAGGAGGGCATGCGGGTCGAGGAGATCCCCGTCGACATGCGCGAGCGCGCGAGCGGCGAGTCCAAGCTTCAGGGCAAGAAGGCGGTCATGGTCGTGCTCACGATCGCCGGGACGCTGCTCGCCCTCGACCGCTGGCGGCGGAAGTGAGCGGGCGACTCGTCGCCGTGCTCGGCTATTCGGGTCGGCGGCACCACGGCCTCCATGACGTCTGCGCCGAGCGGCTCCGGCACGCCGAGCACCTCGCCGGCGGGGACGACACGGTCCTGCTGTCCGGCTGGGCGCGGCGCAGGAACGGGGCCGGCGAGGCCGAGCTGATGCGCTCGGCCTGGAACGGCGCCGACGTGCGGCTCATCGCCGACCCGACGGCCCGAAACACGAGAGAGAACGCCGCCCGAGTGGCCGAGAGCGCCCGGCGCCTCGGCGCAAGGGAAATCGTCGTCGTCACCTCACGTTGGCACGCGTTCCGGGCGCGAGTGCTCGTTCGCGCGGGCTTGCGGGACACAGGCGTTCCCGTGCAGACGTCCTCGCCAGCCGGCCGCGCTCCGGTGCGGCTCGTGGCGCGCGAGCTCGTGTGCCTCGCCGGACTGCCGTTTCACCTCATCCGGCTGCGCACCGGCCGGTGAGAAGTGGTGGGAGGAGGCGGGTTGCCCCGCCTCCTCCTCGTCAGGTCAGCCGACCGTGAAGTCAGCGCTCATCGAGCCGACCTGCACCTGGTACTGCCCTGCTTCGACGGCGCGGCGGCCGCTGCCGTCGATGTCGCCGACGGTGACCGCCAGCTCCGAGACCGGGAACGAGACGTGCACCATGCGTGACGCACCGGCCGCGAGCTCGAGCCGCGTGAAGCCGACGAGTCGCTGCGGCGGCGCGAGCACCGTGCTCACCGGCTGGTGCACGTACACAGGAACGACGGTGGCCCCGGCCCGGCTGCCGGTGTTCGAGACCGTGAACGTCACATGCTCGGTGCCGTGGCGCGAGACCGAGCTCGTGGCCGTCAGGCCGCTCGTCGCGAACGTCGTGTACGAGAGCCCGAAGCCGAACGGCCAGCGCGGGTTGTAGCCCGAGCCCGGCCCGGAGTTCGTCCCGGGCAGCTGGTCGAAGAACTTCGGCTCGTCACCCGGAGTCGACGGGCCGCCGGTGTCGAAGTCGCCCGCCATGTGGTCGGACGCCGATGGCCACGTCACCGGCAGGTGACCGCTCGGGTTCACGCTGCCGAAGAGGACGTCGGCCACTGCCGCGCCGCCCTCGGTACCGGGCAGGTAGGCCATCAGGATCGCGCGCGCTCCGCTGACGATCGAGTCGGGCCCGAAGCCGAGCGGCCGGCCGGCGATGACCACGACGATCACCGGCTTGCCGGTCGCCTCGAGCGCCGCGATCAGCTTCTGCTGGTCGGCCGGGAGCACCGGGTCAGGCCGGTCGCCCAGGCCTTCCGCGTACGCCCGCTCGCCCACCACGACCACGGCCGCGTCGGCTGTCCCCGCCGCCGCGACCGCCGCCTGGACCTGCGCGTCCGAGACGGTCTGGTCGGTCGGCACGGACGTGACGTTCGGGTCAGCGGCCTGCAGGCCGGCGAGCACCGTCGTCGCCGGCGGGATCTGGTCGGGCGGCCCCATGCAGCAGACGTGGTTGCCGGGGTCGTAGACGCCCTGCCAGCTGACGCTCCAGCCGCCGAGCTGGTTGTTGACCCGGTTCATGCTCGGGCCGGTGACGACGAGCCGAGCGCCCGTCGAGAGCGGCAGTGCCGAGCCCTGGTTGCGCAGGAGCGTGATCGACTCGTCGGCCGCCTTGCGTGCGAGTGCCTTGTTCGCCTCGACTGCCGCGTCGGCGGCAGCCGGGTCGACGTACGGGTGGTCGAACAGCCCGAGCTCGAACTTCAGCCGCAGGATCCGGCGCACGGACGCGTCGATCCGGTGCTTCGAGACGAGCCCGTGCTGGACGTCCTGGATCAGGCCGTTGTTCCAGCCCACGTAGTCGAACGGGGTCATGCTCACGTCGATCCCCGCGTTGACCGCCTTGGCGATCGCGCCGGGGAAGTCCGCGGCGACGTGGTAGGTCGTCTGCAGCGCCGGCACGTCGCCGTAGTCGCTGATCACGACGCCCTTGAAGCCGAGCCGGTGTCGCAGCTCCTCGGTGATCAGGAACTTCGAGCCGGTGGCCGGGATGTTGTTGATCGAGCCCGAGTCGATCATCACGGTCGCCGCACCGGCGTCGAGGCCGCCCGCGTAGGCCGGCAGGAAGATGTCCTGCAGGTACCGGATCGGCAGCTGCGCCTCGACCCGATCACGGCCGTTGATCGATTGCGAGTAGCCGGCGAAGTGCTTCACCGTGGCCGCGACCTGCGGCGAGTCGAAGCCTCCGCCCTGGATCCCGCGGATGTTGGCCGCGCCGAGCGCGGACGCGAGCTGCGGCTCCTCGGCCCACGTCTCGTAGTAGCGGCCCCAGCGGTTGTCGCGGGCGAGGTCCTGCACGGGCGCGAAGTTCCAGTTCCCGCCGGTCGCGAGCAGCTGCTGGCGCGTTGCGGCGCCGGCAGCCCGCGCGAGCTCGGTGTCCCAGGTCGCGCCCATCCCGATCGACTGCGGGAAGAGCGTCGCGCGGTACGGGTGGCCGAAGCCATGGACCGCGTCGACCCCGTAGATCACCGGGATGTGCAGTCGCGAGTGGTCGATCGCGTAGTGCTGGATCGTGTTGTACTGCTCGGCCCAGCCTCGGCCGGTGTTGTCGACCGGGTTGTCGGTGCCGCCCGACAGGATCGAGCCG
>DATLPH010000139.1:0-4456 GCA_035535855.1 Gaiellaceae bacterium
CTTCGAGATCTCCTCGACGAGCTCGCCCGTCTGCTTCTCCTTGCCCTCCCGGGCGATGTCGGCCTGGGCGACGACGCCCACCAGCCGGCCGTCCTCCTCGACGAGGAGCCGCCGGACCTGGTTGCTCGCCATCAGCCGCAGCGCCTCGTCGAGGTCCTGCTGCGGGTCGATCGTGACCACGTCGGTCGAGGCGACCTCGCGAACGGGCACCGTCTGCGGATCCTTGCCCTCGGCAACCACGCGCGTGACGATGTCGCGGTCGGTGAGGGTGCCCACCAGCCGGTCGCCCTCGACCACCGGCGCGAGGCCGACGTTCTCCTCCTTCATCATCTTCGCCGCGTGGGCGACGGGCTTGTCGGCCTCGATCGCGCACGGGTTCGGCGTCATCAGCTCGCTGATCTTCTTCGCCATCGCTCTGGCCTCCTTATCTGTTGTGAGTCAGATGCGGGGTTCCCGACCCCAGCGTGGCCGAAACGGCCAGAATGGGCCGGTGAGGAAGGCGACAATCGAGCGGCGGCTCACGGAGCTCGCGCTCTCGTTCCCAGAGGCCTACGAGGACCGGCCGTGGGGCGACTTCCCGGTCTTCAAGGTCGGCCAGAACAAGGTCTTCGCCTGGGTCGTCGCGCGCGACGAGTCGGTCGACGTGACGATGAAGCTGACCGCCGAGGAGCGCGACATCGCGCACCTGCTGCCGTACGTGCGCACGGCGAGCCACGTCGGCCGCTACGGCTGGATCACAGCCGCGGTCACCGACGAGGAGTCGCTCGAGGCCGCGCTCGAATGGCTCCGCGAGAGCTACTGGCTCAAGTGTCCCGCCGAGCTGAAGGCAGCCGTCGAAGGCGACGACTAGTCCGCGCCGGGGTCGTCCTCGGCGTTCGTATCCCCATCTTCGGGATCGGGCGCCGGTGACTCGTCGAGCTCGTCGTTGCGGTCGTCGTCGCGAGGGTGCGAAGTATCCTGCTCTTCCATGAAGGTGGTACTGCCCGACTCCTCGGAACTCGAACTTCCCGACGGCTCGACGGGGCTCGACGCGGCGCGCGCGATCGGCCCCAAGCTGGCCGAGCAGGCGGTGCTGGTGCGCTCGAACGGCCGCGTCCAGGACCTGCGCGCGCCGCTCGAGGACGGCGAGCCGATCCAGATCCTGACCACCCGCGACAAACAGGACCCGGACGCGCTCTACGTGCTCCGCCACTCGACCGCACACCTGCTCGCGGAGGCGGTGCGCCGCCTCTACCCGGGCACGAAGATCGCGATCGGGCCGCCGATCGAGAACGGCTTCTACTACGACTTCGAGTTCCCGGAGCCGATCGGCGAGGAGGCGCTCGAGCGGATCGAGGAAGAGATCCGCAGGGAGCTCGCCGAGGGCCGGTCGTGGAACCGCAAGGAGGTCGAGGCCGAGGAGGCGAAGCGCTACTTCGCCGACCAGGGCGAGGACTACAAGGTCGAGCTGGTCGACACCGCGGAGGGGCCGATCACGACCTACACGCAGGGCGACTTCACCGACCTCTGCCGCGGGCCCCACCTGCAGGACTCCAAGCCGATCAAGGCGGTCAAGCTGACCGGCCTCGCCGGCGCGTACTGGCGCGGGGACGAGCACAACAAGCAGCTGACCCGCATCTACGGGACGGCCTTCTACGACCAGGCCGACCTCGATGCCTACCTCGAGCGGCTCGAGCAGGCGCGCTCCCGCGACCACCGTCGGCTGGGCACGCAGCTCGACCTCTTCCACCTCTCCGACCACGCGCCGGGGATGCCGTTCTGGCACCCGAAGGGAATGGTGATCTGGAACGCGCTCGAGGACCTACGCCGCCGCGAGAACGCGAAGCGCGGCTACGTCGAGGTCAAGACGCCGCTGATGTACGACGTCGACACCTGGAAGACCTCGGGCCACTGGGAGAAGTTCAAGGACGACATGTTCCTCGTCCCATACGGCGAAGAGCGGACGCTTGGCCTGAAGCCGATGAACTGCCCCGGCCACATGCTGCTCTTCGGCAGCGGCCTGCGCTCCTACCGCGACCTGCCGCTGCGGTACGCGGAGTCGTCGACGCTGCACCGAAACGAGCGTGCGGGCACGTTGCACGGGCTCTTGCGGGTGCAGCACGTGACGCAGGACGACGCGCACCTGTTCGTGACGCCGGATCAGATCGAGGACGAGATCTTCGCGTGCCTCGACTTCGCATCCGACATGTACGACCTCTTCGGCGTGCAGGCGCGCTTCGAGCTCTCGACGCGGCCCGAGAACAAGCTCGGCACCGACGAGGAATGGGACTTCACCGAGGGTGCCCTGCGCGCGGCCCTCGAGCGGCGCAGGATCGACTACACCGTCAACGAGGGCGACGGCGCCTTCTACGGGCCGAAGATCGACCTGCACATGACCGACGTCCTCGGCCGCTCGTGGCAGATGGCGACGATCCAGCTCGACTCGCAGATGCCAGCCCGCTTTGGGCTGACGTACATGGGCGAGGACAACGCCGAGCACACGCCGTACGTGATCCACCGCGCGCTCTTCGGCTCGCTCGAGCGCTTCATCGGGATCCTGATCGAGCACTATGGCGGCGCGTTCCCGTTCTGGCTCGCGCCGGTGCAGATTCGCGTGATCTCCGTCGGCGAGAGCCACCGGCCGGCCGCGCATGAGCTCGCGCAGAAGCTGGGCGAGTTCCGCGTCGAGGTCGACGAGCGCGACGAGACCGTCGGCAAGCGGATCCGCGACGCGGAGGTCGAGAAGATCCCGGTCACGATCGTCTTCGGCGACAAGGAATCGGACGAGTCGCTCGCGGTGCGCGAGCGCGGCGGTGACCAGTCGACCAAGTCGCTGGACGAACTGCGCTCGGACCTTGCTACCCTGTGATCCTGCACAAGCAGGGGCCCACCCTCACCTCGCAAGCTCGCGCTTCGCGCAGGTTCAACCGAGTCGGATGGACGAGGATTCTGGGCCGCTGCTTGCAGCGGTCTAGTCGTAGAGAAGGAGGAATCGAGAGCTTGGTGACACGCCTTTGAGACCACGCCGAAACGTGGAGCCCGATCGCGCGCCGGTCCCGCAGGCCCGGATCAACGAGATGATCCGCGCGCCGAAGGTGCGGCTGGTGGACGACGACGGCTCTCAGATCGGTGTCAAGGACACGAACGAAGCGCGCGAGTACGCATGGGGCAAGAACCTCGATCTCGTCGAGGTCGCCGCGCAGGCCGATCCGCCCGTCGCGAAGGTGATGGATTACGGCAAGTACCGGTACGAGCAGGAGCAGAAGGCCAAGCTCGCGCGCAAGCACCAGGTGTCGATCAACATCAAGGAGATCAAGCTCAGGCCCAAGATCGGGATCCACGACTACAACACCAAGAAGGGGCACGTCGTGCGCTTCCTCAACCAGCGCGCGAAGGTCAAGGTGACGATCATGTTCCGCGGCCGGGAGCAGAGCCATCCGGAGCGCGGGCGCGACCTGCTGATGCGGCTGGCGGAGGACGTGAAGGAGATCGGGCAGATAGAGTCACCGCCGCTCCAGGACGGCCGCAACATGGTGATGTTGTTGGGCCCCACGAAGAACGCAGGAGTCACGAAAAACGATGCCAAAGCAGAAGACACACAGCGCCGCGAAGAAGCGGTTCAAGGTGACGGGGTCGGGGAAGCTGCTCCGGCGCAAAGCGCCGAAGAGTCACCTGCTCGAGAAGAAGTCGGCTAAGCGCAAGCGGGGGTTCCGCCGCGACCACGCGGTTCACGAGTCCGACGTGCGCGAGGTCAAGAGATTGCTGGGGAGGTAGGGCGTGCCGCGAGTCAAGCGATCCGTTCACGGGCGCAAGAAGCGCCGCAAGGTGCTTGAGCAGGCGCGCGGCTACTGGGGCCTCAAGCACTCCAGCTACCGGCGCGCCAAGGAGCAGGTCGACCACTCGCTGGTCTACGCCTACCGCGACCGCAAGAACAAGAAGCGCACGTTCCGGCGCTTGTGGATCATGCGCATCAACGCGGCCGCGCGGCAGGAAGGCCTCTCGTACAATCAGTTCATCTCGGGCCTGCGCAAGGCCGAGATCCCGCTCGACCGCAAGGTGCTCGCCGACCTCGCAGTGAGCGATCCGGACGCCTTCGGCAAGATCGCGGCGCAGGCCAAGGCCGCGCTCGAAGCCTGAGCGACCAGGGCGCGATCTTCCGCCGGCAGGCGGAGCAGTTCGAGGCCCTGGGCTCTCCGGTGTACGCACGGCTGGCGCGGCGCTGTGCCGGAGAGCCGCTCGTCGAGGAGCTCGTGGACGAGCTGACGTGGGATGTGCCGCTGCGGCTCTTCGGCGGGGTGCACTACCTCGAGCTCGCCGGGATCGAGCCATACGCGCTCTCGGGGGACTGGGGCGACTTCCGCACCGCGCTGGAGGCGCGGCGCGACTTCCTCGCCCGCTTCGTGCGCGAGCAGGCGGTGCAGACGAACGAGGTGCAGCGCTGCTTCGCGCTGCTGCCGGCCTTTCTCGTGCTCGCGCG